>CAZAMA010000149.1:0-2521 GCA_964485645.1 uncultured Acidimicrobiaceae bacterium | reverse complement strand
CGGCGGCCTCGGGCAGCTCACCGGGACGCGCCCCGCCCTGATCCTCATGTCCGTCGGCTACATAGCGTTCGGACTGGCGCTCGTCCGCAGCCCCCTCAGGTCTCCCGCCGCTGAAGCGCAGCGCTCCAAGGCTTGGTCCAGCAGCTCGGGGAGGGCATGGGCCAGGAGGCAGCGTTAGTCGTACAGCTCGGCCGGGCTCACAAAGGTTTCGTTGGAGCCGACGCTGCCGGGACGTCGTCCGTCACCACCTGGACGTATGCGCCGACGAGGCGAGCAGCTTCGCCTGCGAAACGTGCCAGGTCCCGATACCCCGGGGCGTCGGTGCGGACGATGATCATGCCGTCACCGGCGACGTCGATGGCGGCAAACCGGTGCCGTGACGCGAGCGCACGTAGCTCGACTCGCTTTGCTGCTACCTCGTCGGCGGTGGCTGCTCGAACTTCGCTGCGACGATTCCACACGTAGAGCCCGCTCGCCTCGATAGCGACTCCATGGTGCGGCACCCTGGTGCCTGCATGCCTCGGCTCGTCTCCGCAAGAGCCCATCGTGGCCCCCGATGGCGTGACGGTGTGCGCTTTCACCGGTGACGCCGTGATCGGCAACGGGATGCTCCACGTCAGGTACGTCGCCGGTGTCTTGCTCACCTCCCTCAGTCCATGGATGGCGCCATCGGTGCTCGCATGGTTGGTGAGAGAAGCGAGCGATAGCGCCTCGCTTCCCCGAGGTGCCTAGCCTGGGAGTGTGGAACCGATGCGCGTGACCCCCGGCCACCAAAAGGAGCGACCGAGAAGATGGGCTCCGACTTGGACGGGGTAGCCGCCGAGACCGTCGGCAGGATGGGACGAGTCTCCGTTCCAATCTCCCCAGACCTCCCGGGCGAGGTCATCATCCAAATCCGCGGGGGCTCCGAGGCCTACACGGCATACACTCAGAGCGAGGAGCCGCTCGCCGTGAACACCCGGATCGTCGTAGTCGAGCAGCTGTCGTCGCGGACGCTCCTTGTGACCAGCTGCTGATCCGCCGAGAGGGAGAGGACGGATGTTCTTTTACAGAATCCCGGCTCCGAACGAGGCGATGGTGGTCTCGGGGTCCAAGCGAGGCAGCGACGGAGGCCAGTTCCGCATCGTGACCGGCCGGGGAGCATTCGTCTTCCCAATGACGCACAAGGCTCGGTGGCTCTCGTTAGACCTCAGGGAAGCGCTCATCTCCGAGAGTTGCGTGACGAAGCTGCGAATACCGCTCACCGTCGAGGCTGTAGCCGTCTTCAAGGTCGGCGACGACAACTCCTCGATCGCCAACGCGGCACGCCGCTTCCTTGACCAGCAACAGGGGATGGAGCGGCTCACCGCGCAGGTGCTCGCGGGGCACCTGCGCTCGATCGTTGGCGGCCTCTCGGTCGAGGAGATCATCGGTGATCGCAACCGGGTGGCCCAGGAGGTAAAGGCGGCATCGACCGACGAGATGGAGAAGCTCGGGCTCGTGATTGATGCGTTCCAGATCCAGGAGATCAAAGACGCCACCGGCTACATCGAGAATCTCGCAGCTCCGCATGCTGCCGCCGTCGCCCGCGATGCCCGGATCGCCGCGGCGCAGGCCGACCAGGCCGCTACGGAGAAGGAGCAGGAGGCGAACGCGCTGAAGGCGGGATTCGTGCGCGAGGCCGAGATCAAGCAGGCGGGCTACCGAGCCGAGATCGAGCGGGCCCAGGCTGCAGCAAGCCAGGCGGGCCCGCTGGCGCAAGCCAAGGCGGCCCAAGAGGTGACCGAAGAGCAGACGCGGCTCGCCGCCCTCCAGGCGGCGAAGCGCGAGAAGGACCTCATCGCAGAGGTCGAGAAGCCCGCCGACGCCGAGGCCTACCGCACGGTCCGCCTTGCCGAGGCCGACAGGGATGCCATCAAGGCGAGGGCCGAGGCCCTCGCCGGCGGCAATCAGGGCCTCATCGCGGCCAACAGAATGGTCGAGCAGCTTCCAGCTCTCGTGGAGGCCGCGGCCAAGGGACTCAGCGGGGCGAACGTAGTCCTCGTCAACGGCACCGAGGGCGTGACGGCACTGCTCACGAACCTTGTAACTCAGGGCTACTCGATCTACGAGGCCGTGAAGGGGGGCATGCCTCAGATCTCGACGAGGCCGCTCGAGACACCGCTCGGCAACGGACCGGCGCCGGTGCCGCTCCGCGACCAGAGCCCCGCCGAATGACTCGGTCGTGCAGGCGGCCCGGCAGCTCCCAGTGCAGGACCCACGACAGGAAGTCCACCCGCCTGGTGTCGCCTTACCTGGGTCACGAACTAACGCCGGCGGGGCGGCGGGCGTAAGGCGATCGGAAGATTGGCGGTTCCGTCGCCGCCACGACCCATTGATGCCGTCAGTCCTCGGTTAGTCCGCAATCAGTCCTCAGAACAACGGTAAGCCGCGGTCGAGCTCGGTTAGCTACCGACAGCAAAAGGGCAGGTCGAAGCTAGTCTTAGAGCTAGCGGTGCTGACGGCGAAGCCGCCCTGTTCACTTCCAGCGGAAGTGGACGAA
>CAZAMA010000148.1:5692-7116 GCA_964485645.1 uncultured Acidimicrobiaceae bacterium | reverse complement strand
TCGGGCGAGGCGAAACGAACACCGTGCAATACCCGGTGCGCCTCGGCAAGGAGGTTGTGACGGCGATAGGTCGAGTGGCGCTCGGCAACGGTCATCACGACCGCCTCGGCGGCGTCGGTGAGGATTGGATCGCCGAGGTCCGCCGAGCGGAGCAGCGGCAGGTCGTTGCGGTCTCTCAACGCCGAGACGAAAGCAAGCTGATCGTCGGCGGGGACGTGTTTGGCTGCTCGGTCCCGCCACTGTCCGGTCAGGGCGGCGAGACTGTGTTTGGCTTTCTCCGGCCGTGTGGCGATCGTGGCGACCTGATGAAGCCGCATGTCCTCGACGCGGGTCGCAGCCCGGCCGTGGGCAGCTACGAACTCTTCGCGGAGCTTCGCCGTGTGCCCGACGATCTGCTCGGACCTGCGTGAGAACTCGGCCATGAGTGTCTCGGGGACGCCTGTGATCTCGTAGCGGGGTTTCGATGAGTGGCGGCGCCGACGGGCCTCCCAGCCGACGCCGAGACGTGCAGTCAAGAGGTCCGAGAGGACGCCCTGGTGCAGCTCGGAGAGCGTCGTCGTCTGCTTGAAGATCGCCTTCGAGTCGAGTGTCCGCCACTTCCCATCTGTGACCGACTTGGCCCGGTTCCAGACGACGACATGATCGTGCAGTTGCGGGTCGTCCGCCCGGCTCGCCCAGTGAGTGAAGGCAGCCGCTACGACGCCCGTCACGTCCTCCTCGACGATCCCGTTCTTGCCGGAGCGGGAGTGGAAGACCTCACGTTCCGCGTAGGCGAGCACATAGTTGATCGCCTCAAGGTGGCAGTCGTAGATCCCGGACTTCGTGTCGGGGTCGGCGAGCGCCCAGGCGACCGACACCGATTTCGACGGAGAGAAGCACAGGTCGAATCCGGCCACTGGAACCGCCCCTGCCGGCGCCTGCGGTGCGCCTCCGACGGGCTCGCCGCTCACCGGGTCCGCCAGCGCTGCGAGCATCAGACGGAGGTGCTCCTCGGTGACTGGGGTACCCGGCTCGACGCCCCTGCCACCGTCCAGATCGGACAGTCCGCGGCCGAGAAATCGGCCAGGCGGAGTCCCCGACTCGGAGTAATAGCTAGATAGTGGCGACGACCGATCGGCGGCGCCGTCGCCCGCAGCCACAGACTCCATCAGATAGCGAAACCCGCCTCCGAGACTGATGCGACGGATCGAAATCAGAGTGCTTTCCTCCTCGGAGTGTGGCGGGATCGACACCCATCCGGCGCTCCGCGTGCAGGCTGTTCTGGTCGTCGAGCGCAGGCCCTGGTCAGCGCCCGATCGCTCACCGCTAGCCCTCGGATGCCGACGGTGTGATGTCCATGAGCGAGCACGCAAGCGAGCGGGGTTGGGCGACCAGGGCCGGAGTGTCGACGAGGACGGCTACCGCACGCTGAAGTGATGCCCGTC
>CAZAMA010000148.1:3363-5682 GCA_964485645.1 uncultured Acidimicrobiaceae bacterium | reverse complement strand
GTGGTATTGCTGTCATGTGGCACGAACCCGAGGTGCTGGCTGCGGTCGATGCGCCGACCGAGGCGGTGACTGCTGGCAGCGGGCGCACCAGGCATGGCAGCAGGCGATCGGCCGATGAGACCGGGTGATCGCACGCGCTGAGCGTCGTGTCGTTCGCGCTACAGGTGGCCTCGGTATGCGCGAGTGGGAGACGACCTGCTGGCGGCGTCACTTCAACACGAGGGCCGAAGCAAGCAAGATGGCGCGTGCCCTTCGTGCTCACTCCGAAGTCCAGCGGGTCGTCGAGGAGGTTGACCGGCTCCCGAGCAGTAGAGGAAGCGGCGGTCCTCGTCGCGAGACTGGAGCTCGCTCAGGCGACAAAGCAGGTGTTCGGGTATGGAAGCATCGGTCAGAAGCTCACCGATGTGACACCAGCGGAGCTTCGCAAGTTGGCTCGCCGCCCGCCTACGAGTACTCCAGGGCCACAACGGGCTGAGCCCAGGCACGGCCGCGGACAACGGCCCCGACGCTGCTCCAAATAGCGTGGTAGCCCCGCAACCTCCCAAGTGGAGTGGTCACCGCGACCGCGCCAGGAAAGAGACCTATGCCAGTTCGCAAGACCGTCCGGGACGCACAGCGCAGACTTTCTGACTCAGGCCCTGTTACCCACCGCGGGTCCTAGCGACGCTGAGCCGGCAGCCTCGCTCGAGCACCTCGAAAGCGCCGCGCAGGAGAGCTTCGAAGGCGAGGCGACCATCAGTATCAGGGTGGTCTCGCTCGCCTCTGAAGCTTCGAAGCTCGCGGAGAAGTACCGAGCGAAGCGCTGCCGTGGCCGCCGCGGCGATGACCGCGGCTTCGAAGCTTTCGTCACAGGGGCCCACGGAGCTTGGATCGGGCTCCGCCCGGTGTCCATCCCCTGCCTCCTCGCGCGCGAGCAGCAGCTCTGCCACCTCGCTCTCCCAGCTCTGCAAGGCCCGGATGAGCCGGACCCTAAAACGCGGTCTTCCGGGATCCACGAGATCGATCGAGGCGAGCCATGCGAGCGAGAAATCACGAGGTAACAGCACCTCGACGAGAGCCTCGCGGATCGCCACCACCGGCGGTTCAGCGGCAGGTCTGCGCGCCAGCGCCGCGCGAACGTCGCCGAGCACTGCCGTGACCTCGCCAAGCAGAAGGTCGTCCTTGCTCTCGAAGTATCGAAACAGCGTCCGTTCCGAAACCTCGGCCGCCTCCGCGATCATCTCCGTCGTAGTCGAGTGAAACCCATGGCGGCGGAAGAGATCGAGGGCCGCCGCCTGGAGCGCGGCCCGCGTCGCCACCTTGTGGCGGTCCCTGAGCCCCACCGGTTCGTCCCGATCCACGCCCCTTGCGACCGAATCTCGCTCCCTCGTCTGTTCGACCATGGAACTGCCTCTCCCATCAGCCCTGCGTAGGTCCGGTGCCCAGCTTAGCCGAGCTTACTGTCACTACTGCTATCTGCCAGTGTTGACACTTTATCCGTAAGTTTCCTAAACTCCCGCCATGTCTCTCACCCGGGCAAGCACTCGCCATCCGTTCGCCGTGATAGCGACTTGGATCATCCTTCTTATAGGGGTCTTTGTGGCCAACCACGTTGCCGGTGGCACCTATAGCGACAACTTCTCGCTTCCGGGCACGGGGCCTCAGACCGGGGCCACCCTTCTTGCGCGACACCTCCCCACCGCCGGGGGTGTCTCGGGACAAGTCGTCCTTCACGTCTTCTCGGGAACCCTCGGCGCCAAGGAAACGGCGATCAACTCCTCGCTCTCGGACCTTTCCCACCTTCACGACGTGATCGCGGTCACGAATCCGTTCACCAAGCCGGGCACGATGTCTTCAAGTGAGACGACCGCTTTCTCGACGGTCACCTTCTCCGAGCAGCCCGCCCTCATCGCTTCTGACGAGCTGAGCATTGTCGACCAGGCTGTGCGCCCGGCCCGCAGCGCAGGTGTCGACGTCACCTACGGGGCGGCGCTCGGAACGCTGGCCGAGCCGAAGAAGACCGACGCCAGTTCGGAGCTGATCGGGTTCGCCGTCGCTCTCGTGGTATTGCTCGTGGGTTTCGGCAGCCTCTTTGGCGGGGCGTTGCCACTTGTCGGAGCGCTTCTCGCTGTCCTTGTCGGAGTGAGCCTGCTGGGTCTTGTTGCAGCAACCTCGACCTTCGCGACGGTTTCGCCAACACTTGCGACCATGATCGGCCTCGGGGTCGGGATCGACTACACGCTGTTTCTCACGACCCGCTTTCGCCAAAAGATCATGGACGGTCTCGAACCCGTCGAAGCTGCAGCGGCGAGCCTCTCTACAAGTGGACGCTCGGTGCTT
>CAZAMA010000148.1:0-3353 GCA_964485645.1 uncultured Acidimicrobiaceae bacterium | reverse complement strand
CCGCGTCCACCGTCGTGATCGCGTTGCTCGGGCTCTATGCGTCCGGGATCGTGTTCATCGGCAAGCTCGGAGTAGCGGCGGCGATCACCGTCGCGACCGCGGCTCTCAGCAGTCTCACCCTTGCCCCTTCCATCCTTGTGCTGCTTGGACGGAGAATCGACTCGATGTCGGTCCGCGAGCCCGTCGCCGAACAGGGCGGGGACTCCGACACTTGGCACCGATACGCGCGAACAGTCGAGCGCCACCCGTGGCGCTTCCTCACCGCGGGCCTCGCCGTGGCGGTCGTGCTCGCGATTCCCTTGCTGTCGATCCAGCTCGGTCACGTCGGGGCCGGGGCCAACCCGCCCTCCTACTCCGACCGCCAGGCCTACGACCTGATCTCCTCGGCCTTTGGTCCCGGTGAGAACGGACCCTTCACGATTGTCGTAACCGTACCGAAGGGTCAGAGTCCCACGGCTCTGAGCGACAAGGTGTCGACCGCGCTTGCCTCAACGCCTGGAGTCGCGAAGGCGAGCCCCCTCACAGCCTCACCGGACGGGGCTCTTCTTGTCGGTTCCCTCTTGCCAACGACCGGACCGCAGGCCTCTGCCACCCTTGATCTGTACCACCGGCTCGTCAACTCGACACTGCCCCAGGCACTGCGGGGAACAGAGGCCGTGGCTTATGTGACCGGGAACACAGCCGCCCAGTTCGCCTTTGTCGACCTCGTCTCGGCCAGGCTCCCGCTCATAATCGCCCTGGTCCTCCTCTTGGCATTTCTCCTCCTCCTCCTGAGCTTTCGCAGTCTCCTCCTCGCGTTGAAGGCCGCTGTGCTGAACCTGTTCTCCATCGGAGCGGCTTACGGCGTCATCGTGGCCGCGTTCCAGTGGGGTTGGGGATCGTCGCTGCTAGGTGTCAGCGAGAAGGTGCCGATTGAGTCCTACGTACCGATGATGATGTTCGCTATCACTTTCGGGTTGGCCATGGACTACGAGGTGTTCCTTCTCTCGCGGGTAAAGGAGGCATATGACCGCCTCGGCGACAACGCGGCAGGGGTTGCCGAGGGCCTATCCCAGACTGCCCGCGTCATCTCCTGTGCCGCTCTCATCATGGCGAGCGTCTTTCTTGCTTTCGTACTCTCGACCAACGTCGTCGTGAAGATGCTCGGCGTCGGGTTAGCGGCGAGCGTTCTCGTGGACGCGACGATCATCCGACTCGTAGTGGTGCCCGCAACCATGACCCTGTTCGGGAAGGCCAACTGGTGGGTGCCGGCCTGGCTGGACCGCATCCTGCCCCACCTCGAACCCTAAGACCGGCCGCCTTCGCCGCGGGCACCGCGGCAACCAGCCGAGCGGCCGCGCTCTTGCCGAGCGCGGCGTCTGGCGCGCCGACCATCGGCGTTCACTGAGGCACCGGACTGAGGCGGACTCGAGCCCGAGCCACGCCAGATCGAGGTAACAGGCTGGCGGACCAGAGCAGCCCGACGCGGCCAAATAGCTTGGATCCTCGAGGCGCTCGGTGTAGGAGCGGTCGTCCGACCGCTGCGAAGGAGTGCCTGTGTTTCTCCGCAGCCTCGTGAGCGATACCGAACAGCGGCTCGCCGCGTTCGATGCCGCGCACGCCCGCTCACTGCCGAGCTCGCTCACGTCCGCGCGCGGCGCCTCGCGGAGCTCGCCGAGCAGCATCGGCTTGTCGCATCTACTCGAACCGAGGTCGCTCGGTTCCTCGCCGACTTGGACCAGGCCGTCAACTCGGAGCTGGCAACCGGCTTCCCTCGCGCTCGACCGTCGGCTCCGCCGGGCGACCAACGTCGCCATAGCCACCCCTGGCGCCGGTCCGCGCCGCCGCGCGGTGATCCGGCCAGCAGCGTCAAGAAGGACGATGTGATGGTGCATCGTTCGCCAGCAATCGATCTCCGCGCCGGCGCGAGCCAACAATCGAGATGTCATGGCCGCTACCTCACGCTCCAGCAGGCGACCGAGGCGTACCCGGCGTTCTCCCTGCGCCTGCTGCGTCGTCTCGTCCAGGAGCGGAGGATCCCCTTCAGCCGGGCGGGGCGCTGCATCGTGCTCGCCGAGGCGGACATCGAGGGTTATCTGGAACACAACCGCGTCGAGGCGGCACCTGGGCGTACTGCATGACGGACGCCCGCCAGCCCACAGGAAAAGGGGGTAGCAAAGATCTCGGGACGAGGCAGATCGATGGTCGCGCAGCGCCTCGCCGCAGGCGATCGAGCACGTTCGGCACGACCCGCAGGCTGCCCTCCGGACGCTGGCAGGCGAGCTATAACGCAGATGGCAGTCGCTACTGGGCCACCTTCGACGCCAAGGCCGACGCGGACGCATGGCTCGCGAGCGCGCGCACGACGATGGCGAGGGGACAGTGGGTTGACCCCGACGCGGGACAGGTGCGCTTCGGGGACTATGCCCGCCAGTGGCTCGAGGACCGGCTCACTCTCCGGCCCCGGACACAGGAGCTCTACGCGTCGGAGCTGAGGCGGCACATCTTGCCCGCATTCGGCGCGATGCCGCTCGCGGCGATCACGACAGCCAGGATCCGCAGCTGGCACGCGGGTGTCGCCCGGACCAAGCCCATCACCGCCGCCAAGTGCTACCGCCTTCTCCGGGTGATCCTGAACACCGCCGTCGAGGACCGCCTCCTTGTGAGCAATCCCTGCGTCGTGAAGGGGGCGGGCAAGGAGCAGTCGCCCGAGCGCGCCGTTCCCACCCTTGCCCAGATCGACGCTGTCGCCGACGCGCTCGCACCGCGCTACCGGGCGCTTGTCTACACCGCCGCCTACGCGGGCCTGCGTCTGGGGGAGTGCGCGGCACTGACGAGAGGACGTCTCGACCTCGCCCGTGGCACGATCGCGATCGTCGAGCAGGCGCAGCAGGTGGTGGGTCAAGGATGGATCCTCGGCAAGCCGAAGAGCGACGCCGGCAAGCGCACGGTCGCCATCCCGGCCGCACTCGTCACCATCCTCGACGTCCATCTGGCTAGCTTCGTCGGACCTGGAGACGACGCCCTCGTCTTCACCGCCGACAAGGGCGGCCCGCTACTTGCTCAGCACTTCGACCGCCGCTTTGCCCGCGCCCGGGAGGCAGTCGGCATCGGGTGGTTGCGCTTTCACGACCTCCGGCACTTCGCAGGGACGACTGCCGCCCAGACGGGCGCGACCACGAGAGAGCTCATGGCCCGCTTCGGGCACTCGACGCCTCGCGCCGCGCTCATCTACCAACACGCCACGGAGGAACGGGACGAAGCGATCGCCGAGGCGATGACGAGGATGGCGGCCCAGTCGAAGGCGTCACGGAATGCCGGCCAAGGCGCGGCGCCATCGGTCGTCGGCGGTTGCGCTCGGAGTGTGGCCAATG
>CAZAMA010000147.1:0-7162 GCA_964485645.1 uncultured Acidimicrobiaceae bacterium | reverse complement strand
GTGCACGCCGGTCGTGGTCTCCTCGGTCACGCCGCGAATGCCGTTCGCGATCGTGGTCCAACGCGACGAGTCCTGCGACAGCGACCGAGCCAGGTGCGACAGCACCACTGCCATCTCCTCGTTGTCGGCGGTGCCCACGTCAGGCACAATGCCGGCCTTCTCGAACTCGACGCCTTTGTGGACGAACAGTGTCGCGTCGCCACCGTCGTCGAGGATCATGTTCGGCCCACCATCGGACCAACGCAGCATCTGCTCTGTGCACCACCAGTACTCCTCCAGCGTCTCGCCCTTCCAGGCGAAGACGGGCACTCCGGCCGGTGCCTCGACGGAGCCCTCGCGGCCGACAACAACGGCGGCGGCCGCATGGTCCTGAGTGGAGAAGATGTTGCAGGACGCCCATCGCACCGCCGCCCCGAGGTCGACGAGGGTCTCGATGAGCACGGCGGTCTGCACCGTCATGTGCAGGGAACCTGACACCCTTGCGCCCGCGAGCGGCTGGGACTTGGCAAACTCGGCCCGCATTGCCATGAGGCCGGGCATCTCGTGCTCCGCCAGCCCGATCTCCTTGCGACCGAACTCGGCCAGAGACAAGTCAGCGACCTTGTATTCGAAGCCCATTCCATCTCCTTGACGTAGGTGTACCACTCTCGGCGGGTCGCTCGACCCGATCCGACAGCCAGTTGTCGACCTCTTCGGCCAGGACTCGATCCATGCGGAGCCTCGAGGCGAAGCCCATCTCCGCCAGTCCGACGCCATAGCGGCACAGGAGCTCCCGGAGCGACCTGAGCTTGTGGAGCTCGGCCTCTCCGAACAGCCGGTACCCACCCGGAGACCGGATCGGCACCACGAGTCCCGAGTCCTCGATGTACCTGAGCATCCGGGCCGACCAGCCTGTCGCGGCGGAAGCTTCCTGGATGGTCAGCCCCTCCATGACCAACCCTACCACGACAGTGAGAATGTTCGCGCAGCTAGCCTGCAAAGCCATGATCCTGTCTGACCGGACCATCCGCGAGGAGCTAGAGGCCGGTCGCATCGGGATCGCCCCGCTCGGCGACGACTGCATACAGCCCTCGTCGGTGGATCTGCACGTGGACCGCTACTTCCGCGTGTTCCGCAACCACACCCAGCGGGTCATCGACGTGCGCGATGACCAGGAGGACCTCACCGAGCTGGTGGAGTCGGTCGGCGACGAGCCGCTCATCTTGCACCCCGGAGAATTCGTGCTCGGCTCGACTCTGGAGAGAGTCCGGCTGCCAGATGACCTCGTCGGGCGCCTCGAAGGCAAGTCGAGCCTCGGCCGTCTCGGACTGCTCATCCACTCGACGGCGGGCTTCGTCGATGCCGGCTGGGACGGGTACCTGACCCTCGAGCTCTCGAACGTCGCCAACCTTCCCATCACCGTCTACCCTGGCATGAAGATCGGGCAGATCAGCTTCCTCAAGATGACCTCTGCTGCGCTGCTGCCTTACGGGTCAGCCGGGCTTGGCTCGAAGTACCAAGGCCAGCGCGGGCCGACACCGAGCCGCTACTTCGAGAACTTCCGCGCCCTGGGCACAGCGCAATAGAGTCTGACTGGGTGCCGGTTGGAAGGCACCGAACGGTTCCCCCCGAGGAGGGCTCTTGCTCACGAGGTACCCGATAGCCCTTGGCGCGACCGCGATAGCCTTTGGCATCGCGGGGCGGAGGCTCTACTTCCTCTTTCGCCTCGTCACCTCCGGCAAACCGGCTCCAGAGCGTCTTGCCCACTGGACCAAGCGCGCCGGGGTGGAGATCGCCGAGGTGGGGGGCCAGAAACGCCTCCTCAAGTGGACGGTGCCGGGACTTGCCCACGCCTTCACCTTCTGGGGTTTCACGGTGCTCCTCTTGACGATCGTCGAGGCATACGGAGACCTGTTCCAGGCGAGCTTCCACATTCCGCTCATCGGCACGAACCCATTCGTCGGCTTCATCGAGGACTTCTTCGCCCTCGCAGTGCTGGTCGCGCTCGTCGTCTTCAGCATCATCCGGATTCGCAATGCTCCTGCGCGGCTCGATCGCAAGAGCCGCTTCTACGGCTCGCACACCGGTGCCGCCTGGATCACGCTCGGGCTCATCTCCCTCGTCATCATCACGCTCCTCATGTACAGGGGGGCACAGACCAACGTCGGCTCCGACTTCCCTTACTCCCACTGGGCATTCGTCTCCCATGCCATCGGCTATCTCCTGCGCCCGCTCGGCTCGTCCACCAACGCCACGCTCGCAACGGTCTTCGTTGACCTGAACGTCGTCGCCATCGTGGGTTTCCTCGTGTTCCTCGTCCATTCCAAGCACCTGCACATCGTCATGGCACCGCTCAACGTGGCCTTCTCCCGCCAGCCGCGTGCCCTCGGCCCGCTCGGGACCACGCCGGTCATCGACGTCGAAACCATGGACGAGGACACCGTCTTTGGCGCCGGCAAGGTGGAGGACTTCTCCTGGAAGCAGATGCTCGACTTCGTGACCTGCACCGAGTGCGGCCGGTGCCAGAGCCAGTGTCCCGCCTGGAACACCGGCAAGCCGCTGTCTCCAAAGCTCGTGATCATGGACCTTCGCGACGAGCTGCTCAGGCAGTCGAGCCGCGTGCTCGCGGGGACCACGGGCGACGACGCCAGGCTCGTCCCCCGCGTCATCGACCCCGACGTCCTCTGGTCCTGCACGACGTGTGGCGCCTGCGTAGAGCAGTGCCCTGTGGACATCGAGCACGTCGACGCGATCATCGACATGCGCCGCTACGAGGTGCTGATCGAGTCGCGCTTCCCGACCGAAGCCGGTCTCATGCTCCGCAACATCGAGAACCGCGGCGATCCGTGGGGACTCGGCTCAGCCAAGCGGCTCGAGTGGACGAGCGGCGTCGACTTCGAGATACCCGTCGTGACAGACACCATCGGTGACGACATCGAGTACCTGTTCTGGGTCGGGTGTGCGGGAGCGCTCGACGAACGGGCGCGCAAGACGACCCAGTCCGTCGCCCGCCTGCTCCACCAGGCCGGAGTCGGTTTCGCGGTGCTCGGTCCCCGTGAGTCGTGTACCGGCGATCCTGCCCGGCGACTCGGCAACGAGTTCCTCTACCAGATGCAGGCAGCTCAGAACATCGAGACGTTGACCTCGGCACGCGTCAGGAAAGTCGTCGCCTCCTGTCCTCACTGCTTCAACTCACTTAGCAAGGAGTACCCGGCCCTCGGGGGCAACTTCGAGGTCGTGCACCACTCTCAGCTTCTCAGCCGCCTCATCGCCGACGGCCGGCTCACCCCGGAACGCTTCAATGCCAAAGTCACCTACCACGACCCGTGTTACCTGGGCCGTCACAGCCGGGTTTACGACCCGCCCCGCTCGGTCATCGAGTCGGTCCCGGGTGTGGAGTCGCTCGAGATGAAACGGTGCAGGGAGAAGGGGTTCTGCTGTGGCGCCGGCGGCGCCCGCATGTGGCTCGAGGAGCGGATCGGCAAGCGAGTCAACCTCGAGCGGACCGACGAGGCCCTCGGGACGGGCGCGGACGTCGTGTCAACGGCCTGCCCCTTCTGTCTCATCATGCTGGACGACGCCGTCAAGGAGCGCCAGCGCGACGAGGACGTCAAGGTTCTCGACATCTCGCAGATCCTCGAGCGCTCCATGTCGCCGCCGCCGCCGCTAGGTCTTGGTGGCAAGCCTCTGACCCTCTAGTGAACGGCGGCGCCGAGCGCCTTGGCATCGGCGCTGCGCAACCGCGACGCGGTCGCGACCAGGAGCTTGCGGGTAAGTGTCGGCGAGTCCCGCAGCAGCTTGTTGAACTCCTTCTGGCCGACTGCCAGCAGCTCCAGGTCCGTCACGGCCTTGACCGTGGCGGAGCGGGGCAGCCGATCGAGCAGGGCAAGCTCTCCGAAGTAGCTCCCGGGGAGGAGCTCGGCCACCTTGCGACCGTGGTGGATGACCGACGCCCTTCCGCCCAGCACGAAGTAGAAGGTCTGGCCCACCTCACCCTCGGAGCAGACAGTCGCTCCCGCCTGCACGGTAAGAGACTTGGACATCTTGGCGATGTTGCGCAGCTCGGCACGGGTGCATTCGCTGAAGAGCCAGACGCTTCCGAAGTCCAGTGGGGCCGGGGACGACATGGGCGAATCGTAGTTCGGTCCCGCACGGCGATCACGTGGCCGGACCTCATGGCGGACTCCCCTCGCTCACGAGCTCCCGCCGATCGCGCTCTCTCGTACCGTTGTCGCGGCCGTTCATCGTGCCCAGGCCGAGGACGTCCTCCGGGCCCAGCACCTCTTCCAGGTGGACTGCACCGTCTCCGACCTCGAGCTCCCGGTCGGTCAGGCGAAGCGGCACCCGGAGCACTTTCTCGATGAATTTGAGCAGGACCACGGTCACGAGACCGTCCCAGACGATGATCGTGAGCGCGGCCCCCGCCTGGATCAGCACCTGGCCGGGATGGCCGTAGAAGAGACCGGCGGACGAAACCGGGGTCAGCTTGCCGTGGGCGCCGACTGCGTAGTACTCCGCCATCTTCGGATCGGCGAAGAAACCGACGAGTATCCCGCCGCACAACCCGGCGACACCGTGGGTGTGCACCACGCCGAGAGCGTCGTCCACTCGAGCGAAGATCCCCCTGCGCGCCATCTTGTTCCAGGAGAACCAGACGATGCCCGACGACAGCACGCCAATCACCAGTGCTCCGTAACCGTTGACGAACCCAGCAGCGGGCGTGATCGCGACCAGGCCGACGATCATGCCGTTGACAGAGCCCATGAAGTTGGCCTTCTTCGGCCCGCCCACGATGTCCATCAAGAACCACGTCAGCAGCGCGCCCGCCGTTGCCAGGTTCGTGTTGAGCACGGCAGCCGCGGCATCGCCGTTCGCGAAATACGGGTCGCCGCCGTTGAAGCCGTTCCAGCCGAGCCACAAGATGCCCGCACCGGCGGCCACGAGGAGCAGGTTGTTGGGCGTAAAGGAGTCCCGGTCGCTCTTGAGCCGCGGTCCGATGATCGCCGCCGCGACGAAACCGGTCGTGCCCGCGGCGAGGTGGATCACGTACCCGCCGGAATAGTCGAGCGCCCCGCGCTGTGCCCAGAAACCCCCTCCCCAGAGCAGCATCGCATTCACCGTGTAGGCGCAAGTCGTCCAAAGGGGCACGAAGATCAACCAGGCCTTGAGGCTCATCCGCCCGAGCACGCTGCCGAGGAAGAGCAGCGGCGTGATGGCGGCGAACACGAACTGGAAGTAGACGAGCGCAGAGCTCGAGAACTGCAGGCCGGGCCCCGCCAGATTGCCGGTCTGGGGTATCGAGGCCTGACCGATCTCGGTGCCGGCACCGAGAACCGGACCGGGCTTGCCGAGCACGGTGTCCCGAGCCGAGCTGCCGAGGTGGAGCCAGGAGCTCCCGAAGCCCATTTTGTAAGCCCACAGCACCCACACCACGAGGACGAGGGAGAAGGCGGCGAACGCCATCACCATCGTGTTCACAGCCCACTTCTTCTTGACTATCCCGCCGTAGAGGACTGCTATCCCCGGCAGGCTCATGAGGCCCACCAGTGTCGCGGCAGTCAACTGCCATGACGTGTCACCTGCACTCAGGAAGTGAGGCGACGGAACGTAGGTAGTTGCCAGCATTGTGTCTCCTCGTAGCCGGCACTCGGCTCGTCTCGTCCACGGACGGGGTTGCCCTGGAGTTGGAGGCAATGTAGATAGGAGTTATTTCCTAGCCGTGTGCGGCACGAGAAATGGGCGTTTCGGCTTCGTGAACTGTATGTGAAGCGCGGCGGGAGCTACCTCTCGGCCTGCCGGGCTACGGCCTCCGCCGCGCTTGCCGCGGCTGCAGGGTCGCCCAGGTAGCGACGACTCTGCACCTGCAAGTGGTCTCCGAGCTCGTAGAGCCGGGGAAATCCGGTCGGGATGTCGACTCCGACGATGTCGTCATCGGAGATCGACTCGAGCTCCTTGACGAGCGCTCGCAGGCTGTTCCCGTGCGCCACCACCAGCACGGTGCGGCCGCGCAACAGCTCCGGGGCAACGACGTCCTCCCAGTAGGGAAGCAGCCGGCGGACGACGTCGGCGAGACACTCGCTCGCCGGCAGCGCGGAGCGCGGGACCAGCCGGTAGCGCGGATCGTTCACAGGATGGCCCGGGTCGTCGGATACGAACGGAGGCGGCGGGACGTCGTAGCTCCGCCGCCACGTGGTCACCTGCTCGAGACCGTGGCGCGCGGCTGTCTCGGCCTTGTTGAGGCCCTGCAGCGCGCCGTAGTGACGCTCGTTCAAGCGCCAGTGCCGGCGAACGGGCAGGTAGCTGCGCTCCATCTCGTCGAGGGCAAGGTTCGCCGTGCGGACGGCGCGGCGGAGCACCGAGGTGTGCACCGAGTCGATCTCGAGTCCCGGCTCGGCCGCCATCGTCCGGCCGGCCTGACGCGCCTCTTCCTCGCCGGCTCCTGTCAGATCGACGTCAGCCCAGCCTGTGAAACGGTTCTCGGCGTTCCAGGTGCTCTGGCCGTGTCTCAGGAGCACGAGTGTCGACACAGGGGCAGGTTACCCCGGGGGCAGGCAGGGGATAGGTAATTCACGACTTCGGCGGGTTTCTTGAGGAACTATGACAATGAGACGCTCAAGTTCGTTATAATGCTGACATCAAGAGTACATGGAGAGTGGAGGATTTGAGATGCCTAAGGCCGTAGGAATCGACCTCGGGACGACGAACTCGGTGGTCGCGTTCCTGGAAGCTGGCGAGCCGACCGTCATCCCCAACGCCGAGGGCGGCCGTACGACGCCGTCGATCGTCGCGTTCACGAAATCAGGCGAGGTGCTCGTAGGCGAGGTCGCCAAGCGCCAGGCGATCACCAATCCGGACCGGACGGTGAGATCCGTCAAGCGCCATATGGGCACCGACTGGAAGCTGGACATCGACGGCAAGGGCTACACGTCCCAGGAGATCTCTGCCCGCATCCTGCAGAAGCTGAAGAGGGATGCCGAGGGGTACCTCGGCGACACCGTCACCCAGGCTGTGATCACTGTACCGGCCTACTTCGACGATGCCCAGCGCACCGCCACGAAAGAGGCCGGCCAGATCGCGGGTCTCGAGGTGCTGCGAATCATCAACGAGCCGACCGCGGCGGCTCTCGCGTACGGCCTCGACAAGGAGGGCGCCGACCAGACCGTGCTGGTGTTCGACCTCGGCG
>CAZAMA010000146.1:5248-7169 GCA_964485645.1 uncultured Acidimicrobiaceae bacterium | reverse complement strand
TCGAGGAGCCACCCTCACACGTCGTGTTCGTGCTGGCCACCACCGACCCGCAGAAGGTGCTCCCTACTATCCGCAGCCGTACCCAGCACTTCGAGTTCCACCTCCTCGAACCTTCCACGCTCGCGGCCCTCCTCGGCGAAGTGGCACACGACGCCCGCCTGGATCTCCCGCCGGAGGGCATAGAGGCTGCGGTACGCCGCGCGCACGGGTCCGCGAGGGACGCGCTCTCGGCCCTCGACCTCGTCGTCGCGGCAGGGTTCGTCGAGGACGACGGGCGTTTCGTCCGCGACCTCATTGGCGCGGTCGCGGAGAGAGATACTCATCTGGCGCTTTGCACCGTTGAGAACGCGATGGTCGCAGGTCTCGACGCAGCCCGGCTGGCCGCCGAGCTCGTTGATGGGCTCAGAGAGATCTTCCTCTCCACGGTTGCCCCCGACCTGGGCCCGTCCGCCAGGTCGGGCGTCGTCGTCGGCGTGAGTGACAGCCCGACTCTCGGACCGGCCAGGTGTGTCCGGGCGCTCGAAGTGATCGGCAAGGCGATAGTCGATATGCACGACGCTCTGGATGCCCGTACGACCTTGGAGGTCGCTCTCGTCCGCCTCACTCACCCAGAGGTCGATGACGCCCCAGGTGCGATCCTCGAGCGGCTCGAGCGGCTCGAAAGGCGTGTGCACGAGCTCGGCGCTGTCACGAGCACAGCTCCGCCCAGCCCAGTCTCGCCCAGCCCAGTCTCGCCCAGCCCAGTCTCGCCCAGCCCAGTCTCGCCCAGCAGCGCCGCACCCGCGCTCGGCGCGTACCTGAAGACGCGTACGGCCCCGACACCGGCCCAGGTCCCGACCCCTGCCCCCGCGGCCGAGGCTGTCGATCCGCCGCCACCGCAGACCCCGCTGCCCACCCGTGACGACCTGGTGCTTGCCTGGGGGGATCATGTCCTTGCGGCCCTCAGGCCGCGAGCTCGTGCCGTGTACAACGCCGGCCGGTTCGTGGATGTGCAAGAGGGTGTCGCCGTCTTCGCACTGCCGAACTCCGCACACCTCGAGCACGCCGCCCCGCTCGTCGGTGAAGTCGCCGATGCCCTCAGTCGCCATCTCGGGGCGCGTTTGACGCTGCGCTTGGTCACCGAGGCAGGCGACTCAGGTGGAGCTGCACCGGGTGGCAACGACGACCGCACAGGCGGGAGCGGTCAACCTCGGAGCCCGGCCGAGGCGGGGACGACCATGGATACCGGTGACGGCCCCGCGATCCGGGGGCACGAGCGACCGCGTCAACGGGACCATGCCCGCGCCGCGAGCGCCGACGACGGTGCCCACGAGGAGCATGTCGAGGTCGAAGACGGCGCCCGCGCAGAGTTGGGTGGGCGCCACGACCCCCTGTCCTGGGCGGAGGGCCGACTGCTCGAAGCGTTCCCTGGAGCTGAGGAGGTTCCCTGATGTCGTCGGACGAAGATGGTAGTCGTGGCGAGGTGGGCCGACCCGGCGGGAAGGAGCCCGACCCAGAGCCGGGCGACGCTCTTGACGTGGCGAGCAGCTTGGGCGGCCTGCTGGCCCAGCTCGGAGCCGTAGCAGAGCAGCTCGACGACGCCTCCGAGGACATCTCCGACGTCGTGGTGGAAGGCTCGTCGGCGGGAGGCGCCGTGGTCATCCGGTTGACAGGTGGCTACGAGGCCGTATCGGTCGAGATCGATTCACTCCTTGTCGACCCCTCTGAGACGGCCCTGCTGGAGGACGCAGTGCTGGCGGCCCTGCGCGACGCTCTGGACCAGGTCGCCGAAGTGCAAGAGGAGCTCGGCGGAGAGCTCGAGAGCACCGAGGTCGATCTGTCGAGCTTGCTCGGAAAACTCGGCGGCCTTGCCGACTTTGCCGGCCTCGGCTTGGGCAACTTGGGCAACCTCGGCAGCCCCGAGGACCTCATCGCCGGCCTG
>CAZAMA010000146.1:0-5148 GCA_964485645.1 uncultured Acidimicrobiaceae bacterium | reverse complement strand
GGCCTGAGCGGGGCACTCGGTGGCCTGAGCGGGGACTTCTCCGGCACGTTCGGCACCGGAGCCCCGGGCGGTACGCAGCCCGCGGAGAGCGACAACGAGCGGGATCCTGAGTGAGCGTCTTCGCCGGACCGATCCAGGAGCTGGTCGACGAGCTCGGCCGGTTGCCAGGGATCGGCCCCAAGTCAGCCCAGCGGATCGCTTTTCACATCCTCGAGGTCCCGAAAGAAGAAGCCGTTCGCCTCGCGACTGCCATTGCCGGGGTGAAGGACCGCATACGGTTGTGCGAGCGGTGCTTCAACGTCGGGGAGTCCGCTTTGTGTGCTATCTGCTCAGACTCGAGGCGTGACGCGTCGAGTGTGTGCGTGGTCGAGGATCCCCGTGACATCGTGGCAGTCGAGCGGACTCGTGAGTTCCATGGGACCTATCACGTTCTCGGCGGAGCCCTCAACCCGATCGAAGGCGTCGGTCCGGACCAGCTGCGGGTGCGAGACCTCCTTGGCCGCCTCGAGCCCGAAGGTGTCGTCGAGGTGATCATCTGCACGAACCCGAACCTCGAGGGAGAGGCGACCGCGATGTACCTCGCCCGGTTGCTCGGACCGCTCGGCACGAAGGTGACCCGAATCGCGAGCGGGCTACCGGTCGGTGGTGACCTCGAGTACGCCGACGAGCTGACGCTGGGACGAGCCCTCGTGGGGCGCCGGCAGATGTCCGCCTGACGGCTCCCACCTTGACCAATCCTGCGGTGACGTCAGCGGAGCGTTCGCAGCAGGGCGGCGTCTCCCTGGCCGCCACCGCCGCAGAGCGCCACCGCGCCGACTCCTCCGCCGCGCCGATGGAGCTCATGGAGGATCGTCAGCGCCAGGCGGGCCCCCGACATGCCTATCGGGTGCCCGAGGGCTATCGCCCCGCCGTTGACGTTGACGACGTCGCCGGAGAGGCCGAGGTCGTCCATCGAGGCGACGGCGACGGCGGCAAATGCCTCGTTGATCTCGAACAGGTCGATGTCGTCGAGAGCCAGTCCCACGCGCTCTGCCGCTTTGCGGATCGCCCGGGAGGGCTGATGCAACAGAGAGGTATCAGGTCCTGCGACCTGGCCGTATGAGACGAGCTCGCCCAGTGGGGTGACGCCGAGAGCCTCGGCCGTTCCCCGCGAGGTCACGACGAGGGCTGCCGCGCCGTCAGAGAGCTGGCTCGCGTTGCCGGCCGTGATCGTGCCGGCGTCGTCGAATGCAGGCCTGAGCTTGGAGAGCGACTCTGGTGTCGTCCCAGCTCGCACACCCTCGTCCACCTCGAAGGCAACGGGGTCGCCCCTTCTCTGCGGCACGAGCACGGGCACGATCTCAGCATCGAAGCGCCCCTCTGCGATCGCCGCGGCAGCTCGCTCGTGCGATGTGGCCGCGAAGGCGTCCTGGCGCTCCCGGCTTATCGCGGCCGCGCGGCTGTAGCTCTCGGTGCCGGCGCCCATCGCGACGTGGTCGAACGCGTCGAACAGGCCGTCGTGCATCATCGAGTCGACCACCGTCTGGT
This sequence comes from uncultured Acidimicrobiaceae bacterium, assembly GCA_964485645.1. Taxonomy (GTDB): domain Bacteria; phylum Actinomycetota; class Acidimicrobiia; order Acidimicrobiales; family Bog-793; genus JAKACA01. Next base: position 3,621 of record CAZAMA010000146.1, on the reverse strand, counting down.
CGCCTGCCCGGTAGCCGGTGCGGGCACCTGTGAGCAGGTAGGGGGCTGTCGTCATCGACTCCATGCCGCCGGCGACGACGATCTCCGCGTCGCCGGCCTGGATGAGGAGGTCGGCGAGGTAGAGGGCGTTGAGCCCCGACAGGCAGACCTTGTTGATGGTGGTCGCCGGGACCGTCATCGGGATGCCGGCCCGCACGGCCGCCTGCCTTGCGGTTATCTGACCCTGGCCGGCCTGGAGAACCTGCCCCATGAGGACGTAGTCGACGTCGCTCGCCTCCACTCGAGCTCGCTTAAGGGCCGACGAGATGGCAATTCCACCGAGCTCCATGGCAGCAAAGCCTGCGAGGGCCCCCGAGAACTTGCCTATGGGCGTACGGGCGCCTGCCAGAACGACGGATCCAGGCATCCGACCCTCCTTCGTGCTCGATGTGACTGGCCGGCAAAGTGGTCCACAAACCGCTCGTGAGCCTACCGCTGCCGGTCCGGCCGCTCTTTCGAGCCACAATTGACCCCGTAGTAGCCTCCCCGAAATGGAAGCTTTCCGGGACGCAATCCTTGCCGGCGCGCCGGGCGAGGAGCTTGCTCGCATCCCCCTGCCCGAGTCCTACCGGGCGGCCTTCGTGAGAAAGGACGAGGCGGGGATGTTCTCCGGCCTCGCGTCGAGGGAGAAGGACCCTCGAGCCTCCCTGCACGTCGACCACGTGGCCGTGCCCGACCTCGCCCCCGACGAGTGCTACGTCGCCGTCATGGCCAGCTCCATCAACTTCAACACCGTCTGGAGCGCGATCTTCGAGCCGCTGCCGACTTTTGGGTTCCTCGAGAGGCTCGGTCGGGAGAGCACCTGGGGCAGGCGTCACGACCTCCCCTATCACGTGATCGGCTCGGACGCCTGCGGGGTTGTGATACGCGCCGGCTCGGCCGTGCGCGACTGGAAGCCAGGCGATCGGGTTGTCGTCCACTGCAACTATGTGGACGGCCAGGATCCACGGTCTCACGACGACGCGATGATGGGCGCCAACCAGAGAATCTGGGGTTTCGAGACCAACTTCGGCGGGCTCGCAGATCTGAGCGTCGTGCGCGCCAATCAGCTCCTGGCCAAGCCCGAGCACCTGAGCTGGGAAGAAGCCGCGGTCAACGCCCTTTGCAACTCGACCTCCTACCGGATGCTCGTCTCCCACAACGGAGCCGCGATGAAACAAGGCGACGTCGTTCTCATCTGGGGAGCAACTGGCGGACTCGGCGGTTATGCGGTCCAGTACGTGCTGAACGGCGGGGGCATGCCGGTCGGAGTCGTGAGCTCGGCGTCCAAGGTCAAGCTGCTCGAGGCTCTCGGCTGCGAAGCGGTCATCGATCGGAGCGCGAAGGGCTACCGCTTCTGGACCGACGGACACACCCAAGACGAGGCGGAGTGGCGCCGATTCGGCAAGGACATCCGTGGAGCCGTCGGCGAGGATCCCGACATCGTCTTCGAGCATCCCGGCCGCCAGACGATGGGAGCCTCGGTCTTTGTCGCGAAGAGAGGCGGCGTCGTCGTCACCTGTGCGGCCACGTCGGGCTACATGGTCGAGTACGACAACCGCCACCTGTGGATGAAGCTCAAGTCGATCAAGTCGTCCCACTTCGCCAACTACCGCGAGGCCTTCGAGGCAAACCGCTTGATCCGCCTCGGCAAGATCCAGCCGACCCTGTCTGCGGTCTACCCGCTCGTGGAGGTGGGCGAAGCCGCCGCACAGGTTCACTACAACCTGCACGAGGGCAAGATCGGAGTCCTCTGCCTGGCACCGGCCGAGGGGCTCGGCGTAGGCGATCCGCAGTTTCGTGCCAAGGTGGGCGAGGACCGGATCACGATGTTCCGTAGGCTCGACTCGTGAGTCCGGCAACCTTCGACCTGACCGAGATCGATCACGTCGCGGTCGCGGTCCGCGATCTCGACGCAGCAGTTGCCTTCTACTGCGATATTCTCGGCGCGACCGTTGCGCACCGAGAGCGCGTCGAGGCCGACGGTGTGGAGGAGGCCCTCATCAAGGTGGCCGGCTCCTATGTGCAGCTGCTGACACCGACGAGGCCGGACTCGCCTGTGGCCAGGTACCTCGAGCGCCGCGGTGAGGGACTTCACCACGTCGGGTTTCGTGTGAGCGACTGCGCAGCCGCGCTCGAGTCGATGCGCGCGGCCGGGGCGGCAACCATCGACGCCGTCCCGCGGCCGGGCTCGCGTGGTACCACGGTTGCCTTCGTCCACCCGAAGGGCGCTTTCGGGGTGCTGATCGAGCTGGTGCAGGAGCACCAAGCCGGCTGATCGATGTGAGTGCGGCTCGGCAGCCCGGTAGCCTGCGGTATGGCCGCTGAGACGACTTCTGACCCTTCTCTGCTCGCGGATGGCGTGGAGGGCGAACAGGTCGCCGTCAACGACAGCTCCATGGCCGCACGGCTCGAAGTGCTCGAGCAGCAAAAGGCCAAGGCACGCAACCCGGGAAGCAGCCGCTCGATCCAGAACCACCGCTCCAAAGGCAAGATGCTGGCACGCGAGCGTCTCGAGTACCTGCTCGACGAGGGGTCTTTCCAGGAGCTTGACCTGCTCGTTCGCCATCGGTCGCACGGAATGGGGCTCGAGAGAAGCCGGCCTTACACAGATGGTGTCATCACCGGCTTCGGGACGATCGACGGGCGTCGCGTCTGTATCTACAGCCAGGACTTCACAGTCTTCGGCGGCGCGCTCGGCGAGGCACATGCCGAGAAGATCCACAAGCTCATGGAGCTGGCCCTCGACGTGGGCGTTCCCATAATCGGCCTCAACGACGGCGGCGGGGCGCGCATCCAAGAGGGCGTCGTCGCCCTCAACGGCTATGGCGGGATCTTCTACCGCAACGTCTTGGCATCAGGGGTGGTACCCCAGATCAGCGTGATCCTCGGACCGTGCGCGGGCGGGGCCGTCTATTCCCCGGCGATGACGGACTTCATCTTCATGGTGCACGAGACGAGCCACATGTTCATCACGGGTCCCGACGTCGTAAAGACGGTCACGGGGGAGGAGGTCACTCTCGAACAGCTCGGCGGCGCGATGAGCCATGCCACCCGCTCAGGCGTTGCCACCTTCGTCGCGACCGACGAGAAAGCCTGCTTGGACGACGTCCGCTACCTGCTCTCCTTCCTCCCGTCGAACAACCTCGAAATGCCCCCTATGACGGAGCGGCCGGACGACGTCGAGGCCGAGGTGCCCGAGCTGCGTGACATCGTCCCCCCAAGTCCCAACCAGCCCTACGACATGCGCGACATCATCCAAGCCATCGTCGACGGCGGCGAGTACATGGAGTACTTTCCCCACTGGGCCATGAGCCTTACGTGTGGCTTTGCCCGTATCGGGGGGCGGGCCGTCGGGGTGGTCGGGAACCAGCCGGCAGTGCTGGCGGGGGTGCTCGACATCGCTTCGTCGGAAAAGGGTGCCCGCTTCGTGCGGACCTGTGACGCGTTCAACCTCCCGATCATCACATTCGTCGACGTGCCGGGCTTCATGCCAGGTACGGACCAGGAGTACGGGGGCATCATCCGCCACGGCGCCAAGCTGCTCTACGCGTACTGCGAGTCGACCGTGCCGCGGATACAGATCATCACGCGGAAGGCCTA
>CAZAMA010000145.1:0-7172 GCA_964485645.1 uncultured Acidimicrobiaceae bacterium | reverse complement strand
ACAGTCCTCCGTTTCGGAGAGCACGGTACGACTCGCCAATGAAGCGAACGAGCTCTGCGTATGACAGGTGCTCGATCACCTGTGCGCTGAACACTGAGCCGAACGCGCCATCTGCCTGTTTCGCCAGGTAATTCAGCGCATCGACCTGCTCGACCCGGTGCCCTTTTGCTTGGCACCGTTCAACCATGGATTCGTCCAAGTCGATTCCGACGACGTCGGCGCCTTGCACGCGCAGCAAGTCCAACAGCTCGCCTCTTCCGCAGCCGACATCAACGATCGGCTCCTGACCGGCGAGCACCGGGACGTAGAAGCGCTGCCGATCCCGGATCATGTCCTCAGATCCCCGGAAGACGTCTTCGAACCCTGCGTAGGCAGCTCCTCGGGCGTCGGCATCCGCCAGGCGGTAGCCAATCGCTGGCCGCCCAGAGGCGTCCATCGTCATGAACTGCGAGGGATCGTCCATGAAGGGGATCGCTCGCAGCTCCTGGACGCGTTCTTCAACATCCCGCATCGTCCCCTGAAGCACCCGGATCGTCCCCTGAAACTCCCGGATCTGCCCTTGGAGTGTGGCACCCATGTTGAAGAGATCGGTCAGCGCGCCCGTCTGCAACACCTCCATCCCTCGTTGGAGTCCCACCACCGTCGATTCGTGTCCGGCGATCGTCGCGGTGAGATTCCGCTGCATGTTCTGCAACTCGCCCTCGATCTGTCCAAGGCGTCCGTTGAAGCTGGACTGCCGCTCGAGACGACTTGCGACATCGTTCTCGCGCGCCCGTAACGCCGCTACCTCCTCAGCGAGAGCCTCTACTCTTTCAGCGAGGGCAACGTTCACCCTTCGCTGGTGGTCGTCGTGGTGACGCTGCGCGCGCAACACCATGCGGCGGTAGAACCGAGTCAGCTTCGGGACGCGGTGGGCGGGTGCATCGAGTGGCGGTCGCGCCGCTGCGAGTTCATGCAGGTCCCGATTCGGGGGCGCAACGCGGGAGGCGTCGGACAACGCCACCTGCGCATTCCTGGTGCGTTGTATATCGTCGAACCGATCCCGGACGAGTTGGGCGCGTGCAGCCAGCCCGTGCTCTTCGAGGACAGACTTACGCGCCCGCCTTCCGACATTGGTCGCTTCCACCGGGTCGGCGAACACCTTGCGAAGCAATTCCGCGGCATGTTCCAGATCTGGCTCTGCCCAACGGGCTCCTTCCCGGTATGGCGAGCAGCCTCGGGGAACCCTGCCCTCCGTCCAGCGGACGAGGTACGCGATGTCGTCGGTCATGAAGTCCAGGTTCCCCGAGTAGCCGGTCGCGATCACCGGCTTCCCTAGGGTCATTGCCTCGGCCATGGTGAGACCGAATCCCTCACTCCGATGCAGCGAGACGTAGCAGTCCGCAGCAGACATCAATGCCGCGTGCTCGTCCGCCCTGAAGTACTTATCGATGACAAGGACGTCAGGCCTGTCGATGACTGCAATCTTGATGCGCTCCAGGTCGGCGACCCGCTGATCGCCGTTGATGACCTTCAAGACGAGGACCGGGCCATCGCTCTCAGCGGTGGGAAAGGCTTGGCGGAATGCATCAATCAAGCCTAGGGGGTTCTTGCGTTCCAAGATGCTGAGTAAGTCGAATGCGAAAAGAAACAGGAACCGGCCCTCCGGGAGGCCGAGCGCGGGGCGATCCACTGCCGCCGGCGCGGTAGGCTCGACGATTGCGGGAGGTATCGCGTAGACCGGCTTGGTGGTCGCTGCAGCAAGCGACGCTCGCGTGAACTCGGAGATCGCCCAAACCTCATCGACCAGGTCGAAGGACCCCGACCACTGCGCTGGGAACTCCTCCAGCTCCCACGCCCACTGACCGATCGTGTACCGGCCCGTGAAGCACTCTTCTCCCAGGTCGGCACGGACGAAAGGCAGCTGGTCCGCGTTGACGCACAGCAGAGTGGTGTCGAAGTCGTACAGGTCCACTTCTGACTGTTCGAAAGGGTGCTCCTGACGACTCGTCGTCGCCGTATTGACCACCGTCGCATGGGACAGGCCGGCCCTCTCGATTGCCCGAGCAGCCAACCTCCCCCACTCGCCTACGCCGAGCTCCGCCTTCAGGTAGCCAATGATCGTGAACCCTTGTCGGAGCTCGCTCGAGGGCGCGAACTTGAAGCGCCGGCCGACACCACCGGCCGCCTCTTCCCTTCCCCCTACCTGACCGGCTATGAGCCGTGAGTCGAGGTTCCCGCTCAACACCTCGTGACGAGCCCATGCGAGATAGTGCTCGTAGTCCGCACCCTGCGGATCGGGGTATGCAGCCTGCAAGTCGGGTCGGATCGCATGGACCGCCGCAAGATACCGCGTGAGGCGCGCGGGCCCCACGTGCACCTCTCCGATCTCGTTCATCCAGCGAGTCAGCGCCTCTGCGCCGTCGACGGTGAACGGATCGGGCGGATACGGCGCCTTCCCGGCATCTGCTCTTATTACGGCATCTCGGAAGAGGCGGCGGGCGGCGGGATCGATCGGCAAACCGTTGGCCATCTGACTAAAGCGGTAACGAGGACCTGCGCCTCCCTCATCGAAGCCATATGCGACGAGTTTCTCGCCATATTCGTCACATATTCGTCGAACCGCTCGCCGCTCCGACAAGAGAATGCGGGGTCGATCGGATTGGTGCTTGCTCAACAGATGCGGAGCTCTAGGGCTATAGCCGCTGAAGTGGAAGAACTTGAGGGGTTGGCTTGCTATCGTGTACCGGGATCCGGTCCATAAGAGGTCCCGGTGGTCGAGGTTCCAGTACGCAACGTTGTACGCCGGACTCCTAAGGATCGCTACGTCGTAAATGCCGGGGACGAAATCGACCCATCGCTGATCCACGAACCGCATCTGCTGCGGTTGGACGACGCACTCTCGCTTCAGCCGCTCACTCCAGTAGTCGAGAAAGGCTCCTGATCGCTGGCCGACCGCGACGAACCCGAGATTATAGATCCCCGCAGCGAGAATGCCTGTCTCCGAGGCCATCTTGCCGTCACGGGGCATCGGCGAAGTGACATGCGGCGTCAACACGACCTCATGAAGCTCCGCGAGCGCCCGCACCTCGTCGAGCCGGTCAAACACCTCGATGTCGGGATCCAGATAGACGACCGCTGACGAGCCCCGAGCGAGGAGCGTACGCAGGAGCCAGGGCTTCAGGGCGGTGGAGTACTCGAGCACGTCGTACAGGACGGCCATACGCCGCAGCTCCGTGAGATCTCCCTCCAGCTCGTCGATCCCAAGGACCTCGAACGGCTCGGTCGCGTCGTCGACTTCACCGCCGACGTCGTCGACGACGAGCACCGTCACCTGCGCGTCGTCATGCTGCGCCCGCACGCTCGTGGCGAGAACGCGCGCCTGCGGCAGATAATTACGGGCGACGATGGTGCAGACGTGCACGGTCACAGATCCTTCCACAGTTATGTCGGAGCACCGGGCCTCCCGATGGCCAGGCTGACGCGCCCGCGTGATCCAGCATCTGGCGGCGGCGCACCGTTAATAGCTGGAAGAGCATGAACCCCCACTGACGTGCATGGCCAGGAGCTCGACGTTTGCCGCCGGCGTGAGTTGAACGTCGGCCGTACGTACCGGTGCAGCACCGGTCGCTTGCACGCAAACATCCAGGTAGCCCGGTCCAGCTGATTGTTGAATCATGGAAGCCGAGGACGCGGCAACCGTTGGCGTCGGCACCGCGAAGCGCAGCTCCACGAATGCGGGCGACGCGCTGGTTCCACCGGCCACGATGAACTGGGCGGGCTTGTTCAGCGTCGGATCGATCCAGACGCGACCGGAGGGGTCGTCGCGGACCAGGGGTGCCCCTACCATCCCGTAATCCAGCGTGACCGACAAGGGTCCCTCTCGTCGGTCCAGGGCCAGGGCGCCGTCCCGGGCAACGACCTTTCGCCCCGTCTGGACTGCCGATGCTCTGGTCAGGATGTACTGGTAACCCGGGCGGAATTGCGGACCAGGGAGCGGGAACGCGCCGACATAGGCCAGGGCGTCATGGGCCGCGAAATCCGCAGGGAGCGACACCCTTCGCCCGGTCATTTCGCTCGCGAGCTCATACGTATAGAATTGTTCGGCTGGCGCCATGCCGCCCACGTTGAACCCTTCCAAATCCACGGTAGCCCCATGAGGCACTCTACTCAAGAGAAGTTGCGTCGCTGCCGGCAGAGCATAGGCTGTGGCGGCAAACAGTTGTCTTTCCTTGTAAAGGGCCCCGGCCGTAGATACCAACACTGCAAGAGCCAGCACGGGTGATACGGCTTTGACCAACACATGTGGCGAAGCCCATAGGGAGCCGACTGCCCCCGCCAACAGGAGTATGGCCAATGGCACAATCGGCAATAATGCGCGGTCCTCGCAATAACTACAGGAATTCTTCATCTGCTCATAGACACCCTGCAAAGCGACTATTCCGATTAGCAGTACAACGACCCACGCCATGGGGACGCGCCATGATGCGACGAGCGCGGCGAGGGTGAACACAGCGGGGAGACCGATGACGAATAGTGCGACTGCAGTCGCCGATTGGCCTGAGACGCCCAGGCTGTAAAACCCGCGAGTCTGAAGGAGCCAGCCTGGCACGACAGCAGCGCTGAGGTCGTACACAGGCAACCCAGCGGCGAGAAATCCTCCATGGAGCACCGAATTCCAGTAGCGGACAGCTCTTTCGGCGGCGACGAGGTCAAAGATCGCAACCATTCCGGCCAGCAGTGCAATGCGGCCCAGTACGGTCCCGGCAACCCTCAGGCGGCCCCGCGCCCACTCGCCGAGCCGCAACCCTGCTTCGACTGTCACCGTTCCGGCCTCGTCCGATCCGATCTCGCTGAACACGGAGCCACGAACCGCCTTCACGATGCCCATGACTGCCAGCGCCACGGCGGCGCCCATGGCGACCCCGGGAACGAAGATTGGGTATACCGCAACCAGGCCAGAAAGAAGGATGGCTAGTAGGAACAGGTTGGCCATTCGCGGGAGCCGCAGGCATTCTATCCCGACAACTACAAGAGGCGCTAGGAGCGCAAGGCCCCCTATAGCAGCCTGGCTTCCATCATAGAATAGCTGGAGAAAAAACGGTCCGCCGAACAAGACTGCCCCCAGTACCGGGGCCCACCTATGCCGTCCAGCAAAGAAATAACGGAGTGCGCCAAGCATTCCCAACGCCCCAGCCACTAGAATCGCTACGAGGAACGGAGCCTGAGTTTGAGCGGCACCCAGGCCAACAAGGCTGTCGAGGTTCGCTTCGAGCGGGGTGGCATCTATCTCCTGAAATCCTCCCGCGTAGCGCTCCCAATACACTGTTGATAAGTCGGCTAGCGCCTTGCTGCTCGGTTTGGAGACCAAGAGAGATCTCGCGGCTTGTGGCAGCGTCTGGTGTACTTCCCCATCGGTTTCAGCAACGTATCCGAGTGCGTCAACAATCCTATAGAACACTGGACCCGTGCTCGCTGATTGGTGCATCGTATAGTTGATCGGGCCCGCAACTGCCAGGCCAACAATCAGGAGCTGGAGAAGTGGGAGCGGGAGGACGCCGATACGGTGCCAATGCCGCGCGCGGGTGTGCGCACCCACACGCCTGGTCAACGTCAAAGTGTCACCGGTCTGAGTGGAACGAGCCCGCCCCACTCTCCTGCGGAACGCCCACGCGGCCGCTCCGAGCGAGATCAACGCCAGCGTGGGCACCAACCACGCGGTTGAGCGTGCCGGCACGACCCAGAGGAGCGACGTGAACACGCAGATTCCCGCCGACAGGCCGAGAACTGGGGCAAGGGTAACGCGGGTGAACCCGTCGAACCTTCGACCGAGGAGCGATGCTGGCCCGGCCCCAAGGGCCGTGATGATGAGCAGCATCAAGGCCTCGCGAGCGGCCAGATCGAACCAAATGTGCATGTGACTCGTGCTATTCCTGAGCTCTTATGAAGATGTATGCCGCTGCCCGATGATAGCTACGCGGGAAGGCAAGCCATCGATGAAGGATTCCTCGGCGCGTGGAGAATCCATGCCTCCCGACATGGCGAGCGGAATTTCCGCGCAGCCTTTGGTCTTCCGGGGATCGAATCGGTATGACCATTGGTACGAACGCGCTGGCCAGGCGGTTGCGCCTCGGATGGGTCGGCCAATCGACTCCGCACGACTTATCTCACGGGTCTCTCGCAGGCCACCGACCTGACCTGGCGTAACGCGCACCATGTCAGGAGGTCTGGAATCCCACAGGGACATTGCAGGTTGCGGCGGCACCGCCGGCCCGAGCACGAAATGTACCTTCGAACTGGTGTTCACAGTTTCCGTACGTTTCGCTTGGTCGCCATCTGTTACCACACTACCCTCAGGGAACCCTGCCGATCGCCGCCATTTGTCGAAGCCGACCCGTTGGTTCGAACGGGTGCCGCACGTCGAGTGGATCCGGATGCCGCCACAGGCGGAGCGAAGCAGTATCTTTCCCCCGGTGGGAGCAGCGCGTACGCCCCAGCCACTCGACGGACACAGGGTCGTCGTGACCGGCGCGACGGGTGCGATAGGCAGGGCAGTGGCATCATCTCTCGCCCGAGACGGCGCCACGCTCGTCCTGGTGGCTCGGCGCCACGACGACCTCCGTGCCCTTGCTGACGAACTGCCACCGAGGGGACATGACATCTTGCCGTTCGACGTCCGGGATGAGGACCACTGGCGGCAGGCAGCAGGCCGGCTCGCACCAACAGGAGTCCTCCACGGGCTCGTTACCGCCGCGGCGGTCCTGTCCCCCGTCGGGCCAGTTGGCACGTGGGATGCGGGAGCGTTCCGGTCCACCCTCGACACGAACGTGCTGGGGACGCTCCTTCCGATCATGACGATGATCGAGCCATTGAAGGCCGCTGCGGGCTCCGTGGTTGCCTTTTCTGGCGGCGGCGCAACTTCCCCGTTGCCGAGGTTCGATGCGTATGCCGCCTCTAAGGCGGCCGTCGTGCGCCTCATCGAAAACCTCGCCCTAGAGCTGGGTCCCACCGGTGTCCGTTTGAACTCCGTTGCACCGGGCTTTGTCGCTTCGGGCATGCATCAGGCGACCCTGTCGGCAGGTCCCATACTCGCCGGTGCTACATACTTCGACCGGACGAGATCCGCTCTGGCCGACGGGGCCGATCCACCTTCCTTAGCGGCAGATCTCACCTCATTCCTACTCTCGCCCTCC
>CAZAMA010000144.1:0-7253 GCA_964485645.1 uncultured Acidimicrobiaceae bacterium | reverse complement strand
TGCCGATGGCAGAGCGCATGCGCCTGAGAGCCTCGACAGAGAACCTCAGCCGATTCTCATAGGTCCCGCCCCACTTGTCCGTCCGCTTGTTGGAGAGGGGGGAAAGGAACTGCCAGGATAGATATCCATGGCTCAGGTGAAACTCGACTCCGTCGAGGCCCGCTTCCATCGCGCGACGAGCCGCGCTCGCGTGGCCGTCGAGGATTTCCTCGATCTCGTCGTCTGAGAGCTCTTTTGGAGTATGTCCGCCGGGGAACTCTCCGAGGGGCACCTGACTCGGTGCCATCGTGTACCAGGAAGAGTTGACGTCGTAAATCGGATCCTCTTTGTAGTACGGGAACCCGCGCACACCGGTGTGCCTCAGCTGAACTGCCAACTTGGTGCCGTGTCGGTGGACTGCCTCGGCGACGCGGGCGAACCCCTCGATCTGGGCGTCGTTCCACAGGCCCGGCTGGGCCAGCGGTGCGGCGATGGAGCTCTCGTGGGTGTGAGTACCGCCGATGATGATGAGCCCGACGCCGCCGCTGGCACGCTCCTCGTAGTATGGAGCTGCCAGTTCGTTGAACTGGGCAAGGCGCGGGTCGCTCACCCACGACGGGCAAGTCGGCGGGAAGACGATGCGGTTCTTCAGGATCTGTGGTCCGATCTGCAGCTCACTGAAGAGGAGCGGGAACCGCTCCCGGCCCGCTCGATCTACCGCTCGGCTCACGTCACGGTCTCCCATGCCACGTCCTCGGCTGCGCGCTGGCTCTGATCGGCCCCACGGCTTAGTCCCGCCCCGGCACGTGCATGAACTTGCTCATGACGAAGCCTCCATCGACGAGTACGTCCTCGCCGGTCAAATAGCTTGCAGCGTCAGAGGCCAGGAAGTGGACGATCTCGGCTATCTCGTCGGGCGTCCCGATTCGGCCGAGCGGCGCCATCTTGCTCCTGGCAGCAAGGATCTCTGGTCGGGAGTAAAGATCCTCGGTCATAGGCGTGCGGATCATCCCCGGGCTGACCGAGAACGAGCGGACGCCGGTTCCGGCCCATTCGAGGGCGAATGACTTCGCGAGCATGACAAGAGCAGCCTTGCAGGCGCTGTAGGCGCCGGTGGTGGGGTAGGGAAGGTGCGCGGCGGTCGAGCCTATGAACACGAGCGAGCCGGAACCTTTGCGAACCATGTCACGGCCGAACTCCTGCGCGACGAGAAAGCCGCCGCGCAGGCCGACGGCCAAGAGGCGGTCAAAGCTCTCGATCGGGAGGCTCTCGAGATGGCCGGGCATCCGCTGGATCGCGCAATGGACGACGACGTCGGCCGTTCCCGCGCGCTCACGCAGGTCGATCCCGACGCGGCGAACCGCGTCGGGATCGGACACGTCTACTGGGTAGGCATACCCACGTCCCCCTGCTCTGTCGACTTCTTCGGCCACCGTGGCGGCGGTCTCCGATCTCGACTCGAGCAGGGCGACGCAGGCGCCGTCCGCCGCGTACCGCAAAGCGCAGGAGCGACCGATGCCACCCCCGGCGCCCGTGACCACGACGACCGAGCGGGCTCGGTCGTCGTGGTCCTGTCGGACCTCTGTGCTCAAGCCCCGATCTTCTTCGACGTCGCGGCCACCTGCAGCGCTGAGATCGTCTCGAGGGTGTTGAGCGCGCCATTCGAGTTCCCGGTCGAGCGAACGACGACCCACGGTCCTGAGACGTTGTGGTACTTGTCGAAGTTCATCGGACCGCTCGCACCGTCGTAGTTGATCTTCTTGCCGGCCTTGAGATCAGCGAGCCCTGCGGCGTAGCTGAATGCAGTCACCCCAGGCGGGTTGGAGACAAGGGGAAGGTACTTGTTGATGGCGGCCCCGGTCGTGCTCTTCGCCGCGTCGATCGCGAGGGCGACGTCGACAACTCCGTCGTAGGCGTAGTTGGCTCCCGACGGCGCGGGCTGGTGCCAGGCCTTCTGCTGCAGCTTGTTGAACAGGTTGCCTGCCGGGTTTGTCGGTGTCCCACCTTCGACCGAGGTCACCATCGCCTTGGCGTTGCTGGCTCCGACCGCCGTGATCCAGTCCGCACCAGCGGTCACGTCCGTGCCGAGGAACGGTGTCTTCCGCCCGTTGAGCCCGATCAGCTCGTGGAAGAAGGTCGCCGCCGTCGGCGGGTCGAGCTGGCCGATGATCACCTGTGGGTGCGAGGAAAGCAGCTTGATGATTTCGGAGTTGTACGAGGACTGGGTGGGTGTCACGTTGGTGACCGAGACGACTGTCCCACCGAGTGCCTTGAAGTCCTTCTCGAGGAATGGCTCGAGCTCCTGCTGCGACGCCTCGGTCGTAAAGAGGATGGCTGCCTTCTTGTAACCTCGCTGGCGGGCGTACATCGCGATCGCCACGGCCTCCTGGGAGTCCGAGGGGTTGATCCGCCAGATCCACGGGTCGGTGTTGTGGTCAAATGCCGTCGAGCCACCGTTGAACATGGTCGGGATATGGTCCCGGGTGACGATCGGTTGCACGGCAAATATCTCGAGCGTCACCGGTCCGATGATTGCCGCAGGGTGGTTCCGCGCGAGCTCCTGCTGGAGCGCCGTGACGGCATCCACCGGGTCCCCGTGGGTGTCGACCTTGTCGAGGATCAACTGCCTCCCGAGGATCCCGCCTGCTGCGTTCACCGCATTGGCGCCGTCGACCGCGCCCTGGTACATCGACTGCCCGAACGTGGCGTAGGTCCCGGTATCAGGGCCAAGAACGGTGAAGTGGATCGGGTTCCCTTTGAAGTGGACCCCCGAATGGCTACTGCTCACCAGACTGCTGTGCTGCGGCGACGAAGCAAGCGCCGACGCTCCGGACGTGACCGCCATCGCTCCGACAATGGCAGTCGCGCCGAGCACCTTTAGGTGTGAACGTCTGTTCCCCCATTTACTCACTGTTTCTGCTCCTTGTTTGGTTGTAAATATGTTGCGGTCTAACCTCCGAGGTACAGGTCGATAAGCTCTTGGCGTCCGAGCAGCTCGAGCCCCGGACCCTCCGATGCGAGCTCGCCGTTAGCCATGACATATGCCCAACCGGAGTGGGTGAGGGCTCGGTGGGTGTTCTGCTCCACGACAAGGATGCTGATCCCGTGACCCTGGATCGTGAGAATGTGGTCCCAGACCTGCTCTTCGATCCGTGGGGCCAGTCCTGCTGTGGGCTCATCGAGGAGCAGAAGCTGCGGGTCGCCCATGAGGGCGCGCGACAGGGCGAGCATGCTTCGCTGGCCACCGCTCAAAGTGCCGGCTGGGCGGCCCAGCGCCGGCTTCAGATCTGGAAAGATGCCGCAGACCATCTCGATACGCTCTTTGGTCTTGGCGCGCCTGCGGATCGCCCCGATCTGTAGGTTCTCGAGCACCGTGAGAGTGGCAAACACGTTGGCCACCTGCGGCACGTAGCCAAGCCCCTTTCCGACGCGCTCCTCGGTCGGAAGCTTCGTGACGTCCTCTCCCGCCATCACGACGCGGCCCTTGGTCGACTTGAGCGCTCCGGCGATCGCCTTGAGGGCCGTGGACTTGCCGGCGCCGTTGGGCCCGACGATGCAGTTCAGCATTCCTTTGCCGACGGCGATGCTGATGCCTCTCACGATCGGCAATCCCCCGTACCCGGCTTCGAGATCGCTGACCGCGAGCAACTCGCCGGCTGGACCGATCGGGTCGAAAGCTGCAAGAGTGCCGCTCATTTCATGCTCCCCGAACCGAGGTACGCCTCGACGATCTCTTCGCTTTCTCGGAGCTCGCTCATCGTGCCCTCGCCAATGACACGCCCTTGTCCCATCACGATCACGACGTCGCAGATCTTCTCGACGAAGCGCATGTTGTGCTCGACGATCACGATCGTGGTGCCGAGGGAGCGCAGGTTGGCGATCGCAGCGCTGACCTGCTCGCCTAGGACGGGGTTGACTCCCGCCAACGGCTCGTCGAGAAGCAGGACCTTCGGCTTTGCCATCGCGACGCGGGCAAACTCCAACAGCCGCTTCTGTCCACCGCTCAGCCGTCCGGCCAGCTCATCTTTGACGGCTGTCAGGCCGAGTTGCTCGATCGTCGCGAGCGCCTGCTCCTCGAGCACCCTCTCCTCGCGCATCATCTTGCGCCGGGTGAGAACCGAGCGCCAGAGCGCCTCGCGGTGGCGATCTGGATAAGCCGCGATCACGTTCTCGGTCACCGTCAGCTTCGGCCACTCCCGCGCCACCTGGAAAGTCCGGACGAGGCCACGACGGCTCGTCCAATGAAGGGGACGTCCCTGGATCTCCTCGCCGTCAAGGACGATCGTCCCCTTGTCCGGCGATACCAGGCCGGAGATCAAGTTGATCATCGTGCTCTTGCCCGCTCCGTTGGGTCCGACGAGGCCCGTGATGCTCCCGCGCGCGATGGAGAAGCTGCACCCCTGGACCGCGACGACCCCTCCGTAGCGCTTCCAGACGTCACGGACTTCGAGGATCGGGCCTGCTGGGATACCGTCGATCATCATGCTGCCTTCCCCGCGCGAGGCATGGCAATGCCAGTTCGCTTCGTGCGGTGGAGGAGCCACCTTGGAAGCTGGCCGCTCATCGTCTTTCGCTCCGGCAGGATGCCGACCGGACGGAAGCGCAGGACAGCAATGATGAGGAGGCCGATGAGGATGTTCTCGATGGCGGGGAGCGCGTTGGCGTCGCCCCCGACGACGGGGATCGCCTGCACGAGTTGGGGTATGCCGATGAGCACCACGAGCGTGCCGAGAATTGCGCCGGCATTGTTCCCCGTGCCGCCCGCGATCAACGCACCATAGAGTAGGAAGGTCTCGATCGCAGACCACGACGCGGGGTTGAATGCCGAGATATAGGTGACGATCAAGCTGCCGCCGATCCCGGCAATCGCGCCCCCGAGGACGTATGCCTTCAGACGCAACGCGTAGACGCTCTTGCCGAACGCCGCCGCGGCGACCTCGTCCTCGCGTACCGCTTTCACGGCTCGCCCGAACGGGCTCCGCCGGACCATCTCCAAAAGGACGAAGACGACGATCACCACAGCTACCTCGATCGCGAGGTAGAAGTTGGAGAAGGCCTGCGGCGCGAGCGGCAGCGCGCCTGCAAATGGCTGGGGAACGCCGTAGATGCCGTTGTAGCCGTTGAACAAAGGCGTGTACTGGCTGATGAACGAGTAGCCGATGATCGTGGTCGCGACGGTCACGATCGCGTAACGGTCGCCGCGCAGCTTTCTCAGCGCGACCGCACCTACGACCAGCGACAGCAGTCCGCAAACGGCCGCTGCCACGAGGATCCCTACGAGGAACGGCAGGTTGAGGCCGAGGATGTAGGTCTCGGCGGCCTGGCTCGACGAAGGCCCGAGAGTCACGACGCCGTCGACGTAGGCACCGACCGCGACCATCAGGTAGAAGCCGAGGTCGAGCTGGCCGCTCAGGCCCCAGCGGACGTTCAGACCGAGCACGATGACCGCCGTCGCAGCGGCCAGAGTCAGGACACTTACGAGGTATTGGACCACCTCAGGCCGCCGCAGTAGCCCGCGGGGCGACTAGCCCCTGGGGTCGGAACAGCAACGCGAGTATCAGAATCGCGAAGGCGACGGATGTCTTGTAATCCGGGCTGATGTAAAGGGCGCTTACTTCCATCGTCACCCCGACGACGAGCGCTCCGGCCATCGCTCCGTAGGGTTGGCCTATACCTCCGAGGATTGCGGCCGCGAAGACGATGAGGAGGAAGCCGAACCCGATCGTCGGGAACACCCCGCCCGAGACTATTCCGAGCACGAGGCCCGCGAGCCCGGCGAGGGCTCCAGTGAGGATCCAGGTCCGGTTGATCACGCGATCGGCGCTGATCCCGCTCGCCTGTGCCAACGAGGGACTTTCGGCCACAGCGCGTTGGGACTTGCCGAACATCGTGTACCTGAGGAGCAGGTGGACACCGACCATGATGACCGCCGAGGCCACGATGATTATGTCTTCCTGCGGGGTGAGCAGGAAGGGGCCCACATGGGTCGGGAGGCCCCCGCTGACCGAGATGGGCAAGGTGTTGCCTCCGTAAATCCACAGGAGCGCGTTCTGGGCGATCAGCGATACTGCAATCGTTAGCACGAACTGGGTCAACAACGCCGTGTTGCGCTTCCTGAAGGGGCTGAGGAGCAGCTTGTTGATCGCGACGCCGAAGAGCGAGCCACTCGCCATCGCGGCGACGACGGCGAGCGGCACGTTGTGGGTCCACTGCAGCGTGCTGTACCCGACGAATGCCCCTAAAGTCATGATCTCACCGTGCGCGAAGTTCGGGAAGTTGGTGACCGCGTACTGGAGCGAGAGCGCCACCGTCGAGATGGCAAGGATCGCGGCCGTGACGAGGCCGAAGCCGACACCCAGCAAGAACGTGCTCACGGGAGGCGTCCGCTGGTGCCGGCCTCTGTGGTGCGCTCGACCTCACGTCGCTCGCCGTTTGCCTTCGCCGGCGAAGGCGTCGTGCCCTCGAACCGACCCCACCGCCGGAGTCGACTCGTGGCTCGCGAACTACGACATCCGTCGGAAGATGCCACCCCTGCCCCCCCTGCTTTCGGTCTGCAACATCTCGTAACCTGTAGCGTCGTGAACATTGCCCTATCGAGACGGCGCTGTCAAACGTTCTCATCGCCAATGCTCGCGGCTGCGCGCCGGTGACGCGAGTCGCGCGGCGTAGCTGTACGAGGAGAAGGTGACCCGGGAGGGCGACGACGCGCAAAGTCTCGGGCTCTCGCGTAGCCTCGCCCTGCTCGTCGCCGGGACCTTCTTCATGGAGAACCTCGACGGAACCATTCTTGCGACCGCTTTGCCAAGGATCGCCGCGACATTTCGCGTAGGCGCAGTCAGCCTGAGCGTACTGATGACCGCGTACCTGTTGACACTCGCGGTGCTCATTCCTGCGAGCGCGTGGGCAGCGGATCGGCTCGGGGCCCGGAACGTGTACGTAGCTGCGATCGCCGTCTTCACCGTCGCTTCGGTCGGCTGTGCCGCGAGCACCTCTGTGTCACTGCTCGTCGCGATGCGGGTGCTCCAAGGCGTCGGGGGCGCGATGATGGTCCCCGTCGGGCGGCTGGTGGTGCTCAGGACCACCGCGCGCGCCGACACCATACGTGCCATCGCGTACCTCACCTGGCCGGCGCTCATCGCACCGCTCATCGCGCCGGTCCTTGGCGGCTTGGTCGTCACGCACGCAAGCTGGCGTTGGATCTTCCTCGTCAACCTGCCGCTCGCCGCCGTCGCGCTCGCCCTCGCGCTGAGGAGCGTGCCCGGTACAGGACGCCT
>CAZAMA010000143.1:5321-7255 GCA_964485645.1 uncultured Acidimicrobiaceae bacterium | reverse complement strand
GCGACGCGCGAGGAGCCGTCCATCTCGTACAAGATCCGGTAGTCACCACGTCGCGCTCCGTAGAGCCCGTCGAGCGTGGCGCGCAGTGGCTCGCGAGCGCGCTCGGGGTTGTCAGCCAGCGCGTCGTAGAGAAGCTCGGTCACTGCGGGGACGATGCGCGGCGGGAGCCGGTCGAGCTCCCGGACGGCTGAAGCGCCCAGGCTGACTGTCCACGGTCTCAC
Organism: uncultured Acidimicrobiaceae bacterium; assembly: GCA_964485645.1. Lineage (GTDB taxonomy): Bacteria > Actinomycetota > Acidimicrobiia > Acidimicrobiales > Bog-793 > JAKACA01. The sequence continues at coordinate 7,034 of CAZAMA010000143.1, read as the reverse complement.
CGAGCAGAGCCGACGCCGTAGCGTCGGAGGATCGCCTGCTCGTCGACGAGCGAGCCGGCCGCGGCTTCGCCCCGTCCCGTCGCGACGTCGGCGACGACATCGGGCGGAGCCCGTCAAGACACGGTCTTCTCCAGGTGGAGCTCCGGTCGTCCGGCGGGTGCTCGCGAGCGACTGGTACCACTCGAAGACGTCGTCTCCAGAGAGGTCACCGTGCCGTCGGGCGCCGACGCGAAGAACGCCTGGCAGGAAGCCCGGTCGACGCCGACCGACTCTTGTCGTAGATGCTAAGAGGTTGTACCCTTTTGATGTATCTCATGCAGAGGCGATCACTCGTCGCTTCGCGACCCCTGCCGGGTACACGCTGGCTGTACGAAAGGCAGTTCGATGGGTGGATTGTCGGGGATCGTGGCCCGGTTCTGCATTGCCGTACGACGTCCTTCAGGTCTGGTCCCGATAGCGGTCGCGATGCTGGCGGTGGCTGCCCTTCCAACGCTCTCTTCCGTTCTCCCTGCTGCCGCAGCGACAACAGCGCCCACGTGGTCACCACCTGAGCTGGTGGACCACAGTTCCCCTTTCGCCTCGAGCGGGAAGATCTCGCTCACCGCCATCTCCTGCCCGACGGCTTCGTTCTGCGCAGCTATCGACAACGCGGGAGACGTGGTCACCTCGACCGACCCGACGGGCGGAGCAGCGAGCTGGAGCTCTGCGAATGTGGCCGGCGCGGACGGCCTGACGGCGATCTCGTGTCCCGCCACTTCGCTCTGTGTCGCGGTAGGAAACCAGACCGACAGCAGCGGCAACTTCGTGAGCAGCTTCGTCGCGATGTCGACCAACCCGACCGGTGGAGTCGGAGCGTGGACGCTCACCACCAATCCAGGGGGAGTCGATGCCAGCCTGGAGTCGGTCTCCTGCCCCACCTCTTCGTTCTGTACCGCCCTCGCGCAAGGCGGTGCCGTGCTCACGTCGACGGATCCGACGGGAAGGCCGTCGCAATGGATCCCGACCACGGTTCCTGACGGTGCCCTGACGAACATCGCGTGCCCGACCTCGACATTGTGCGTGGCAGTGGGCGCGCTGGGGGGCGTCGTTACTTCGACGGACCCCACCGGTGGCGCGTCAGCATGGGCTCTCGCGGCCACCTCTGACATCGCCAACAATCTGAGCGCGGTCTCGTGCCCGACGGCCACCTTCTGCGCGGCCGCCGACAGCTCCGGCAACGTGGTCACCTCGACCGATCCCACCGGAGGCGCCGCTTCGTGGACGGTGACCAACATCGACGGTTCGACACCGTTGACCGCGATCTCGTGTCCGACGTCGTCGCTGTGCGTGGTGCCCTCGGCAGGAGATGGAAAGGTCGTCACCTCGACCGACCCCACGGGTGGCGCGTCGGCGTGGGCCGTTGCATCGGTTCCGTCCATCGTTTCGACATCGATCGAATGTCCGACAGCGTCGTTCTGTGCCGCGGCGGGCGCTGACTCGGTAGACGTCTCAGCCGACCCCACTGCTGGCACCTCCGCGTGGACGCCGGCCACTGTCGACGGCTCGAATGCCATCACCGGGCTGCAATGCGCAAGTCTGACGTTCTGTGCGGCGGTCGACGGCTCGGGGAACGTGGTCACCTCGACCGACCCCACCGGAGGCGCCGCGTCGTGGGTGGTGACCAACATCGACGGTTCGGCCCAACTGAGCTCGATCTCCTGTCCGACGACCACG
>CAZAMA010000143.1:0-5221 GCA_964485645.1 uncultured Acidimicrobiaceae bacterium | reverse complement strand
GACCAACATCGACGGTTCGGCCCAACTGAGCTCGATCTCCTGTCCGACGACCACGCTTTGCGTGGCCGTCTCCCCCTCCGGGAACATTGTCACCTCGACCGACCCCACCGGAGGCGGGTCGGCGTGGACTGCGAACGCTCCGGGCACCTTCTCCCCTTACGCATACCCTGAGTTCTCGGCGGTGTCGTGCCCGGACGCGTCACTGTGCGTCGCGGGATCTTTCGGATACGTGCTGATCTCCACGAACCCGACCGGAGGCGCGTCGACGTGGACAGCGATGGACATCGGCGGATCGAGCGAGCTCGCCTCTCTGTCGTGCCCGGACGCGTCGCTGTGCGTCGCGGGATCTGGCGGAAGCATCGTGACGTTCGCCCCGCAGGGGGCTTCCGTCGCCGCTCAAATGACCCAGTTGTCGTCGGTTGCCCCGCTGACCGCGGTGTCGTGCGCAAGCGACTCGTATTGCTCGGCGACCAGCGACGCCGGGATGGTGTTCTCCTCGAACGACCTCGGCGGCGGAACATCTGCATGGACCTCGACCGCCACGGAGACTGCATTCACCGCCCAGCTGACCGGCATCTCGTGTGTAAGCGGCTCCCTCGCGACCTCGCCATTGTGTGTTGCAGGAGACAGTTGGGGGCGTGTGAGCACGCTCCCTCCGACCCTCTCGGGCGCCGACAACCTGACGGTCCAAATCCTGGCAAACGGCATTTCGGGCGGTACTCCCGGAGCGGGCCTCGTCACCTCCACGCCACCTGGCATCGACTGTCCGGGCTCCTGCTCGGCGGCGTTCAGCAACGGCCAGCAGGTCACTCTCCACGTGCTGCCGGACCCCCAGTCGATCGTCGCTAATGTATCCGCGGGCTGCACCGGCTCCTCTCCTTCGGCCTACACCGGGGAGGACTGCACCTTGGTGGCGAGCACGACGAGTCCAGCGACGGTCGTCGTCGAGTTCACTCAGGTAGAGCCCTCGATCATCCTTGCCCCGAACGCCGTACAAAGCGGTGGCCCGACGGTCGACCTGGCTGTCAGCGGCTGTGCGTCGAGTGGCGCGTCCAGCTACTCCTGGGTGCTCGACGGGACCTCGCTCGGGCTCCCTGCCTCGCAGTGCTCGATCCCGCACCTGCCCCTCTCGGTCGGTTCCCACACGATGAGCCTGACTGTCACCGATCCCTCGGGGACGCGCACCGCCACGACGTCCGACCAGTTCACGGTGAATCCTCAGGCAGGATTCACCTGGACAGTCGAGCCGATCCCTTACGGCGACTCGATCGCCAGCGCAACCGTCGTCTTCGATGCGTGCAGCCAGTCGGCGGGGATCCTCGATTATGCCTGGAGCTTCGGCGGATCCGCACCGCCCCAGGCCGGCAGCAACTGCCGGGTCACCGTCAGCCTGCCCATCGGGACGGTCGACGTCACCTTGACGGCCGCCGGCGTCGACTTGAGCGGTGTTCTATCGGTTCCCGAATCGGTCGACGTCTCCGCCCAAGAGCTTGCTCCGCAGGGCTGCGATGCCTTTTCTGTTGGCATCAATTCCTGCTTGCGGATGAACCTCGGCAATCTGGGGATCTTGATCGGCGGGCCCGCCCGACCAGCGGATTTTGTCGTCCTCCAGGCAGGAGTGAGTGCCGGTCCGTACGGGGCGAGCTTCGCGGAGATCGTGACCTGTGACGGAAGCGTGTACGTGAGCCCTGGAGTCAGCGTCTCCGCCGCTCTCAGCCTGCCGGGAAGCGCGATCCTGGGGTGGGGCTACGCGTCCAACCCTGAAGATCCGGTGGCGCCGACGAACGCCTACATCGACGGTTTCGTCGAAGGTGCATGGGTTTCTGCCGGTGTTGAGCTCGGCGCCGTCGGTATGCAGACAATCTCCTCGGGGACCTCGAGCAGCGAGACGGGCTTCGAGTACGACCAAGGCGCGGTCAACGCGTTAGGTGTCAGCCTGTCGGGCTCGTACGGCGTCCTCGCCCAACCGGGCGACGGGGCGCAGACCTGCACAGGTGGGGTAAACGCCTCCCCGGTCTTCCAGCAACTGCTCAACGTGCCTCAGCAAAGCGGCGGCGGATATCCGACGATCGTGATGCCCGGCAGCGGACCGACAGGATCCGCTCCGACCATCGGCGCAGGCGTCACTGTCAATCTCCAGTCCACTGATTGGCTGGCTGGTAGCGACGTAACCGTCGTGATCCACTCGACCCCTACCCAGCTCGCCGTGTTCCCTACCGATGACACCGGGTCGAGCAGCATCAACGTCACGCTCCCGGCCGACCTCAGTGCTGGCAGTCATACCTTCGTCGAGAGTGGGACAGGGCCAGACGGTCAGCCGAGATCACTGTCGTTCCCGGTAACGATCGCTCCATCGTCCTCGCCGGCGACATCGACCACCTACCAGGCGCCATGGGTAAGCACGATCAGCCCGTCTGTCGGATCAGCCGCAGGTGGGACGTCGGTCACCTTGACCGGGACCAACTTCACCGGGGCGAGCGCCGTCCACTTCGGACCCCACCAGGCTGAGCGCTTCGTGGTGGACTCTGACACGGTGATAACCGCTATCTCGCCGGCGGGAGGCGGCACCGTCGGCGTGACCGTCACTGCCCCGGGTGGGACGAGCGTCGAGTACCCCACGCCCGAGTTCACCTATGCCTCGCCTCCCGGGGCCCCGACAGGTGTCGTCGCGGTCAGCGCCGATGCCTCGGCGCGTGTGAGCTGGCACGCGCCTATTTCGGACGGCGGCTCGGTCATCACCCACTACACCGTTACCTCGAGTCCCGCCTCTCGTCCCTGTGTGGCCACCGGTGAGACGACGTGTGTGGTGAGCGGACTCACGAACGGGACCTCTTACACCTTCGGCGTCAGAGCGACGAATGCCATCGGGACGAGCAGCATGTCGGCTTCGTCGAACGAGGTCACGCCTGCAACGGGTGCTGCAGTGCCGGGCGGCCCACCAAGGCTCGTGCTCGCTAGCAACCGCGCGATCATCGGCCGCTCCAGCGTGGAGCTGACGCTGCGGTGCAGCATTCGATCACCATGTGTGGGCGTAACGACGCTCGAGGTCGGCTCGAGGACCATCGGGGCAACACACTTCTCGATCGCGGCCGGAAAGATCGCGGAGCTCTCGGTGAAGCTGAGCAAGGCCGGCATCTACGCTCTCTCCCACGCGAAGGATCACAGAATCGCGGCGACCGAGACCCTTGCCGTTCCCGGTCGGTCATCTGTCGTCACGCACGCTGCGCTCAGCTACCTACCGACCTCGATCACTGGCGTCGCGGCACTGTCGGTCCCGGTGATCCGCTCTGTGGCGGAGGCGGAGGTCGCGTGCCGGGCGAACTGCGCCGGGATAGCGAAGCTCCTCATCGGCACGCAAACCCTCGGCGCAAGCCACTTCGTGCTCCGTGCGCGCCGGGATGGGCTCGTGAGGATCGGTCTCGACAACGTCGGCAAGTACGTTCTTGTCCACGCGAAAGATCACGAGGTCGCCGTGATCGAGTACCTGTTCGTGCGCGGTTACGAGCCCGTCTTGCGGCGGGTAACGCTTCGGGATGCGGCTGTCGGCAAGTATCCGGCTCGAGCCCAGTCGGCGCCAGCGTGAGACCGGTGAGCCAAACGATCGAGCGTCCAGCGGCATGCCGAGCCGCTGGACGCTCCTAGCCGAAGGCTTTCTTCGCGGAGCCGACGAGTCGAGACCCGTCCGCTTCTGCTCGTCGCACTCGAGACCGACGACGTGTGCGAATGCGTCGGTCCGCTACGACCAGCGCGGCGTGCACCCTGGGCCCATGCCGCCCGCTTCCCCTCGCACCACCGGCTCGAACGCGCTCTGGTCAGATCGCGACGACCTCGACATGGTGATCCAGTCGCCCGATGTCGCCTGGATCCGAGGTCACCATTCGCGCCCCGTGACCGGTCGCTGCGACGACGACCGATGCGTCGACGATGTCCGTCGTGCCCGCTACCCCGCAGAGCTGTCCAGCCGCCCGGGCCTGGCGATCGTCGAGCACGAGCACGGCGCACACCGGAGATCCGAGGAGCCTCGCGAGGCGGGCCTGACGTACCCCGCCGCGCCAGACCTGATCTTCCACCTCACCCGCGACGAGGTCGAGGAGTGCGGAGGTGAGCTTCTACAATTACGGCCTGTACCGGCTCGACGTGCTCGACCGCATCCGTTCGGCCGTCGTCTCGTGAGCGATGCTCTGGTGTGGCCGGCTATGGCGGGAGACGAGCGGGGAGATGACGAGGACATGAGCGAGACGAAGCGCCGAGCCATACGGACGACCGAGGCACCCACACCGGCATTCGCGTATTCGCAGGCAATCGCCTCGGAGGGCTTGCTGTTCGTCTCTGGCCAAGTCGGGATCGATCCCACGACGCGTGAGGTGGCGCAGGGCTTCGAGGGTCAGCTGCGGCGTGCGCTCGAGAACGTCGATGCCATCGCACGGGCGGCCGGGGCAAGCCTGGCAGATGCGGTGAGAGTCGGGGTGTACCTGGCAAGTGGCGACGATTTCCAGGCAATGGACGCCGTCTACCGAGAGTATTTCGGTGAGCCGCTCCCGGCCCGGACGACGGTGACCGTGGGGCTCCAAGGTGTCGCAGTCGAGGTGGATGCCGTGATTGCTCTAGGAGAGATACCTTGACCACGACACTATGCGCGGTCGTCGTGACAGGTCGAGCTCGCGTTCGCGACGGCCCCTGTCTGTCAAGCTGGCGTCAGACACCCGGTCAGCCTGTGACGCTGTGACGGCTGTGCTGGTGCGCCCGGACTGCTCGAGCTCCGCGAGGGCGAGGCGGCGGTCGTGTTCGCTCGAGACGTGTCATGCCAGGCTCAGGCGCTCTGTCGGTTGTCCGGTGACCTCGGCGATGAGTTCGAAGTCCTTGTCGACGTGCAAGACGGTGAGGCCGGCCAGCTCAGCTGTGGCGGCGACGATCAAATCTGGCACTGAGGGTGCCCGATGCCGCCCGCTATCGGCGAGCAGCGCCTGCACTTCGAAGGCTCGGTCCTCGCTCGCTGGGACTTGGTACTCGATCGGCATCGCGGAGAGCGGCGGTCTGAGCGTGGCAGAGCGCAGCTCGGGGCCTGACCTCGCGGAGTAGCCGACCTCCAAGCGAGTCACGGCTGCGATGCGGACCAGCCCCCGGTCGATCCGCTCGGCCCACACCTCGGCTTCGGGACTCGCGCCCAGACGTGCAAGCGCAGAGGTGTCGATGAGCCAATCGGTCACTCCCACGCGCCATT
>CAZAMA010000142.1:0-7257 GCA_964485645.1 uncultured Acidimicrobiaceae bacterium | reverse complement strand
ACGACGGCGTGACAGGGTCCCCGAGTTCGCGATTGATGGCCTTGACCATCTTCACGAAGGGTACGAACTTGCCGGCGCACTCCTTGTTCTTCTCCGTGCTCATCTCGTGGTGGCGCTTGGGGTTCGTGGCGATCCAGGTGCCGGTTCTCGTATCCGGAATCTCGAACTCGTCGGTCGCGCGTTCGAATGCTGGGACGACGTCAAAGGAAACGATCTCTTCCCCTGACCCGAAGTTCACCGTGCATGCCATTCGATCAACGACAACGCTGTCGTACTTGGTGCCAAGAACGACAGCCAGCTTGTCGAGAATTGCTCTGGGTCCGGATTGACGCAGTTGGGCTTGGGCTCCTTCAGAATCGATCACCACGAAGATGTCCACATCCTTGAGCGGCTTGGTTTTCGTCTCTCGGCGGTAGCTCCCGGTCAGAAAGTCCGCCTGCAGGTCCCAGGAAGCACGGACGTGGTCTCGAATCTCGTGATGACGGCGCACGGCAAGGGCTGACTCCGTCGCCGTGATCTCCAGTTTTCCCTTGAGATTGAGAAACGCATCGTCTACGTATCCCATTGGGGCCTCCCGTCGTCACACAACACGTTCAATGGAGGTACCTCATAGACACCGCCGCATGCGGAGCAGACCCAAGGGTGCCGAACTTGAGCGCCTTCAAGCCCTCCGTCGAAGCTCGGGTCGCAGGACCCCAGCCCGGTTGAGGAGTGCGCGTCTTTCGAAACGTGCAGATCATCCCGTAGGTCGTGCCAGAGGGAACCCGTTCGAGCTTTGCCCGGTATCGAGCGAGGGCAGCACGGTCGGCCGTAAACGTGGCATCGCCCTTCCCGGTCGTCGTGTACGCCACCGGAAATTCGATGATCGGTGCCACGGTGCCGTTCGGCTGGTGGCATTCCAGAACGACCTGCTGGAGCGACTCTTCCTCAATCCACGCGGCAATGGCGGCTTCGTCCTGCTTCCAGTCCCGGTAGAGGGCCGTCACGTCGATCTTGAGGTCGGCCAAGATGTCAGCAATCGCTCCCATGACCATGTCGGTCAGATACGTGGCCGTCTGGGTTCTCGTGTAGGTGCTGACCGACGTCGAGGTTGGGCTCACCGTCGCTCCTGTGCTCGTTGTGCCAGTGCGTCGAGGTTCAGCACGCTGACTTGCTCGGACGCCGCAGACTTGGATGTTGACTCGCCGGGCGGCTCCTCCGCACACAAGTGGGAAACGCCCGCGACAGCAGCTCGCACGGACTCAGCTAGCGGGTCAGGAGTCGGGAGGTAAATCGTCCAGTCGGTCGCGGTGGCACCGCCTGGGACGGGACCGAGGTCCTCATCGAGGGTGGTTGCGGCGACGCCTGAAACGGTCGTGATGTTGAGGTAGATCGGATCGGCCACTACCACGACGGCATGCTTGTCGAGATGCCCGGCTGCGACGAGTGCTCTCCCTACGGTTCTCGCGTGGTCCATGGTCGCCGCAACGTCGCTCGCCGTGATGTGTGGCGATCTGTCGAGGGTCGCGCTAATCAGCTGCCCAATGGCTTTCCACGTCTCCGACGCTCGTCGCTGAGGAGCTGCCGCCACCTGCCTATGCCGCTGCATTTCGACCTCCGTGGATCGTCCCGATCGCGAGGCCCGAAGCTGCGTCCTGCAGTTGAGCCAGTGTCAGCTTTTCGGGGTCGAGCACGGTCTCGATGGTTCTACTCATGGCATCAGTGACGACCTTTCGTACCTGACGCCCATCAGCACCAACAAGACTCTTGGCAACTGCAGCAAGGCGCTTCTCGCCCGCCAGGTGTGCGAGAGCTGGGTATGCGGTGGCGAAGTCGGTGAGCGTCTGCGTCAAGATCGCCGTGATGGCTTCGACGTCTGGGAGGGGGACCTCGATGCTTGCATCTGCCCGCGACTTGAAGGCCTCGTCCAGGGCCTCGGTGAAGTTCGAGGTAGCCACGGTCACGACATGAGGATGATCGGTAGCATTGCGGTCCAACGACGCAAGAACGGCGTCCGTTGCTCTGTGGACGTCGGCAGGATTGGCGGACAGTGACGCAGCGCTTCGAGCTACCGTCATCGACTCCACCTCGTCGAGGAGCACCACGGTGGGGATCCCGTCGTCGGCCAGCAAAGGAAGGTGTTCGCTCAGCAGCTCATAGACCTTCTGTTGGCTCTGCCCGTGTTCAGCGCTCATGAGGCCGTGCGGGTTAATCTCGATGAGGCGGACCTTGCCGCCCCCGACGAGGGGAGCCATCTCCTGGGCTACGCCGCGAGCAAGGGTCGTCTTGCCCGTACCTGGTGGTCCGTAGAGCAGCACCAGCCCATGCAGAGCCGTCACGTCGAACGAGAGCCTCTGCCGAAGCTGCAGGCCGAGTAGCGCGTTGTGCAGTAGGCGGTCCTTCACGGACTGCGTCGTCACGATCGACCTCCACAGCCCGGCGTACCGGGGCTGTGGCAGAACGACGTTGTTGGTGACACACTCAGCGACTTGCATCCCGACCACGCTTGCGAAGCATCTTTGCTGCCATGCGTGTAACATTCGCACATGCCCCAGATCGAGAGCCACCCCGTGGTGCCGTCATGACCTCTGACCAGCCAACTTCCGGCGTCCCAGCGAACTACGACTGGCCCCAACCCGGTGATCCAGGGGTCGAGCGCGACGTGTGCATTCCGGCGAATTCGGCCACCTGTTCCGGTTCAAACCGGCCACCCGTTCCGGTTGATTCCGGCCGGGGGGTGGGTGTCGCTTGTAGCTGTTCTACTCGATCGGGAATCTCCGTGGGTTGATCGCTTCTGCGGTTGACGGACGGCGAGGCGTTCGTGGTGTTGCTGAGGCTTGCGTCCCGGGCTTCTTCGGCTCGGGTTGTGGGCGGATGGGACGGATCGAGCGGATGGGGCAGGTGCCGTTGCCGGCGGGCCTCGCCGTCCGGTAACCGGACCGATGCGCCGGTGGGGGTCCCCGGCTCCGGGGCCGAGGCGATGTCACGGCACCGTCGTCGTCGACCACTGTCGGCTCTTTGTCCGCGGCCATGGTCGTCATGTGGACGGCAAGGACGCAGAAGAAGACAGCGATCCAGAGGATCATGCTCCGCCGCCGGGCTCGGGGTCGCGGCGACGCATGGACGGGCCGGTGAGGGTGATCCGGTGCGACGCCTGGAGGAGCCGGTCCAAGATGGCCTCGCTCAAGGTGGGATCCGCCATGGCCGGATGCCAGCTGTCGACCGGTAGCTGGCTCACCACCATCGTCGAGCGCCGCTCGGCCCGGTCCTCGATGACCTCCAGGAGATCCCGGCAGGCCTCGACGGTGGCTGGGGTGAGCAGGAAGTCGTCCAAGACGACGAGCTCGCACCGGGCCAGGTGGGCGAGGAGCCGGGCGTAGCGGCCGTCGGCCCGTCCGACGGCGAGGTCCTCGACGAGCCGGGGGGCACGCACGTAATAGGCGCCATGTCCGGCCCGGATGGCCGCCTGGGCCAGGGCACAGGCGATGTAGGACTTGCCCACCCCGGTCGGGCCGGTGAGGACCAGGTTGTGGTGCCGGGTCACCCACGATCCGGTGGCCAGCTCCATGACGAGACCCCGGTCGAGCCCTCTCGGTGTCCGCAGGTCGAGGTCCTCGACCGCGGCGGGGTAGCGGAGCTTCGCCACCCGCAGCCGCATCTTCAAGCGGCGGGAGTCACGTGCATCGGCCTCCCGGTCGACGAGGAGACCGAGCCGGTCCTCGAAGGGGAGCTCGGCGAAGCCTCCCGGGTTGGCCAGCTGATCGGCCAGGCCCTCGGCCATGGTCTTCAAGCCCAGGTCGATGAGCTTCTCGGTGGTGGCGCTGGTGAGCATCACGCCTCCTCTGCCCAGTAGGCCGCACCGCGCAGGTTCTCGTGCGTCGGCGGCGGGGGGGTTGCCTCATCCCCGGGGAGGGCCAGGCGGTCGAGACCCTCGGCCAGGATCGACTTGACCGAGCTGTAGCTGATCGAGTGGATGGCGAGCGCCCGGGCACAGGCCGCCGACAGGCGCTCTGGTCCGTAGTGGCGTTCGAGCTTCTTCAGTCCGAGGCAGGCCCGGTAGGCGTGCTCGGGATGGGGCCGGGCTTCGAGCAACCGCTCGACGAACACTCCGGTGTCGGCCGAGACCGCCTCAGCCCAGGCCACCAGTTTGGAGGGGGTCCACTCCAGATGGGCCCGGTGGCTCTTGGGCATGTGGGCCGGGTCGGTGACATAGCGGCGGGCTCCGTGCTCCCGGAGGTGGGAGGCGACCCGCTTGCCGCCATCGAACACCTCGACGGTCGTGGTGGTCATACGCACGTCGAGACGGCGGCGCACCAGCTGGTAGGGCACGGAGTAGAACCGGTGGTCCACCGCCAGGTGGTAGTCGATGCTGACGGTCGCCTTCTTCCACTCGGCCACCTCGTAGCGGGAGGTGGGCAGCGGGCGGAGGGCGTCTCGCTCCTGGTCATCGAACAGGTCCTGCCTCGAGGTGGCCTCGCCCCGGAAGGGACGGGTGTTCACCATCTCCACCTGGGTGGCGATGGCCTGGTTCAGGTCACTGAGGGAGAAGAACCGCCGGTTGCGCAGCGGGGCCAGCACCCAGCGCTCGACGGTCAACACGCCGGCCTCCACAGCCGCCTTGTCCCGGGGCCGATAGGTGCGGGTGGGCAGGACGGTCGTCTGGTAGTGGGTGGCGAGCTCGGCGTAGGTGGGGTTGAGCTCGGGCTCGTAGAAGCAGGCCTTGGTCACCCCCGAGCGCAGGTTGTCGGGGACGGTGACCTCGGTCACGCCGCCGTAGGACTCCCAGGCAGCGATGTGGGCACCCACCCAGCTGGCGAGGTCCTGGCCCCTCGTGGCTTCGGCATAGAGCAACCCCGAGCACCCGAGGATGGCCACGAAGACGTCGGTCTCTGTGACCTCGCCGGTCCCGGGGTCGCACCAGCTCGCCTTGTCGCCGGAGAAGTCGACGAACATCCGCTCACCGGCGGCGTAGGTGAGGCGCATGACCACGTCCTTGGTGGCCAGCCAGCGGCGGTAGTGCTCGCAGTACTGGGTGTAGCCCCAGGCGTCGGGGTGCTCGGCCTTCCACTCCAACCACAGCAGGCGGAGCGTCATGTGGTGCTTCTTCGACTTCAGCTCCTTGCGCACCTCGGCCCAGTCGGGGACCGGGCGGGCGGCGGCCTGCTCCAGTGTCGGGAACAACAGGGCATCGAGGCCCTCGTCGTCGAGGTCGTCGGGCAGCGGCCAGGACACTCCGGCCGCTGATGCCCGTCGCAAGTACTCGGCGACGGTGCTCCTCGCCAGCCCGGCGGCCCGGGAGATGTCCCGCCCGGACGCCCCGGCGGCGTGGAGCCGCAGGACTTCGGTGATCTTTCGCATGGATAGCCTCTTTCTCGGCACGTGACTCCTCCTTGGTTGGCAGCTTCGACAGCAGCCAGTTCAGGAGGGTCCGTGCCTCACTTGGTGGATCTCGAATGGACGTGAGGCGACGCCCATCTCCACCTGCGCGCTGGTGGCGCTCAGACCCTGAGTCTCCTCAGGCCGGGGTGGCCGGAATCAACCGGATTGGGTGGCCGGTTTCGGCCGGATTGGGTGGCCGGAATCAACCGGATTGGGTGGCCGGTTTGATCCGGATTGCTCACGACGCCCCGAGAGATAGCGAACCGGTGCTTGGGGACATCCTTCGTCGTGCCCGACAGCACCAAGGACTCAGCCTTCGGCAGGTCCAGCAGCGCACCGGGGTGTCGAACGCCCACCTCTCTCAGATCGAGCGCGGAGCGATACGTCGTCCCGACCCTGCGATCCTCATGAACCTGGCTGAGCTGTACGGATTGAATTACGAACTCGTGGCGGAATGGTCCGGCTACCTACAGCCTGAAGGACTTCGGGGGTCCAACGCTCTTGCCGGGATGGCGCTGCGACTGTTCGTCGAACTTGATCCTGTGGCTCAGCGGGAAGCCTTGGAATACCTGGAGCGACTGCGCAATCAGCGGTAACCGGAATGGACCGGGCGGCGGTCGTCAGCCCGACCACTACACGCCAGACGCAACAAGCTCTCCGTGCAAAGCACGATCAAGCAAGGCAGGCATGAGCGCCTCCAGGTCACGACCAGTGCTGAACTCGACGGACCTCAATTCCTCCACACGATCAACGATTGCATCAAGCTCATCGACCGCGATTTGCTGCTGAACGATCGACACACCGCTGGGGAATGGCAGGTTCATCACGTCCTGCTGCGTGATCTTCTTCATGCTCGAACTAGTGCCGCTGCCCGCTCGTTCAAGGATCGAGCGCACACCAGGGGTCCGCAGCCAGTAGTACACGAACCGCGTAAGGGCGACGGATTCGTCGACCGGAATCCGCATCATCAGGTCCGGGTAGATGCAAGGAGACGGAACACCCGAGTACATGGCAGCGTGTCCTACGAGCTTCTCCGTGTTGCTCCGAGTTATGAGCAAATCGCCGGCACGCAACCAATAGTGTCCATCGGGTGTCGTCGGCTCGGACGTTCTCTTGAACTCCGTGGGCCGATACGTAAAGCCAGTCACGGCCCCGAGACTCAAAACTGCCGTACCACCGTCCGCGTTGTCACAGGGCGCTGACCACCCATTTCTCGGTTTACCCGTCATGACGTCGCGCAGGTGACCGGAGGCATCGAATCGTCCGAGCCGATTGCCGATCGCAGACGTCACGAGAGCCTCAACCTCTGACGCTGCTTCAACTCGCAGCCGACGAGCCTCGCTAACGGCATCCTCAGCCGCACGAAGCAGCTCCACGATCCTCCGCTGCTCAGGCAACGGGGGCAAAGGCATCGTGAGGTCCCAAAATTGGGGCGGGTTGAGAGTCAACTTGCTGATCGCAGCTGCACCCTTCGAGAGTATCTCCGCCTGATAGGCCAATCGTGGTGATCGAAAATAGAAGCCGAGGTACTCAGCATCTACTTGCGACTCATCGAGACGGTACGTCGGAAACTTGTCGCTCACGAGATGGCCGGAAACCAAGGAGTCTGCGATTGCGAAGGACCCTTTCCATGCAAACAGTTTGTTGTAGACGACGTCACCGGCCTCAACAATCCACTGTTGCTTCCGGCTGATGTCAGCTCCGAGTAGATGATCTCGTACGAAAGCTCCGTTCCCGTACCAGCGGACACCGACCGTCGAGTACTCATTCTCGTCAGAGACCATAACCTTCCGCTCCACTCGGGCGAGAAAGCTATCGAAGCGGACGATCTGCCAACCGTCTGCGAGGCCCGACTGCATCACGAACCGCCATCGATGAGTGCGGCCAACTCCTCCACCA
>CAZAMA010000141.1:3977-7352 GCA_964485645.1 uncultured Acidimicrobiaceae bacterium | reverse complement strand
TCGGGCTCCTCGGCCCGAACGGCGCCGGCAAGACCACGGCGGTGCGAATCCTCACGACGATCCTCGCCCCGGACTCAGGGTCGGCCCGAGTGCTCGGCTACGACGTCGTTCGCGAGGCGGCGAGGGTACGAGCGAGCATCGGCCTTGCCGGGCAGTACGCAGCCGTCGACGAGAACTTGACGGGTCGCGAGAACCTCCGCATGGTCGGGCAGCTCACACACTTGAGCCGGAAGGTGGCGAGCGTCCGAGCAGACGAGCTGCTCGCGCGCTTCGAGCTCACCGACGCCGCGAACCGTTCGGTCAAGACCTACTCGGGCGGCATGCGGCGGCGCCTCGACCTGGCGGCCGCGCTCGTGGATCGGCCCCCGGTCCTCTTCCTCGACGAGCCGACCACAGGGCTCGATCCCTACAGCAGGGTGGCGCTGTGGGCCGTCATCGAGGACCTGACCGGTGCCGGCGCGACAGTGCTGCTTACGACCCAGTACCTCGAGGAAGCCGACCGCCTCGCCGACCGCCTCGCCGTCGTCGACCACGGCAAGGTGATTGCCGAGGGAACCTCCGAGGAATTGAAGGCCCGGCTCGGCGCCACCGTGCTCGATCTGAACATGGGCGACGACGAGCGGGCCAAGCAGGCCCTCGGAGTTCTCACCGGGCGCTGGCCGCGCGAGCCGGTGCTGTCCGGTACGACCGTAGAGCTGCAGCTGGACGGTGGCGCCCGCGTCGTAACCGAGGCGCTGCGGGTGCTCGAGGAGGCAGATCTCGTGCCCACGACTCTCGCCATGCGGGAGCCCAGCCTTGACGACGTGTTCCTCGCCCTCACCGGGCACGGGGCCGAAACCGGCCAGACAGACGACAAGGAGGACACCAAGTGAGCACCTTGACGCTCGCCGGCCCGGCGGAGACGCCCCGAGTGGGGCTTAGGGCAACACCGTGGCGAGCCGTCGTGGACTCCCTCGTCGTCATGGAGCGGAACCTGATCGCTTACGTGCGCGTGCCCGAGTCGCTCTTCTTCTCGAGTGTCCAGCCGATCATGTTCGTGCTCTTGTTCCGCTATGTGTTCGGCGGTGCCATCAAGGTGGTCGGGTTCCGCGGGGGTTACGCGAACTACCTCATGCCGGGGATCTACGTGCAGACGGTGGCTTTCGGCTCGGTGGCGACGAGCATCGGTCTCGCCGAGGACCTGCAAAAAGGCATCATCGAGCGGTTCCGGGCGCTCCCGATGGCCCGCTCGGCGGTTCTCGCCGGGCGGACACTCGCCGACCTCGTCCGCAACGTCTTCGTCGTCGTCATCATCACGGCCGTCGGCTATGCCGTGGGGTTCCGCGTCGAGGGGCTGGCGGGTTTCTTGGCGGGCGTGGGGTTGCTGCTGCTCTTCGCCTACTGCCTGTCGTGGGGCTTCGCCGTGATCGGGCTGTCGGCGCCCAACAGCGAGACCGCGCAGGTCATGGCATTCCCGGTGCTGTTTCCTCTCACCTTCGCGGCAGGGACGTTCGTGCCGGTGTCGTCGATGCCAGGATGGTTGCAGGGTTTCGCGAACTACCAGCCGGTGGGCGAGGTCGTGGCAGCAGCCCGCTCACTCATGGTGGGCGGTCCCGGCCCGGCGGCAAACCACGTGATCGGGACGCTGCTCTGGTGCCTGGGGGTCCTCGTGGTCCTGGCACCTTTGGCCGTATGGCGTTACCGGACGCGCACTACCTGAAGGGGGCGGCGCGGCGAGGGCCCTCGAGCCCGGTCCCGGGGCGTCAGTGGACCTGGTAGTTCGGCGCTTCCTTGGTGATGACGACGTCGTGGGGGTGGCTCTCGCGCAGGCTCGCCGGCGAAACCCGTATGAAACGGCCGCTCGCCTGCAGCTCACTCACGCTGCGCGCGCCGCAGTAGCCCATCGCTTGGCGGAGCCCGCCGACCATCTGGTGAAGGACGATCCCGAGCGGTCCCTTGTAGGGAACCCGCCCCTCGATTCCTTCGGGCACGAGCTTTCCGCTCTCGACGCTTCCCTGGAAGTAGCGGTCCTTCGAGAACGAGCGACCCTGCATGGCCCCGAGCGAGCCCATTCCCCGGTACTCCTTGAAACGCTCGCCCTGCTGCATCACGATCTCCCCCGGCGACTCGTCCACCCCGGCCAGAGCGTTGCCGAGCATCACCGTCGAGGCGCCGGCCGCCAAGGCCTTTGCGACGTCGCCGGAGAACTGGACTCCGCCGTCGGCCACCACGGGCACGCCGCTCGGTCCGGCCGCGGCCGCACAGTCGAAGATCGCCGTGATCTGGGGTACCCCGATGCCGGCGATCACTCGCGTGGTGCAGATAGAGCCGGGCCCGATGCCAACCTTGACGGCGTCGGCTCCGGCCTCGATCAGGGCGAGAGCGGCTGCCGCCGTCGCGACATTGCCGGCGACGATGTCGATCTCGAAGTTCGCCCTCATTTTCGTAACAGTATCGATGACACTTCTTGCATGTCCGTGCGCGGTGTCGACGACGATCGCGTCCGCTCCGGCTGCCACTAGTGCCTCGAGCCGTTCGAAGGCGTCCGGTCCGGTGCCCACTGCGGCTGCGACGCGGAGGCGGCCCCGGTCATCCTTGGTCGCTCGGGGGTAGTCGATGCGCTTTTGGATGTCCTTCACGGTGATGAGACCGTGGAGCGTCCCGTCACTCTCGACGATCGGGAGTTTCTCGATGCGGTGGCGGCCGAGTATCACCTGCGCGGCCTCCAGTGTCGTTCCGACCGGAGCGGTGACGAGGCCGCTCGAGGTCATCACCGATGACACCGGGTCGTCGCTGCGCTCTACGAAACGCAGGTCCCTGTTGGTCACGATCCCGACGAGATAGCCGGTCTCGTCGGTGACAGGAACGCCCGAGACGTGGTACTGCGACATGAGGTTCATCGCGTCGCTGATCGATGTCGTCGGCGGAACCGTGATCGGGTTGGTGATCATCCCCGACTCTGACCTTTTCACCCTGTCGACCTCCGCTGCCTGGTCGCCGATCGACAGGTTCCGGTGAATGACGCCTATACCCCCCTCTCGCGCCATCGCGATGGCGAGCCGGGACTCGGTGACCGTGTCCATCGCGGCCGATATGAGGGGGATGGCGAGCGAGATGTTGCGAGTGAGGCGGCTCTCGGTGGACGCCTCGGACGGGAGTATCTCCGAAGCCGCAGGAACGAGTAGCACATCGTCGAAAGTGAGGCCCTCTCGCCCGAACTTGTCGGCGAATGTTGGGGGGGCCGGGTGGCTGCCGGCGTCGGTGTGCTCCATGTCACATAGTAGGCGCTGGCGCCTCGCTGCAGATCGCTTGCTGCGGATCCCGTGCTCCGGGGTCGCTCTGGCGAACTGTGCGCCGGAAGTGACCAGAGCCCCCCATCTCCGATCACCCTTTGCA
>CAZAMA010000141.1:0-3877 GCA_964485645.1 uncultured Acidimicrobiaceae bacterium | reverse complement strand
AGAGCCCCCCATCTCCGATCACCCTTTGCACACAGTTGGTCCTCAAGTGGCAAGGGGCCGTCGGCCGGGCGAACTGTGCGCCCGAAGTGACCAAACACCGGTAGGCACACCGGTAAGTGGCCGGTAAACGATTCGGCGCGTGCGCGTCAGAACCAACGGGATCCTCGTGGAGCTAGCAGGCAAGGCGACACTTGGAGTAGTCACTCGGGCCCAAGTCGCCCGTGCCGGAGGAGCCGCGAGCTGGCTGCGTTCGCAGCTCCGGACCGGGACCCTGCGTCAGCTCGAGGCCGACGTGTTCGTCCTCTCCGGGTCGCTTGACGCAAACGAGGTGCCGTGGGAGGTAGAAGCGCTCGCTGCCTGCCTCCAGCGGGGGAGAGACGCGAGACTCGGTTCTGCCAGCGCGGCCAGGATTTGGCAACTCTCGGAAGGCCAGAACGCGACCGGAGATCGGATACATGTTGTCGTGCCCGCAGGTCGTGCCTTTCGCAGCACGAACCGGGTCCAGGTTCGTCGGACGAGACGCCTCACCTCGCAAGACGTGACGACGTTCGGTGGAGTCCCGGTGACGACGGTCGCCCGGACTCTCATCGACCTCGGAGCGTCACTGAGCCCTGCCGCGGTCGAGCGAGTCGTCGATGATGCACTGGTCCGAGGGCTCACTACCGTGCCGCTGCTCTCCGGCTCCCTGAAACGCAACGCCCACCGTGGTTGCGCCGGTGCCGGCCGTGTGCGCGCGGCGCTCGAGCTCTGGCGCGGCGGGGCGCTCGAGAGCCACGCCGAGACCGAGGTTCTCCGTTGGCTCCTGCGGGCAGGCGTCCCCGAGCCGGTGCCACAGCTGGAGGTCGTGGTACGTGACGGGAAGCGTTTCCGGCTCGACCTCGCCTGGCCGGCGAGAAGCGTGGCCCTGGAGGTCGACAGCTATGCCCATCACCATGGGCCGCGCAAGCTGTCAGCCGATCACGAGAGGCGCTCGGCTATCGCCTCGATGGGATGGCAGGTGCTGACGACGACGGTGGCCGAGGTTCGTCGGGGCGGGGCGAACCTCCTGGCTGCGCTGGAGGCGTGCGGTGTCCTCGTCGATCCGGCAAGAGCCAAGGCAGCCCTGTTGCACACCGATCTGACCCCGCGCCAGCCGAACCGTGTTCCTGAAGTGACCGCGCAGCCCCCTCCCCGGTCACTCTGAGCACAATGTTCGGCTCGGTAGCCCCATGGACACTCCCGAAACCCCCCGCCCCTCTCCGCCGAGCCCCGCCGAGCCCGTCCCGTCCCGTCCCGAAGGGCCCTCTCCGCCGAGGCCCGCCGAGCCCGTCCCGTCCCGCGCGGCCCGCGCAGCGCCGCCTGGCCCAGCGCAGCCCCGCCGAGCGCCCGCGCCTCAGCCCCCGAAGGTGCGGAGCCACTCGTCCGCACTCCGGGGCGCCAGCACAGGGTTCCACCCCTTGACGTCGCCGAGGGTGGCGAACGGCTCCGCGGAGTACAGGTGCCCCGGATAGACGACCGTGTCGTCAGGCAGCCGGGCAAGCCGGTTCACCAGGCTGTCGTACATCGCAGCCGGGTCGCTCCCGGGCAGGTCGGTACGGCCGCAGCCGTTCAGGAACATGGTGTCCCCGGCGACGAGGCGCCCGGCGACGAGAAAACACTGGCTCCCCGGCGTATGGCCCGGCGTGTGCAGCAGGCGAATCGCGATGTCGCCGACCATGACCACGTCGTCGGCACCGTGCTCGACGAGGTCGTCCGAGCCGACACCAGCTCCTCGCACCACCCACGGCGCCTCGGCCGCCTGCACGTGGATCGGGACAGAGACGCGCTCGAGCAGGTCCGCTACCCCCGAGATGACATGGCTGCCGAACAGGGTCCCGCCGACGTGGTCGGCGTGGTAGTGCGTCGCGAGCGCCCCGACCAGATGCATGCCGTCGCCCTCGAGAAGATCGACGAGCTCACCGGGACCATACGCCGGGTCGACCGCGACGGCCTCGCCCGTCTCACGGTCGCCGATCAGGTAGACGAAGTTCACCATCTGGCGCGCCAGCTGGTCCTCACCGGCGATGTCCCGCCCGGTCAGCAGCTGGCGGAAGTACAGCCGGTCCACCGGCGCGCTCATTTGCCGGAGGGGCGGGGGTGCACCGAGCCCGCAGGCTCGAAGCTAGCGAGATCCCTCAGACGCTCGTCGTTGGAGAAGACCTCCACCGGCGGGACGTCGAGACCGAGGCGGCGTTGCAGCCGCTCGATCGCGAGCTCCTGATCCCACAATACGAGCGTGACGGCGACGCCACCCTCACCCGCTCGCGCCGTGCGCCCGGAACGGTGCAGGTACGCCTTGTGGTCCTCGGGCGGGTCGAAGTGCACGACGACGTCGACTCCCTCGATGTCGAGGCCCCTGGCCGCGACGTCGGTGGCGACGAGAGCGGGCAGCTTGCCGGCGGTGAAGCGGTCGAGTGCCTGCTCACGGGCCGACTGGCGCAGGTCGCCGTGGATTGCCTCGGCCCGCACGCCCTCGGCCCGCAGATCTGCAACGAGGCGGTCCGCCCCTCGCTTGGTCCGAACGAAGCAGAGCGCTTTGTCCGCGCCACCGACGATCGCGGCGCACACCTTGGCCTTGTCGAGCTGGTGCACCTTGAAGAAACGGTGCTGCATCTCGGCGACCGTCATCTGCCGCTCCTTCACCTCGTGAAGGACGGGGTCGCGCAGGTGCCGCCGCACGACCTGGTCGACCGCCGAGTCGAGCGTCGCGGAGAACAGCAAGGTCTGGCGGTCAGTGGGCATCTTGCGCAAGAGCCACTCGACCTGCGGCA
Source organism: uncultured Acidimicrobiaceae bacterium (assembly GCA_964485645.1). GTDB lineage: Bacteria > Actinomycetota > Acidimicrobiia > Acidimicrobiales > Bog-793 > JAKACA01. The sequence goes on along the minus strand of CAZAMA010000141.1, from coordinate 1,088 downwards.
AGAAACCCATATCGGCCATCCGGTCCGCCTCGTCGACCACGAGCGTCTTGATGGCGCCAAGGCTCACACTCGCGCGGTCGACGAAGTCGATCAGGCGACCCGGAGTCGCTACGACGACGTCGACCCCGCGGGCAAGCCGTTTCATCTGGCGGTCGAGGTCGCTGCCGCCGTAGACGACGGCAACTCGGAGACCGACCGCCTTCGCGAGCGGCTCGAGCACCTCGGCGACCTGGGAGGCGAGCTCGCGCGTCGGGACGAGCACGAGCGATACCGGCGCACCGGGCTTGGCGCGCTCGGTGCGCATGAGAAGGGGGAGGCCGAAGGCCAGCGTCTTGCCCGATCCGGTCTTGGCCTTGCCGCAGACGTCGCGCCCGGAGAGCGCGTCCGCGATCGTGAGCTCTTGGACTGCAAAGGGCGAGACGATCCCGCGCTCGGACAGGGCGGCAACGAGCGCTGGTGCGACTCCAAGTGAGGCGAAGGTCGTGCGCAAGCTCGAAGGGGTAGGTGCGGAGCTCATGAGTATTCTGAGTTGACAGACTACTGGCGCGCGAGTGCCTTTCTGTCGGACCGCTGTGCCGACCCCTCTCGCGGGAGGGAACATGACAAAGGAGCCGCCCCATGGCACATCTCGAGACCGGTGACAGAGCGCCCGACTTCGCTCTCCCAGACGAGAACGGCAAGACGGTCCGCCTCTCCGACTTCGCCGGACGGCGCGTCGTCGTCTACTTCTATCCCGCCGACGACACTCCCGGTTGCACGAAGGAGGCTTGCCAGTTCACCGACCGTTTCGACGGGTATGAACAAGCCGGTGTGGAGGTTGTCGGCATCTCGCCGGACGGTGCCGACAAGCACCGGGACTTCCGCGAGAAGTACGGCCTCAAGGTGCGTCTCCTGAGCGACCTGTCTCACGAGGTGATGGAGAGCTACGGCGCTTGGGGCGAGAAGACCCTCTATGGGCGAAAGAGCGTGGGTGTCATCCGCTCGACGATGTTGATCGGCCCCGATGGCCGCATCGAGCGCGCCTGGTACCACGTCAAGGCCGACGGCCACGCCGAGAAGGTGCTGGCTGCGATCACAGCTTGACTGGG
>CAZAMA010000140.1:0-7516 GCA_964485645.1 uncultured Acidimicrobiaceae bacterium | reverse complement strand
TACGTCACCCACGACCAGGAGGAGGCCCTCACGATGTCGGACCGTCTCGCCGTCATGTCGGGGGGGCAGATCGCCCAGCTCGGGGCGCCGCGCGAGGTCTACGAGGAGCCGGTCGACGCGTACGTGGCCGAGTTCCTCGGCGTCTCGAATCTCATGGACGCCACGGTGTCGAGACCTGGTGGCTCGACCCAGGTCTGCCACGTGCACCTCGGGGAGTTCGACCTCGAGGCGGGGTGCGGCCGGACTGACTCCACCGGAGCTGTGAAGCTCGCCATCCGGCCCGAACGCGTCGAGCTCGGAGCCTACGAGCTCACTGGCGACAACCGAGTCCCGGGGATGGTGGAGCGCCTCGTCTTTTTGGGCAGCGCGACACAGATCTTCGTCCGTCTCGCCCCCGGTGTCACCCTGCAGGCGCTAGTGCGCAACGACGGGAGAACCCTTATATGGTCTCAGGGCTCGCCCGTGAGCGTCGCCCTGCCGGCAGATGCGCTGCGCGTGCTCGCGACCGACGTGCCGGCCTTCGAGGAGGCGCTCGCGTCCGCGGCTGGCTGACTCGAGCGCCTCGCCGTCCTGCTCGGCTCGAATCGGAGCGTGCCGGCCGCCATCGCCATCGAGATCTCGAAAGCCCGCTCGGGCGTGACGACTGGATCCCTGAGTGCGATCTGGATCGCGAAGCCGTCGAGCAGCGCCGAGAAGGTCACGGCGAAGTCCTCCACGGGAACCTCGGCGAACTCTCCGCCGGCTTGACCCTCGCGGACGATCCGGCGGATCATCTCACGCCAGTTCTCGTCGAACTCCTCGCGGACCGAGCGCACCTCGGGGTGGCGGACCGCCGTGGCCCAAAGATCGAGCCAGATGGCCCAGGAGTCCTCGCTCAAGTGCTCCTCGGGCAGGCACGTCATGGCGACGATCTCCTCGAGTCGGCTCGCTGCCGTCGGCAGGCGGGCCAGGCGCTTCTCGCCTTCGGCGTACCAGAGGTCCTCGGCATAGCGCACGGCCTCGGTCAGCAGCCTGTCCTTGGTCTTGAAGTAGTAGATGACAAGTGCCGGGCTCACCTCCGCGCGCTCCGCGACGTCTGCTATCCGCGTGTCGGGAAAGCCGCGCTCCACGAGCACGTCGAGAGCGGCCCGCAGCATCTGGGTGCGCCTGCCGTCCTGGGACGAGCCGCTTGTACCGTCTGCGTAATAGCCGGACGTCGTCTGCGTCGCGTCGACTCGTGGCGTCATCGGTACCGCCCTTTCACCTCAAACGGAGCTCGGTCGTCCCCGCACCGCTTGTATCCACCGTATCAGCAGGCCTAGACTGAACAGTCAGTCAAACCAGCCGGCAGAGGTCCGGGGGGACGGAGGCGCGCTTCAGATGACGTCCAACTTCGATGCAGTCGTAGTCGGTGGCGGCCACAACGGCCTCGTCTCGGGCGCATACCTCGCTCGCGCCGGTCTCGACACCGTCGTGCTCGAGTCCCGCTACAAGACCGGCGGCGCCGCCACGACCGAGAGCCCCTGGCCCGATGCTCCCGAGCTCAAGGTCACGAGGCTCTCCTACGTGATGAGCCTGCTGCCTCCGACCATCATCAAGGACCTCGACCTCGAGCGCAACGGCTACAAGGTCTTCCCGATGGGCCCCTACTACCAGGCTTTCCCCGAAGGGGGCTCGATCAAGCTCTTGGCCGACGACTCCAAGCGCAACTACGAGGAGATCCTCAAGTGGTCGAAACGAGACGCGGATGCCATGGTGCGCTGGGACGCGTGGCTCGCGGGTCTCGCGGACGTCCTTGCCCCGCTCCTGCTGACCGTTCCGCCCAAGCTGGGCTCGCGTAAGCCGGCAGACCTCGCCGAGACCCTCCGCCTTGCCTGGCGCCACCGCGGCTTGGACGTCCGCACGATTGGCGACGTCACGCGGCTCATGACCATGAGCATCGCGGACCTTCTCGACGACTGGTTCGAGTCGTCGCAGGTGAAGGCGGCGCTCGCGGTGAACGGCGTCATCGGCACCTGGGCGGGCCCCTACGAGCCCGGCACCGCATATGTCATGGCGCACCACTCCATCGGCGACGTCGGTGACGGGCATCTCGGGAGCTGGGGCTTTCCCGAGGGCGGGATGGGAGCCGTGGCCGACGCGATCCGGCGGGCTGCCACGGGCTATGGAGCTCAGATCCGCACGGGCGCTCGCGTGGCCGAGGTCCTCGTCCGCAATGGCAAGGTACGAGGCGTCACCCTCAGCGACGGAGAGGAGATCCTCGCGGACATCGTCGTGACGAGCCTTCACCCCAAGACCGCGTTTCTCGACCAGATCGACAGCCGTGAGCTGCCCGACGACTTCGTCCGTGACATCGAGCACTGGAAGACGCGTTCGGGCGTGGTGAAGATCAACCTGGCGCTCGCCGAGCTCCCGAGCTTCACGGCGAACCCGGGGACGAACCTGCAGGAGCATCACACCGGCTCGGTGGAGATGGCTCCGTCGATGGAGTTCATCGAGAAAGCCTTCATCGACGCCCGCGAGGGTCGGCCGGCGTCCGCGCCCTTCAGCGACAGCGTCATCCCGACGGCGTTCGACCACACTCTCGCGTCCGAGGGGACCCATATCATGTCGCTGTTCACCCAGTGGGTCCCTTCCGACTGGAACACCGAACCGCACACGGCCGAGCTCGAGGCTTACGCGGACCGGTTGATCGACCTCTACAACGACCTCGCCCCCAACTTCAAGAGCTCGATCATGCACCGGGACGTGGTGGGGCCCTACGAGATGGAGCAGGAGTACGGTCTCATCGGCGGGAACATCTTCCACGGTGAGCTCTCGATGGAGCAGCTGTTCCACATGCGGCCGGCTCCTGGTTACGCCGACTACCGGACTCCTGTCGACGGCCTCTACTACGCGAGCTCGGCGACCCATGCCGGCGGCGGCGTGTGCGGCATCCCGGGGTTGCAGGCCGCCCGTGCCGCCCTGAGCGACCGCCGCGCCGACGAGCGCCGCGCCAAGGCCAAGCAGCTGCTCCGGCGCGGGTGAGCCGGGAGGTGGGGCATCGCCGCGCGATCGAGGCGATGCTCGAGGCCCGCAGCGTCGCGGTCGTCGGCGCGAGCGCCCGGCCGGGAAGCTTCGGGGACAGGGTCCTGACCGAGCTGTCTCGCAGCTCGCCCACTCCCGAGATACATCTCGTAAACCCGAAGTACGACAAGATCGGCTCTCTGACCTGTCTGGCTTCGCTCGACGACATAGCCGCTCCGGTCGACCTCGTGCTGTTCTGCGTCGGAGACGGTTCCCTCGAAACCCAATTCTCCCTGGCCGCACGCCGCGGCGACCGCAGTGGGGTGATATTCGGGAGCGCGGTCGACCGCGACGGGTCGCTGCGGGCAAGGCTGGCCGCCACCGCCGAGGAAGCGGGGATGGAGGTCTGCGGCGGCGGCTGCATGGGTTTCGTCAACCGCGTGCACGGGCTCCGGGCGATCGGCTACCTCGAACCCCATCCTCTCCCGCAGGGCCCCATCGCTCTCGTCACCCACTCCGGCTCGGCGTTCTCGGCCCTGCTGCGAGCTGACCGCCGCCTCGGATGGACGCTCGCGGTGTCCTCCGGCCAGGAGCTCGTGACGCCGACCGCCTCCTACATCGACTACGCGCTCTCCCTTGACGACACCGAGATCGTGGCCCTGCTCCTCGAGACCATCCGCGCCCCTGCAGAGCTTCGTGCGTCGCTCTCGGCCTGCGCGGCTGCCGGCGTCCCCGTCGTGGCGCTCACGGTCGGCGGCTCGCCGCGGGGCCGGGCGATGGTGGCAGCCCATTCCGGCGCGCTCGCAGGCGACGACGCAGGCTGGGAGGCGCTCTGTGACGCGCATGGTGTGCTGCGAGTGCGGGATCTGGGCGAGATGGCCGACACTCTCGAGCTGTTGGCCGCGGGCCGGAGGGTGGCCCACTCCTCGGCCGGCGCCCGTGGCATCGCCGCGGTGCACGACTCGGGTGCCGAGCGCGCCCTGGCGGTGGACGTCGCGGATGCCCTCGGCGTGCCCTTTGCCCGCATCGCCGAGGCGACCAGGGACCGGCTGGGCGCCATGCTCGACCCCGGTCTCGAACCGGCAAACCCCCTCGACGTCTGGGGTACAGGTGCCGAGACACGGGAGCTCTTCGGCGGCTGCATCGTGACCCTCGCTGAGGACGACGCGGTCGACGCGGTCGCTCTGTGCGTCGATCTCGTGCCCGAGCTCGACGGTGACACCGCCTACAGCGAGGCAATCATCGACGCGTGGAGCCTGACGGCCAAGCCACTGTGCGTCCTCTCGAACCTCACGAGCGCCATCGACCGCCCCGGAGCGCGGCGCCTGCGCGACGCGGGAATCCCGGTGCTCGAAGGCACTCGATCGGGTCTGCAGGCACTGGGCCACCTGCGAGAGCTCGAAGAGCACAGCCGGCGAGTACCGCCGCTGCCCTGCGAGCCGGACCCGAAACGGCGCCGGCGGTGGTCGGAGCGTCTGTCCGCGGGGCCGCTCGGAGGCGCCGACTCCATGGCGCTGCTCGCCGACTACGCGATCGCGGTGCCTGCAACGGTCGCCGTCACGAGTGCCGAGGAGGCGGTGGCCGGCGCGCAAGCGCTGGGGTTTCCCGTGGTTCTGAAGACAGACGAGCCGGAGATCGCGCACAAGTCCGACGTCGGCGGAGTGCTGCTGGGCCTCTCCTCCGAAGAGGCCGTGGCTGCCGGCTACAGGGACCTCGCGGCGCGCCTCGGCCCGCGGGCGGTCGTGATGGCGACTGCTCCCGCCGGCGTGGAGCTCGCGCTCGGTATCGTCCGCGATCCTCTCCTCGGCCCGGTAGTCCTGGTCGGTGCCGGCGGAGTGCTCGTCGAGCTCCTGGCCGACCGCGCCGTCGCTTTGCCGCCGCTCGACACCGCCGGCGCGCATCGGATGCTGGACCGCCTGGCCGTCCGGCCGCTGCTCGAGGGTATCCGCGGGGCACCGGCCGCGGACCTCGACGCAGTGGCAGCCGCGATCGTCGCGCTGGCCGTGATGGCAGCTGAGCTCGGAGAGTCGATCGAGGCGCTGGACGTGAACCCGCTGCGCTGTTGGCCAGGTGGCGCCGTGGCTCTCGACGCGCTGGTCGTCCCGCGCTGAAGGACTCCGTCGCGGGCTGGGCTGCGCTGGCTCCCACGGGGTCGCGGCGGGCGCGGGCGCTGGCTCCCACGGGGGCTCCGGCTCCGGCTCCGGGAGCTCAGAAGATCACGTACAGCTTGCGGAGCGTTTCGTGGATCTCCCAGGAGCCCTTCCATCCGAGCGGGAACACGACGGTGTCGCCCGGCCCGATCTCGACCGGAGAGCCACCGTCCTCGGTGACGGTCATCCGCCCGAAGATGACGTTGACGAACTCGTTCGTCTCGAGCACCCAGCGCGACGGGCCCGGCGTGCACTCCCAAATGCCTGACTCGGCTTGGGTTTCCTCGTTCTTCCACAAGGTGAAACCCCGCGTAGACATCGCTGGCCCTGTGGCCTCCTCGAGTGGGCCCCACTCCTCCAACGTCGCGGTGGCCGACTCACTCATCTTCGGCAGGCCCACAGGGCCCGGTGTGCTTTCGGCGGTCTCTGCGGTCTCGGTCATGTCCAACTGGTCCTTTCCGGCTGTGCGTACCGTGGAACGCTCGCATAAACTGAACAGTCAGTCAAGACCGCAGGCGATGGCGAGCCACGACCCCAGCTCCTCAGGGCACGGCTCCCCCAGGGCTGGCGGTCTCAAACCCATAGGAGACGACTAGAGATGCACGGACTCACGGCTGAGGATCTGGCAATCCAACAACGAGCTCGGGGCTTCGTCGACTCCCTGCTGCCCTATGAGGTCGAGGCCGAGATGAACGGTGGCGAGCTTCCTGGCGACGTCGCCGGGCAGCTCAAGGCCCGCGCGCGCGAGCTCGGCCTTCTCGCCACGAACATGCCCAGAGAGCTCGGCGGGGGCGGCTGTACCGCCCTGCAGCAGGTGCTGGTCCAAGAACAGGTCGGTCGCGCCACGAACGCCCTGGCCTGGATGGTCTCGACACCGCCGCAGTGGTGGCCCGGGGTAGCCAACGACTACCAGCGCGACCGTTGGTTGCTGCCGACGGTTCGGGGCGAGATGTCAGAGTGCTATGCCATCACCGAGGAGGGCGCCGGCTCCGACGTCGACGCGATCACCTCGACGGCTCGCCGCGAGGGCGACCAGTACGTGCTCAACGGGGTCAAATGGCACGTGACCTCCTACAACGACGCCTCCTATGTCTTCTTCCAGGCCAAGTTGACAGACGGCCCGCACGCGGGCGAGCACGCCATGTTCGTCGTCGAGCTGCCGAGCCCGGGCGTTCGCGTCGAGCGCACTCCGGCCTACTCGCACACGATCTCGCACCACCACCCCATCGTCGCCTTCGAGAACGTCAGGGTCCCTGCTGCCCACCTGGTCGGCGACGAGGGGGGCGGGATGGCGTACTCCTACGAATGGTTCCGTTTCGAGCGCATGATGGTCGCAGCCCGGTGCGTGGGCGCCGCGGAGCGCCTCGTCGAGGAGGCGACCGCGTTCGCGAAGGATCGCGTGGTCTACAGCGAGGCGATCATCTCCTACCAGCTGATCGCCGGCATGCTCGCAGACAGCCTCACCGAGATGTACTGCGCCCGCTCGATCCTCTACGAGGCAGCACGCGGTATCGACGAGGGACGCGACCTGAAGGTGCAGCACGCGCAGGCTTCGATGGTCAAGCTTTATGCCTCCGAGATGGCGAACCGCGTGGCGGACAGGGCGGTACAGATCTTCGGCGGCCGCGGCTACATGCGGGAGAACGTCGCCGAGCGCTTCTTCCGCGAGCTGCGAGTCGAGCGGATCTGGGAGGGCACGAGCGAGATCCAAAGGGTCATCATCGCCCAACAGCTCGCGAAGCGCGGTGCCCGGGCTCTCGCCTAGCTCGGCACGGCTCGGATGCTCGCGCTCACCTGGCCGGCAGCGCCGCTCCCGCCGTCAGCGGCAGCCCCGCATAGCCGCGGGCGACCATAGTCACGAACTGGTACACCGCCTCTTCCTCCTCCGAGAGAAGGCCCGGTCGCGCGTGCTCGCTCGCGAGCCCCCGCTGCACCGACTCACACGCCGCCCAGTCCTGGCGGTTCGTGATGTCCCAGAAGTCGATCGCGTAGGCAGGGTCGAAACCCTCCCTCTCCACGTCCTCAGGCGAGAAGGCCCAAGCGCACTGGACGCGGGTCCGATCGGGTCCGAGCGGCGTGATCATGTGAGTCATGACGAAGTCGGGGTGAGGGCTTATGAGGATGTTCGGGAAGATCGCGATGTAGTCGATGATCCGGCGGCGATGGCTGTCGAGGCCGCGCAGCTGCGTGCCAAGTGATCGACCGTCGAGCGACATCGTCTCGAAGCCGTCTCGGAGGTACTGCCAGCCTCCGACCCAGGCTCCCTCGCCTGGGTGGTGGTAGTTCGCCCCACTGTCAGGCACGCTCGCAGCGCACAGCTCGGGATGGATGACCGGGCAGTGGTAGCACTCCTGGTAGTTCTCGGTGAGGATCTTCCAGTT
>CAZAMA010000139.1:711-7553 GCA_964485645.1 uncultured Acidimicrobiaceae bacterium | reverse complement strand
CCGGCCGACGCGGATCCTGAGCCTCTCGGCCAGTGCCACCCAGATGCTCTACGCGGTCGGCGCCGGCCCCCAGGTCGTCGGGGTGGACAAGTACTCGACGTACCCGCCGAACGCGCCGCGGACGAAATTCACGGGATATGAGTCGAGCGCCGAAGACTACCTGCCGCTGCGCCCCGATCTCGTGCTCCTCGCTTTCAATACGACCAACCTTGTTGCCCAGCTCGAGAAGCTCCACATCCCCACCCTGCTGCTCCCGCCGGCCACGACTGTCGCCGGCGCCTACCAGCAGATCGCTGAGATTGCGGCCGCGACCGGCCACAGCGGCGCAACGCGGCGCACCGTAGCTGGGATCGAAGCTGATCTGAGCCGAGTGACCCGCTCGGTCGGCAACACGGTCCGGGGAGCTTCCTACTACATCGAGTATGACCCGACTCTCTACAGTGGGACCTCGAAGACCTTTGCCGGCGCCCTCTTCGCGCGGCTCGGGATGCTCGACATCGCCAATGCGGCCTCGCGCGCCGGTTCGACCTACCCGCAGCTCTCCGCGGAATACCTGGTCAAGGCAAACCCCGATTATGTGTTCCTGGCCGACACGGTGTGCTGTGCCCAGACAGCGAAGACCTTTGCCGCCCGCCCGGCCTTTTCCACCCTTAGGGCTGTGCACCTCGGCCACGTGTTCCCCGTCAACGACTCGCTCGCGTCCGAGTGGGGCCCGCACAGCCTCGAGACCTTCTTCGCCCTCATCGCGAAGGACGTCACCGCTCCAAGCCGCTCGGCTGCCTCCTCCAGCCCATCGGCGAGCACGGGAAAGCCCGGGTGACGCCCGTGACCCCGGTGACCCCGGTGACGCCCGTGACCCCGGTGACGGCCGTGACCCCGGTGACATCTGGAGACCCGCCATCTGCGCCCGCTGCTCGGAGCCTGCGCTTCTTCGAGGACGCCCCCGGCACCGCGCCGGCCATCTTTCCGACGCGGCTTCGAGCCTGGCATGTGATAGTCGGGGTCGCGTTCCTCCTCGGCTCTGCGGTCACCTCGGTCCTCATCGGCCCAGCCGGCATTCCCGCGGGGCAGGTGCTCGAGGAGATCGCGAGCCGCATCCCCTTCGTGTCGATCCACTCCAACCTCTCCCCCACAGATGTCGCCGTCATCTGGCAGCTGCGGATGCCACGGATCGTCCTCGGCGGCCTCGTCGGCTCCATGCTGGCGCTCGCAGGTGCCTCCTACCAGGGCGTGTTTCGCAACCCTCTCGCCGATCCCTACCTCCTCGGCGTCGCCTCGGGCGCCGGGCTCGGGGCGACGGTCGCACTGATCGAGGTCCCCCGGCTCGTGAGCCTGCCCGCCGACTTCGTCCCGATCGCGGCCTTTGCCGGCGCGGTTGTCGCGGTGGCCGCCACCTTTGCGCTCGGGCGCACCGGCGCGCACGAACGAAACGTCACGAGCCTCATCCTCGGCGGCGTCGCCGTGGCAGCGTTCTTCACCGCCGCCCAGACATTCCTCCTCCAGCAGCAGGACTCCCAGGTGCTGAGCGAGGTCTACGACTGGATCCTCGGCGGGCTCTCGACCGCGGGCTGGGGGCAGGTCGATCTCGTCCTTCCCTACATCGCGATCTCGACGGTCGTCCTCGTCGCCTGCCGGCGGCTCCTCGACGCGCTCGCGGTGGGCGACGACGAGGCCAACACGATAGGGGTCCGCGCGGACCGGGTGCGGCTCCTCGTCGTCGTCGCCGCCACTCTCGGAACCGCGGCCGCCGTCTCCGTAAGTGGCCTGATCGGCTTTGTCGGGATCATCGTCCCGCACACTGTCCGCCTCATCGCCGGACCCAGCTACCAGCGCATCCTGCCCTTGTCGGTGCTGTACGGGGCGGGTTTCCTCATCCTCGCGGATCTGCTCGCGCGCACGGTCCTCTCCCCGGGCGAGGTCCCCCTCGGCGTCGTCACCGCCTTCCTCGGAGCACCGTTCTTCCTCGTCGTGCTCCGCCAGTCGCGGCGGATCGGCTGATGCTCGAGATCGACGACGTCTCGGTCGTGCTCGGAGAAGCCACGGTGCTCAAGTCGGTGTCGGCCCGCGTGGAGGAGGGCGGCTGGCTCGGCCTCGTCGGGCCGAACGGTGCCGGCAAGACCACCCTTCTCCGGGCAGTGACGGGACTTGTCGCCTACCAAGGTCGGATCAACGTCGCCGGGCGAGCCTGGTCCGCCACGAGCAGGAGAGCGGCCGCGCGCCTCGTCGCCTACGTGCCCCAGCGCCCCGTGCTCCCCTCCGCCATGTCTGTCACCGATTACGTCCTCCTCGGCCGCTCGGCCCATCACTCCTACCTAGGTGGCGAAACCCGCCGGGATCGCCACGTAGTAGCAACCGTGCTCGAGCGTCTCGACCTCACAGCGCTCGCCCGTCGGCCGCTCGGCCAGGTCTCCGGGGGGGAGGCCCAGCGCGCTGTGCTCGGTCGCGCCATTGCCCAGGAGGCGCCCGTGCTCGTCATGGACGAGCCGACGGCGTCGTTGGATCTCGGCCACGGACAGCTCGTCCTCGAGCTTGCCGACGAGCTCAGGCGGGAACACTCCATCTCGGTTCTCTGCGCGCTCCACGACCTGACCCTCGCCGCCCAGTACGCCGATCGGCTGCTCGTGCTGTCGGGCGGCGAGGCCGTCTCGAGCGGTAGCGCCGAGGAGGTCCTGACAGAGCCGAATGTGCGGAAGTTCTTCGGAGCCACCGTCGAAGTCCTCGCGGGGCGAGACGGCGTCGTCGTCGCGCCCGCCAGGCGGGCCCGACCGGCCCATAGCGGGCCGGACCGGGCCGAGACCGACGCACCGGCCCGCCGGCGCGAGGAAGAAGCCGGCGAGACCGGGTACAGCCACACCTGGGCCGCAGCTCTGTGATGCTCACGCTTCTGCTCGGCGGGGCACGCAGCGGCAAGTCGTCTCTCGCGCTCTTCATTGCCGGGAGTCTCGGTCTGCCTGTCACTTTCCTCGCGACCGCCGAGGCACTCGACGGCGAGATGGCAGAGCGCATCGCGCGACATCGCGCGGAGCGGGCGGCTGACTGGGAGACGATCGAGGAGCCGGTCGAGCTCGGATCGGTGCTCGCGCGGGTAGATCCAGATCGCGCCGTCGTGCTCGACTGCCTGACGCTTTGGGTTTCGAACCTGATCTTGCAGGACGTCGACGAGGACGAGATCGTCGGGCGGGCCGGTGGAGTTGCCGCCTTGGCGAGCCGCCGCCCGGGTCCCGTCGTCGTCGTGTCGAACGAGGTCGGCTCGGGCATCGTGCCAGCTGATTCGCTCTCCCGGCGGTATCGGGACACTCTTGGACGCGTGAACGCCACCTTTGCCGCCGAAGCCGCGGAGGCCTACCTCGTCGTCGCCGGCCGGGTGCTGGAGCTGAGTCGCCTCGAGACCTCGAAGTGGGGGCGGAGGTGACCGAATCGACCGGCTGGCGCCGCCCCGTCCCTACCGTCGGTGATACCTCGTCCGCGGCCGATCGGCGCCAGGACGCCGCCGCCTGGCGGTTCAGCGACGCCGAGCGCGCCGCTCTCTATGAGATCGTCGCGGCCCGCCGCGACATCCGGCGGTTCCGGCCCGACCCGCTCGATCCCGCGCTCGTGCGCCGCCTGCTCACCGCGGCTCACGCCGCGCCCTCGGTCGGGCACTCCCAACCGTGGCGTTTCGTGCTCGTCGCGGATGCCCATACCCGTGAACGGGCCGCAGTCATCGCCGAGCGGGAGCGGCTCCGCCAGGCCCATCTGCTTGCGGAGGACTCGGCCAGGCGCATGCTCGACCTGCAGCTGGACGGCATCCGGGAGGCGCCCCTCGGCGTCGTCGTCTGCTGCGACCGTAGGGCTGAGGGCGCCGGCGTGCTCGGCCGGGCGACCTTTCCCGACGCCGACCTGTGGTCGTGCGCATGCGCGATAGAGAACCTCTGGCTCGCGGCGCGCGCTGAAGGACTCGGGCTCGGCTGGGTGACGCTCTTTCCTCCCGCGGACCTTGCGGATTTGGTGGGCCTTCCTCCCGGTGTCGAGACCCTCGGATGGCTCTGTCTCGGATGGCCGGACGAGCGCCCCCCGGCACCAGGACTCGAGCGGGCAGGGTGGTCCCGCCGCCTCGCGCTCGAGGACGTCGTCATCGCGGAGCACTGGGAGGGTCTAGGACCGGAGCGCCCGCGCTCGCACCTGCGCTCCCCCGCCCAGGTTGCGGTCGTCGCGGCCCGCGACGAGTCCGACACCCTCCTCACTGCCCCCGGATCGCTCGGGGTGCTCGACAAGGCCCTCGACCGCCTCGGGGCGCTCGGTATCACGGGGGAGACAGGCGGCTGCCTCGTGCTCGTCGCAGCCGACCACCCGGTCGCCGCCCTCGGTGTGTCGACTTACGACACATCGGTGACCTACGAGGTGCTCGAGGCGACCATAGCGGGCGAGTCGCTCGGGGCCGCGGCCGCGAGGGCTGTGGGCCTCTTTGTCGTCGCCGTCGATGCCGGCGTCGATGGCGAGCCTCTACCCGGTGCCCTGTGCTGCCGGGCGCTCGGCCCTCGGGGTGATCTCGTCGCCAAGGACGCGCTCGAACCCGCAGACGTGAGCCGGCTGATCGACTTCGGCCGCTCGATCGGCGCCAGCCGCGACGCAGCCGGCCTCGTAGCTCTGGGCGAGGTCGGCATCGCCAACACGACTGTTGCGGCCGCTCTCGCCTCGCTGCTCCTCGATCTCGAGCCATCCATGGCCGTGGGCCTGGGGGCCGGTGGCAACACGGCAACCCTAGATCTAAAGCTGAGGGTTATACAGAGCACGGTCGATCGGTTCCACCAGCTCCGTGGCGCAGGGCGCGTCGATCCCCTCTTGGCGATTTCCTGTGCCGGCGGGCCGGAATTCGCCGTTCTCTGCGGCGTGGTGCTCGGCGTCGCGGCAAATGGCGGGGCGATCGTGCTCGACGGACTCGCCACCGCAGTCGCCGCTCTCTTGGCGCTTCGGCTCGAGCCAGGCGTCGCCGCGCACCTGCTCGCGGGCCAGCGCAGCCGGGAGCGGGCACATGAGGCCGTGCTCGAGGAGCTGGGCCTAGAGCCGCTGTTGGATCTCCGCCTGCGCGCAGGCGAGGGCGTTGGAGCCGTCCTTGCCACTCAGCTGCTCCTGTCGGCACTGCAGATGCGCACCATCGCCGGGCGCGTCGCCCCGAGCTAGCCTCCCGCGGCTCGGGGCGAAGCTTGGCGCTTGCAAGCACGAGGCATGAATATGCGACTTGTGGCTGCACTAGTTAGAATTGTGGCGCCATAGGAGGCATCGTGAAGGTCGGGGTGCGCGAGCTGAGAAACAACCTCAGTCGGTACTTGGGCCTGGTCCATGCTGGCGACGAGGTCGTCGTGACCGATCATGGCCGCGAGATTGCAAGGGTCGTGCCGATTGCCGAGGAGGCGGGATCGGACGAAGCCAAACGCCTGTGGCGCGGCGTGCTGGCGCACTCGCGGAGGAGCACCTGCTCCGAGGCTTCGCCTCGATCCACCTGGCCGCGGCCGAGCTTTCCCGGGACGACGGTGCGCTCGTGTTCGTGGCCGGCGACGACAACCTCTGCGCCGCCGCCGAACAGATCGGCCTGGAGGTTGTCCGCACGGGCTGAAAGCGGACCGACCCGTGACGCCTGGAGAGGAAGAGGTGATGCCTGCGCCTGTCGCGGCAGGGCAGACTTTACCGGCTGGCACGCGGTCCAACTCGGCTTCAGGACGGTTGCGGGGATACCTGTCCTGCGGAGCCGCGGCGGAGCAGGCCCGCGATGCCGGTGCCCCAGACGAGCACGAAGATGCCGTAAAGGCCGAGGGGTGCAGCCGCGGCGGCCCCAAAGGCGGCAGAGGCGAGCCCCGCCGCGATGGCGAAGTCGCGCATGGAGGTAGTGAGAAGAACCGCGCTCCGATCGACCCGGGCGGAACCGATACCGATCACCCTGCCGATGGCGGCCGATCCGAGGAGGAAGAGCAAGAGGCCACCGGCCACGGCGAGATAGGCGGCGGAGAGGTGAACCTGCGCGGCGATGAGCGCCACGAGGGCGGCGACGGCGAGTGTGGCGGTCGTAGTCGCGGCCCGCTCGGCATTCGCACCAATTGGGTGGAGGGCCCGGATACCGAGCCCGACGGCGAGCGGGAGAAGGACGACGAGGGCCAGGTTCGCGACGATGTGGCCTGGGTGCACTGAGACGTGGGCAGCTTCGAGGGAGAGGATCGGGCCGGCAACGACAACCGTCGCGATGGTCGAGCCGACGAGCACCCCGGCCGAGAGCGCGGCCGAGCCGCCGGCCATCGCGGTCGTAGCGACCGATGCGATCTCACAGGGCGCGAGACCGACGGTCAGCATCCCGTCGCGCAACGAGCCCGCCGCGACGACCCGAGAGACCGCAAACGACAGGGCAGGGAGCACGGTTACCCCCACCGCGAGAACCGTCAGCAACCTCCGCCAGCTCCTGCTCAGCCGCCCGAGTGCCGCCGGCTCGATCGTGACCGCCGTGGCGAGCACCAAGATCGCGAGAAGGATGTTGATGCCCTCGTGGGAGTCGGCCCAAACGAGGGGCGCCTGGACGCTGAGCCCGATGGCCGCCGCGACGAGCACGGCGACAAGCTCGGGATATGCACTGATCGCCCGAGAAAGGCGCGACCTCACAGGGTCAGCGCCATCTCGTCACGGTCCCGTCGCGCCGGACGCGCCCCCGGTCGCCCTTTGGGTCACGCTCACAGCGGTAGAGGCGGTGATCCCGTCAGAGGTGACCGAGATGGTCGCGCTCCCCCGGCGGTGCGCGCTGACGACGCCGTTTAGCGCATTGACGGTTGCCACCTGGGCATCAGAGCTGGTCCAGTAGTGCGACGCGGGGTTCTCGATCG
>CAZAMA010000139.1:0-676 GCA_964485645.1 uncultured Acidimicrobiaceae bacterium | reverse complement strand
AGGCGGGAGGTTGTTGCCAGTCGGGGTCGTGCCGACGGCGGCGAGGGACTCATGGCCGCCCACTGCCAGAGAGGGCCGCGACGCGCTCACCTTGATGGAGGAGAGCACCGGTTGCACGGCGAACTGTACCGTGCCGTCAGCGCGAAGGTGAAAGAGCACATAGTTGTAGAAACCTCCCTCGTTCGCGGGTGCATAAGCCGGGACTCCGGCGTCGGCCACGACGAAGTTGGGTATCCCACCGACAACCTGGCGGCCCGCGGGGTCGAGCACCTGCTCGGCATAACCCCTGGCCTGGCCAAGGAGCAGGACCAGATGCACCCCGGGATGGCTGGCCTGGAACTTGGCTGCCAGCAGCTCGAACATCTGGGCCTCGTAGCGGTTGGAGAACTGGCTGTCACCTCGGGGGTGGGGAGAGTACGGCGGCGTGTGGACGACGACGAAGACGATCTTGGCCTCCGTCGCGTCCAGCTCGCTCACCAAAAAGGCGTACTGGTGCTTTTGATCAGCGGGGACCTGGTAGGGGTCGGAGGCCTCGACGCCGGCGAAGGAGGAGTCGAGCACCACGACGCTCGCCGATTTCCTCACGCGCGGCGCCGAGTGCGCCGAGACGGTCGCGGTGCCGCCGGACGAAGTGGCGTTCTGGCTCTATTCCTCCGGTTCCACCGGCGTGCCGAAG
>CAZAMA010000138.1:0-7790 GCA_964485645.1 uncultured Acidimicrobiaceae bacterium | reverse complement strand
TGGGTTACCCGCTGCCTCCCTGGCTCAGCCTCACCGGCGGCGGCCAGTTGACGGGAGATGCCCCGCCCGACGCCGCGGGCCAGAGCTTCCAGGTGCCGGTGCAAGTTAGCGACAGCCTCGGTGCCTTCGCGACAGCGACGCTGACGCTCGCTATAGGCTGGCCCGCGCCTCCATCGGCGCCGCCCACCACCTCTGGACCGCCGCCGCCGACAAGCCTGCCGGAGCTAACCATGCAGAGCGTGACGGTGCCGTCGTCTGCCCAGGCCAGCGCGACGGTCCAGGTGTCCTGGACCGTCGACAACACCGGCGCGGCACAGACCGTCGGTACCTGGCAGGACTCGGTATACCTGGGCTCTACCGCCGGTGCGCTGACAACCCTCCTTGCCCAGTTCCCAGAGCCGCCGAGCCCTCCGGTCACCGTCGGAGGAAGCTACACCGACACAGAACCCGTCACGATCCCGGCCGGCACCGGCGCCGGCAGCTACTACGTAACGGTCGTGGCCAACGCGAACGAGGCGCTCACCGAGTCCTCTTATGCCAACGGTTCCGGCTCAGCCGCAATCACGGTCACCGCCACGAGCGCGCAGCCGACTTTGCACGCCGTCACGTCGGTCCTGGCCAATGCCACCGCCATCGCCGTCGGTGACGGTGGGACGGTGCTCACCTACGACGGGAGCAGCTGGACGGCACAAGCCTCAGGGACGACAGACACCCTCTATGGCGTCTCCTACGATGGGATTGGCAACGGTAACGCCTGGGCGGTTGGTGACCACGGTACGATCCTCGCGACGACGAGCAACGGCTCCTCCTGGTCGGTAGACATCTCCGGCACGACCCAGACCCTGTCCGGGATCTCCTGCCCCACGACTTCGACTTGCTGGGCGGTCGGTGCCGGCGGCACCGTGCTCGCGACGACCAATGGCTCCACCTGGTCATCGCAGAGCTCCGGCACCACCGAGCCGCTGTACGGCGTCTACTGCTTCTCTGTCTCGGAATGCTGGGCGGTCGGTGCCGGCGGGACTGTGCTCGCGACGACCAATGGCTCCACCTGGTCATCGCAGAGCTCCGGCACGACTAACGACCTCCGCTCGGTCAGCTGCGTGTACAGCGGCGGCGTCTCGCAGACCTGCTGGGCTGTCGGCAACGGCGGGACGGTTCTAGTCTCGACCGACTCCGGTTCGACCTGGTCAGCGGAGAGCAGCGGCACTACCGACAACCTCTATGCGGTACAGGTAGGAGGCTACTGTGGGCTAGCGGGCGTCGGTGACTGCGTGATGGCCGCCGGCGCGGGAGGGACCCTTCTCGACTACGGCACCTCTTGGGGCGCGGTCGCATCGGGGACGATCGAGGACCTATACGGCTTTGCTTACCTGGGTCCGTACTTCTCCCAGTATGCGGCAGTCGGCGCCGGCGAGACCGAGATCACGGGTACTCCTCCCGGCGCTTGACCGCACGCGCTACACACCCCCTGTTGCGAAGAGGGCTATCGCGGCGGCGGCCATAAGGACTGCCGTCAGCCACCCCAGAATCTTTCCTGCTCTCCCGTTCACGTACTCCCCCATGATCGCCCGGTCGGAGGAGACGAACATGGTGACGATGAAGAACGGTGCAGCCATCACGCCGTTGAGGACGGCCACGAACACCAAGAGGGTGATCGGGTACACCGACAACAGACTGAGCGCCACGCCGCCAAGCGTTCCGACGGCGCAGAGGCCGTAGAAGACAGGCGCGCGACGTATTGAGTTGGAAACCCGGTCTGCTTGCCGAGGAGTCCAGCCATCCCGGCGGACCCGGCTCCGGCCAGGACCGAAACCGCCAACATCCCTGAGCCAATGAACCCGAGGGCAAAGATGATCGAGGCGAAACGACCTGCGACCGGGCGAAGGGCTGACGCCACCTGGGCCGGCGTAGAGATGGTGAAGTCCTGACCGGATTTCGGGGTGAGAGTGATCGCGGTCGCGACGATGATCGCGAACATGACGACGTTCGAGAACGCCATCCCGGTGAACACGTCGAATCGGCTTCTCGACTGCTTGCCGGCCGCGTCCAGGCGCGAGCGGCGGCGCAGTGGCAGCGGTCGTGTTCCTCCGGCATCTTCCTCGCGCATCTCCTCGATCCGGTGCATGCTCTTCCAGAAGCACAGATAGGGCGAAATTGTCGTGCCGAGAACGCCGGTGAGAAGCGCGATGTAGTCCCGGCTTAATCGGAAGTGCGGCACGACCGTGTTGAAAAGCACCGTGCCCCAGGGAATCTTGACGAGAAACAGCACCGCAACCTAGGCAAGCAGCGCGGCACAAAGGATCTTGAAGACACGTGCGATCGTGGCAAACGAGCCGCTCACGAGCAGAGCCATGGTGATGACGCCTGCCAACACTGCCCACACTGCAGTCGGTCCCGCGTGCAGCAGGTTCATTCCAGCACCGACCGCAACAAGGTCCGCCGCGATGTTGAGCGCGTTGGCGACGATGAGAGCGCCGATCAGCAACCCCGTGACGACGCGCCATGCGCGACCAAATCTTGCGACCATGAGATCGCCAAGCCCTTTGCCGGTCGCAAGCGCGGTCCGATCAGAGATCTCTTGGACGCCAGCCATCAACGGGAAGGTAAGAAGCGCCACCCAGAGCATCCCGAAGCCAAACCGAGCCCCAGTCTGCGAGTACGTCGCGATGCCAGACGGGTCGTCATCTGAAGCTCCAGTGACCAGCCCCGGCCCAAGCGCGCGAAGATAGGCGCGCCACGACGCCGGCCCAGAAGCGACGGCGTCGACGGTTCGACGACCGGCGGAACCAGCCTGCGCAGTGTCGGACAGAGGATCCCCCCTGGCGACGGACTCCCTTGCTCTGAGTTCAGCACCGGTCGAAGTGGTGTCCTGCGCGCCTGCCAGGTCCGAGGGGAGCGAATGCGCCGATCTCGACCGCGTTGACGATGGCCGACCGAGGAGCGGCTCCGATGCAACCTTCTCTTGTTGGTCTTTGACCATCGACGAACCTCGTCTTGGAATCTCACCCAGCGGGTGCGCTACCGAGGTCCGGAGCAACGCGTCTTGCGTGTGTGACTGGTCGTACCTAGCTCAAGGTAGGAGTGTGTCCCTTCGCAGCGCCGTTCAGGGCGATCTTCAGCTTTTCCCGGACGGAGGTCGGTCGAGCCCGACGGCACGCGGGAGGCCCGCGGGCTCGCCCGGCTGCGGGCGCGGGTACGCGCGCAGCCCGCTGTCGCTATGCCGCCGAGTCCTCCATGCCCGCGACGAGTTGCGGGACGACCGCTCCGATCGGCTCGACCGCACGCGGCCGCCGGGCCACGAGACCTCCGACGAGAGTCAGGGCCAAGAGGGCGAAGAGAGCGCCCACGCCGACGGCGGCGTGCAGTCCCTGGATGAACGTCGCATCGGCCGCGCGAGCGGCAGGGCCTCGCAGGCCGGCACCGACTTGCACGTGGTGCGTGACGGCGCCGAACACGGTGACGAGGGCGGCCAAGCCGACTGCCCCGCCGATCTGCTGGGAGACGTTGACGAGGCCCGATGCCGCACCGGCGTCGTGGGGCGCGACGTCCGCCAGAGACGCGGACGTGAGGCTCACGAACGACATTCCCGACCCGGCACCGAGGAAGACGAGAGCTGGAACGATCTCGGCGTAGGAGATCCCGGGCTGGATCAGAGTCGACATGGAGAGGCCGACGAACGAGAGCGCGATGCCGGACAGCATTACCGTGCGGGCAGGAAAGCGACGGACCAGCACGCGGCTCGTGAACTGCGACGACGCGAACACCGAGATCGGGACCGGCAAGAAGGCGACGCCTGTGCGGATCGGCGAGTACCGATCCACGTCCTGGAGAAACTGCGACATGAAGAAGAACATGCCGTACATGCCCGCATAGACGAGACCCCGGGCGGCGTTGGCGGCTGAGCGTGCCCCGTGGCCGAGGAGGCGGAGCGGCAGGATCGGCTCGGCCGCGCGGCGCTCGACGTGACCGAACAACCCGAGCAGCACGACACCGGCGAACAGTGGCGCGAGAGTGTCGGGCGAGCCCCATCCCTTAGTGCCGGCCTCGACGAGGCCCAGGACGATGCCCGTCATGCCGAGAGTCGACGTGACCGCGCCCGCCAAGTCGAAGCGCCCGTGACGCTGCTCGGTCTCGACGAGCACGATGCGGCCGACGAGCAGCACCACGATTCCGATCGGCACGTTCACGAACATCACCGCGCGCCAGGACGCCCACTCGGTCAGCACGCCGCCGGCTACGAGGCCGGTGGCCGCTCCCGCCGCCGACATCGTCGTGTACAGAGCAATGGCTCGGACCCGCTGCGGGCCTTCACGGAACGTGGTCGTGAGGAGGGAAAGCGCGGAGGGAGCCGCGAATGCGGCGCCGACGCCCTGGAGCGCCCGTGCTGCGAGCAGCATCCATGACGTGACCGCAAGGCCGCCGAGCATGGAGCTCACGGTGAACAGTACGATCCCGGCGAGAAACACACGCCGGCGTCCCATCAGATCCCCTGCCCGCGCACCGAGGAGCAGGAAGCCGCCGAAGGTGAGGATGTACGCGTTAAGCACCCACGACAGCGACGTCGCCGAGAACCTGAGCCCAGTCTGGATGTGTGGCAGCGCCACGTTCACGACCGTGCTGTCGAGCACCACCATGAGCTGGGCAGTGAGGATCACGAAGAGGAAGATCGATGGGGACGCGAACACGCTGCCGATCCGATTCCGTCCGGTGTGTGAGCTGTCGAGCGCGGTGACAGGGCGCGACGAGCTAAGGGGTGTTGTAGGCATTGACTTCGACCTTTCGGCTGGTATTCTATAAGCGGAAGCTTCCTCCGATTAGTATACGGAGAGTACCTCCGGTTCGCAACCCCTAGTCTTCAGAGGCAGAAATGGCCCAGGAAAGCGATGCCGAGAGCGTGCGCCCGCTTCGGGCGGACGCACAGCGGAACCACGAGCGCCTCGTCGCCGCCGCGCGCGAAGTCTTTGCCCGCGAGGGCGGGGGCGCCTCCATGGAGGCGATCGCCAAACAGGCCGGTGTCGGCGCCGGCACCCTCTATCGCCACTTCCCCAAGCGCATCGATATCGTCGAAGCGGTCTACCGCGACGACGTCGACGGGCTGAGGCTCGAGGCGGAGAAAGCGGTCGCGAACCTGGAGCCGTGGCAGGCGGTAGTCGCGTTCCTCGAAGCCTTCGTGCACTACGCGCAAGGAAAGCGCACCTTCCTCCAAGAGCTGCGGGAGGCCTTCGACAAGAACCCCGGACTGAAGCTCCACTCCCGCGAGGTCATCGACGAGGCCGCCGAGCTCGTCGTCGGACGGGCGCAGCGCGCGGGCGCTATCCGCACCGACATCGCCGGCCCCGAGGTCATGCAGCTCGTCGGCCCGATGTGCACCGCCGCGGCGTTGACCGAGGAGCAAGCCAGACGCCTCCTGGCGATGATTCTCGACGGCCTGCGCCATCCCGCTGCGGAGGCTCCGGCTAGACCGGCGTGATCTGCTGCCAGACGTCGGGCGCCGTCGAACCTGTCACGGCTCGGGCTGGTTCGCCAGTCCCCGACCGGGTGTCTCATTGCTGGGCAGATCGCGACAGCAACACTCGACATTCGGGCACAGCACGACCCGGATCCCGTCATCGACGACGCAGCCGCACTCGGCACAACCGACCCGCATGGCAACGATCATAGGCGTCCTCGGTGACCGGAGGGGTGCCAGGGTGGCAGCAGACGCCGGACCCGGGGAGGTCCTCGTGTCCCAGACCGTGAACGACATCGTTGCCAGCCCGCCGCCGATGCGGTACCCCGAGAGAGGCTGTCAGGCGTCCCTCGTCATCATCCTCCAGGCGCCGAGGGCCGTCCAGGCAACCAGCCAGGCGGCGATGACGAAGGCGGCCACGACGGTCGACTCCGGCACCAGCCCTGGGTTGCCCTGGCCCCCACCTGGCCCCCCGCCGCCGCCTCCGAGCACCGAGAGGCCACCCGGGGCCAGATGCGCCATGGCAACGCCGACCACCGAGCGCTGCAAGTTCAAGAGGTGAGGAATACGCGCCCGCGAGAAGAGAGGAGTAAGGACGATCTCGAGCACGATCATGAGGATCACGGCAATCGTCCTTTGGCCGAGCAGCGATGCGAGCCCGAGCCCGACAAGAAACCCGATGAGCGCTTCCAGCTCGATCCAGAGCCCGGTCTCGACCATCAATGAGTTGGACGGATAGAGGAACTGGGTCGCGTAGTTCGGAAAGTCCTGCTGGGCGATCCGAATGGCCGCGGCCCTGAGCTGAGCGGGCGTGGGCGTCGGGGGTTGCCCGGTGGTGCCCCCACCAGGGGCCTTGGCCACGGGCACCGCGCCGTTCGGTCCGCATGGGACGGCTGGCTCCGGGCCGTTGTAGGGCAAGGCGCAGATGACGAGGCCGGGATGATCTGCGGCCCAGTTCTCGAATGCGGCGCGCGACAAGCCTGGGCGCAGGGTCAAACCGTCGTAGTTGAGCTTGGTCGGAGCCGCGAAGACGCACACCGCGCAGACGACGGTGAAACCCACCGCTACGAGCGGCACGATGATTGCCAACCCGGCGGGGATCCGGGCCAGGTAGAGCGCCAAGCGGGAACGGCCGGTCACCACAAGGTGCCGGAACATCCCCTCGGTGAGGTCGGCTGAACCCGCCGTGCAGCCCAAGGTCGCGGCGACGATGAAGCCGAAGACGTAGATGACGCCGGCAGAAAGACCCGTGTAAATGCTGTAGCCACCGGCCGGTCCGTAAGCCTTCGGGTCGAACGCGTGCGCCAGCAGGCGGACGAGGAGGAAGATGGTGGGGATGCCAATGTTCACAAGGACGAGGGCGATCATGAGCCCGCGCCGCTTGCGCAGCTCCATGAACCTCGTGGAGATCATGCGGCCGGCGGGCAGCGGGGAGCCCCGATTGTCCCGCGACGCGCGGGCCGATGGTGCCACCGGCGTGTGGTCCGGAAGTGTTGAAGCTGGCACGGTCGTCACTATGAGTCCCCCAGTCGGCTGGTGACCTGCAGAAACCACGACTCGAGGGAAGCCTGCATCTCCTGGAGCCGATACACCGAGATGCCGCCCTCTACGAGAACTCGATTGATCTCGGCGACGACGTCACGCGCTGTCCCTGCCGGCAGCGTGATCCCGAGCCCGAGGGTCGCGGACTCGACGCGGGCGCCGATATTGAGGCGGTCGAGGAGGCCGCGAGCGCGATCGGGCTCGGAGCAGTCGACCTGGAGGACCAGCGACGATCCCGCCAAGAGCTCGGAGATCGGTCCCTGCCTTATGACGTTGCCCCGGTCCACGATGGCGACGGCATCACATGTCCGCTCGACCTCGTCGAGAAGGTGGGAGGAGAGCACCACGGTGCGGCCCTCGGCCACGAGGGAGAGGATCATGTCGCGCATGTCCTGCATGCCAGCCGGATCGAGCCCGTTCATCGGCTCGTCCAGGATCAGTAGCTGCGGGTCCCCAAGCAAACAAGCGGCCACGCCAAGACGCTGGCGCATGCCCATCGAGTACTTCGACACCCGGTCGTCAGCGCGTTGCGTCATGCCGACTCGGTCCAGTGATGACCCGACTCGGTCGGAGGCCGCCGGCTCACGGGCGGCGGCGAGAATCTGGAGGTTTTGCCGCCCGGTCAAGTGAGCATGGAACCGAGGCTCGTCGACGATGGCGCCAACCCGTGCCAGCGCCAGATCGCGATGCTCAGGGACGGCATGGCCGAGGAGAGACATCGTCCCGGCGTCGGCCCGCGTCAACCCTAAGAGCACTCGGATGAGCGTGGTCTTGCCGGCGCCGTTGGGGCCGAGATAGC
>CAZAMA010000137.1:0-7818 GCA_964485645.1 uncultured Acidimicrobiaceae bacterium | reverse complement strand
GCTCGCCGCCGGCGGGGTCGCATATGCGTCCACACCGCAGACTGCCACGGCTAAGACGTCGTCGCCCACGAGCTCAACTGCTGCGATGCGGCCGACCAAGTGCCGGATCAGGTATCCCGGCTGTCGAGACGGCGTGCTACGGGGCGAAATCGGCGCTCTTGCCGGCGATCTTCCGAGCGTGAGCGCGACGATCACGACCTCGACGCGCTTTCCCGGACTTAGGCAGTCGGCGCTTGTCACAGGCGATCGTGTCCTGCTTGTACAGCTAGTGCCGAACGGCTCGGCGACAGGCACCACCGGAAGCGCCATGTTCGTAATGGCTCGGGGTCCAGTCAGAAGCCCAGCATCCAGCAGCGTCAGCTGACAGAGTTGACGGTGTGCCACTGAGCTCCGAAGTCGGGACGGTCGTTGTCATCGAGGACGACGCCAACATCGCGGAGCTGGTGGATCTGTACCTGCGACGGGACGGGTTTCGCGTGCTGGTGGCTCGCGATGGCGAGGCCGGCCTTGAGCTCGTCCGGCGGGAGCGGCCCAGGATGGTCATCTTGGATGTCGGCCTTCCCGGCGAGCGCGACGGCTTCGAGGTGTGTCGAACTCTGCGGGCCGAGGGCAGCACGCCCGTGCTGTTCCTCACCGCCCGAGACGACGAGATCGACCGTGTGCTCGGTCTCGAGCTCGGCGCGGACGACTATGTCACGAAACCCTTCTCTCCTCGTGAGCTGGTCGCCCGTGTCCGGACCGTCCTGCGCCGCACGGAACGCCCGCCGCTGAGCGAGGCGCCAGTCTCCATCGGCGCGATCACGATCGATCCCTCTCGCCGGGAGGTCACCTCGAGCGGGGTCCTCGTGTCTCTCACGGCACGGGAGTTCGATCTGCTGGCCTGGATGGCCAACCACAAGGGTTTCGTGCTGAGTCGTCAGCAGCTGCTCGACGGCGTCTGGGGCTCTTCGTGGTACGGCGATGCGCGTACGGTCGACGTTCACGTCGCGCAACTGCGCCGTAAGCTCGGCCCCGACCTGCCGCTCGCGACGATAAGAGGAGCGGGCTATCGCATGGGGTGATGCCACCGGGGCTGGGCGCGTGCCCGCGTGAGGCGGCGGCTGACGGTGGTGCTCGTCCTTCTCATGGCGGGCACGCTCCTCGCGGCTGGTCTCGGCTCTCTGCTCGTGTCCCGCCAGGCCGCCCGTAACGATGCGACGCGCCAGTTGATTCGCGAGGCGACCATCTTCTCGCGGGTACTGGCGAGGGCGAAGTCACCTCGAAGGATCGAGGTGATAGCCGGCATTCTCGGACGCGAGGGCGGGCGCGTGATAGTCATCACGCCGCTGCTCGCGGTCAGCTCACGCCTCCCAGCGCATCTGAGCCAGGCGGACCTCTCTCCGTCCAGGCTTGAGGCTGGCCATACCGTCACTGGCACGCGCGGCGGGTTCGTATTTGTCGCGATACCTGTGCAACTGACCCCGGCCGCCGCCGTCCATCTCCCGAAAGGCGCCCACGCTGCGGTGTTGCTCACGCGGTCCGCCGGCTCGCTTGGGGCCAGCTGGGTGTACTTCGCGCTCGTGTCGGGTGCCACCCTCGTGCTCGCCGCGGCTGTGGCCGCGTGGCTCACCCGCCGGATCTCCCGGCCGCTCGTGGTAGCCAGCGGGGTCACAGGGAGGATCGCCGCGGGCGAGCTCACGGCGAGAGTGCAGACCCACGCAAGTGACTACCCCGAGCTCGTGAGCCTGGGGGAGTCGATCAACGCCATGGCCGAGCGGCTCCAGGGCGGGAGGGACCGCGAGAGGCAGCTGCTGCTCTCTGTCTCTCACGACCTGCGGACTCCGCTCACGTCCATCCGCGGCTACGCGGAGGCGATCGAGGAGGGGATCGCGCCCGATCCAGCCAGTGCGGCAAGGGTCATAGTAAGCGAGTCCAAGCGCCTCGAGCGCCTCGTCGCAGACCTGCTCGATCTCGCTCGGCTCGGCACGGACAACCTCTCCCTTCATATCGGGTCGACCGATATCGGCGAGGTGGTCGGCAGGACCGTGGAAGCCTTTCAGCCCCGCGCCGCCGGTGCCGGTCTGGAGCTCCTGGCTCGGCTGCCCCCCGGAGCGCTGTTCGTGCTGGCCGATCCTGATCGGCTGGCACAGGTGGTCTCGAACCTCGTGGAGAACAGCCTCTCGTTCGCCACGAGGACTGTCACGGTCACCGTCGAGGCTCGGCCCGGACCCGGGCCGGAGCTGAAAGCGCCATCTGCTCGCTCTCGGGGCGTCGTGTTGCTCGTCGAGGACGACGGCCCCGGCATTGCGCCGGTGGATCTGGAGAGGGTGTTCGACCGTTTCTACCAGGCAGACCGCGGTGGGGCTGCTCGCCGTGGCCTCGGACTGGGCTTGTCCATCGTGGCCGAGCTCACACGGGCGATGGGCGGCCAGGTGCGGGCGGAATCGCCGATCTGCGCGGGCACCACCGGCCCCGGCGCGGGCAGCGGTGGCATCGGCGCGGGCACCACCGGCCCCGGCGTGGGCAGCGGTGGCCCCGGCACTCGCATGGTGGTGGAGCTGCGGCCAGCTTGATCTCGGAGCGGGGCCACCAGGGCTACGTTGTCGGTCCCGCTAGATTCGGGGGAGTGATGCCACCTAAGACGATCGTCACCCTCGACTGCGAGGATCCGCTCCGGCTCGGGGGTTTCTGGCTTGCCGCGCTCGGCTACGAGTCGCTCGAGGGCGACGGAGAGCCCCTCGCGTGGCTCTCGCCCCCGGCCGGCTCACCCAGCCCGCCCGTTTATCTGCAGGCGGTGCCCGAGCCGAAGTCGGTGAAGAACCCCATGCAGACGTGGGACGAGGAGTCGACGGCAGACCCTATCGGCAACTACGCCGCGACCCCCGCCGGGGCGGGCAAGGTCTTCCAGTTCCTCTTCGACCAGTCGAAGGAGGTCGCCACTTATGACACCAACCCGCTGTGGCGGGTCGTGGGCGGCCCATGGGTGATCGACAGCTACGAGCCGGTCTCCCTCAAGGCTGAGTTCACCGCGAACAAGTCCTACAGCGGCCCGGAGAAGCCGCACCTTTCGCACTATGTCCTCGACGTGTTCCAGACGGCCGGTGTCAACATCGAGATCCACCCCCAGTCGGAGAACACCCTCTACGCCGTCGGTGGCGTTTGCCCACCCGGGCCGTGCGGCTGGGGGATGCTTGTTTTCGCGGAGTGGATCTGGAACTACGGCGAGCCGGCGATACTGCCGACCGACAGCGCCCAGTTCGGCAAAGGTAACTACTTCGGCGGCGGCTACTACTCCCCCGAGGCGCAGGCGCTCATCACGACAGCCCATAGCCAAACCGGGCTGTCGCACGTGTTCGCGATCGAGAATTACCTCTCGCGCAACATGTCGGCGCTTTGGTTCCCGACAGGGGACAACCAGATCTCGGTCATCAAGGACACCCTCCACGGCTGGAGCCCGCAGAACCCCTTCGGCAACCCCCGCCCGTCGCGGTGGTACTTCAGCTCGTGAGGCCCTGCGATTCACACGCTGGCCGTCGACTGCCTGCAGGCGACCCCGGTGACCTGGACCAGGTTGTGGGGCGTCACTTTCAAACCGTGTTCTGGAACGCCACCGCCTACGAAGCGGTAGCGCCCCGGTCGGACTCGTTCGCCGATCGGCCGGCGCGGTGAACGGCCTACCGCAGCGCCCCGCTTCCCTCGCCGACTGGCAGGACCCACCGGGTAATCGCTGGGCATTCCAGCACGTGCGGGAGCTGGTCCCCACCGCCCGGATCCGCCGCTCGCTCGGCTCGGCGTGGGAACTTCCCCGGGCCGAGCGCCCCCTCGACGAGGTCAGCTTCGAGTGGGGGGGGCGGAGCGCGACGGTCGCCGAGCTGCTCGAGCGCACCTGGACCGACGGATGGCTGGTGGTCCACGCCGGCGAGATCGTCGCCGAGCGCTACGACAACGGCCTAGGCGAGGACACCCCCCACCTGCTCCAATCGGTGTCCAAGTCGATCACCGCTGCCGTGGTCGGCGCGCTCACCGGCGTCGGGAGGCTCTCGCCCGGTGATGCAGTCACCGACGTGGTCCCCTACCTGAAGGGCAGCTCGTTCGACGGGGCCAGCGTGCAGCACCTGCTCGACATGCGCGCCGGGACCCGCTTCGGCGAGGACTACGACGATCTCGACGCCGACGTCCGGGTCTTCGAGGAGGTCGTGCTCTGGCGGCCCCGGCGCCGGGCGGAGCTGCCGACCGACCTGCGCGCCTACTACGCCACCTTGGGCAACGACGGGCCGCACGGGGGGCCGTTTCGTTACCGTTCGGTGCTCACCGACGTCCTCGGATGGGTGGTCGCGGAGGCCGCCGGTGTGTCCTTTGCCGAAGCGGTGGGGCGCTACTTGTGGGCGCCGATGGGGGCGGAGTTCGATGCCGAGGTGACCGTCGACGGGCACGGCAACGCCCTGGCCGACGGTGGGGTATGTGTCACCCTCCGGGACCTGGGGCGCTTCGGGCTGCTGTACCTGGAGGGCGGCCGCCGGGGCGAGCACCAGGTGCTCCCAGAGGCGTGGGTGGCCGACACCATCCAGGGCGCGCCCGACGGGCAGGAGGCGTTCGCCGCCGGCGACGACACAGAGGGGATGCCGCCCGGCAGCCATTACCGCAACTGCTGGTGGGTCCGCGACGCCGCCGCCGGGTTCCTGCACGGGTCGGGGATCTACGGGCAGAACGTGTTCGTCCACCGGGCGACCGACACGGTGGTAGCAAAGCTGTCGACCTGGCCGACACCGCTGGACCGCGACGCCGCCGCGGCGACCGCCGTCGCGGTCGAGGCGATCGGAGCCTACCTGGCCCGCTGACAGGGGGCTACCGTGGCCCCGGTCCTCGGGGCGGCTGAGCGGCCGCCCGAGCGGGTGATCGAGCGCTCAAGTAGGTATCGACCGTTGCGACGAGCGCCGCCCGACTGGTGCTGGACCGCCTATCAACGGAGATATTCGATCTGACACCGCGACCCTGTTGCTTGCGACAGACGACGGTCAGCAGTCACCAGGGTCGCCTCTATCGTTTCCGCCAGGGCCACATAGGCCGCGGCGTACGGCGTGATGTTTGGATGCAGCTCCCAAATCCGCACCAATAGTGGTCGGTGGCTCACTCGCTCCAGGTCAAGGTCAACGAGGTCCGCTAGCGCCTTAGCAGCTCGACGTTCATCGAGCACCCCAGCGAAAAGTGCCTTCCGAACAACTGCGACCACCTCAAGGTCGAACAGTTCTGGCGCCACAAGGCGTTCACCTCGCAGACGTTCACGCGCGCGGTCGCCGTCTACGTCATCGTCCGCGAGGGCCGGTGCAATCACCGACGCGTCAACGACGATCAACCAGCATCCCTGTCTTCACGAACTGCATCGCTCGCGAAGCGGAACGACACGTGTCCGCCGCTGCGCTGGCCGGCGCGGTCCAGTAGATTGTCGAGACTCGGTCGACGTGCCTTCTCAACCAGACGACCGAGCAAGTACTCCTGCGGCGATTTTCCCCCGTTCGCTGCGCGTCGCCGCAGCTCTGCGTGGACGTCTGCAGGAACGGACTTGATCTGGACACGTGGCATGTTGCTCACTGAAGCGCGACACTGGCGCCACGAGGTGCAAGTTGGCGCTAATCCTCCGCCCGGTAACGGACCTCGCTCAGGCCGGAGGGCTCTCATCGGGGGGTCGTCGAGGTTGTTCCAGCTAGGAAGCTCTGGCCGGCGAAGCCGGCACAAATGAGTCGAGTTTCCGGCGGCAAGAGCGCAATCCTTAACGAGAGCACCGACTTCGGAGCCGATCGACAAGGCCGCGGAGCCGCTTGCCGACGCCGCAGGCCCGGGTGTCGTTGATCGTCGTCTCGGTGCAAAGTGCGCGGCCCTCGACGGCTCGAGCTCCCCAGGCCCGATTCGAGAGGTGACGACCGGACCGCTAGTAGCCCGACGGCGGGGGTACCAGCACGAGCTTTCCGACGTGGCGCTTGGCCGCGAACTCACGTTGTGCCTCGGCTATGTCCGCGAGTGGGTAGGTGGCCGCGACGAGCGGGACGAGGTCTCCGTGCTCGAGGTAGGTGACGAGATCGCGAAACACGCCGTCTCGTTGGGACGTGCAGCCGAGCAGGCTGAGGTCCTTCAGGTACAAGGTGCGCAGGTCGAGCTCCACCATAGGCCCCGCGATCGCGCCGGAGACCGCGTACCGCCCAAAGGGCCGAAGCACTGCCAGCAGCTGGCTCCACGAGGAGCCGCCGACGACGTCGACCACGACGTCTATCTGCTCAGGACCGAGAGCCTCTTCGAGATCAACGCCTCGCGAGAGCACGAGCTGCGCGCCAAGGGCGCGCACCGCAGGCGCCTTGTCCTCTCCTGCCACGGCTATCACCTCGGCGCCGCGGAGGCGGGCAAGTTGCACCGCAGCCGAGCCGACGCCGCCGGAGGCTCCCGTGACGAGCACCCGCTCGCCGGCCGTCACGCCAGCGCGCTGCAGCAGGTTCTCGGCTGTCGCGTACGAGCACGGCACCGCGGCCAGCTGCGAGTCAGAAAGTCCGCAGTCGACGGCGTAGGTGTCCGCCGCAGGTGCGCAGGTGAACTGCGCGAAACCCCCATCTACTTCAGAGCCGAGCCAGTGATCTCGACCATGTTCGCGCCGCGACGAAAGGCAGCTCTGGACGATGACCCGCTCACCGACGCGCCCTCGGTCGACGCTCTCGCCGACCGCGACGACGACGCCGCAGACGTCTGCGCCCTGGATGCGCGGGAAATCTATGGCGGCGCCGGTCCAGCTGCCGCCGGTCCCAGGCGAGGAGTACCAGCCAACGCGGGTGTTCAAGTCGGTGTTGTTGACGCCGGCGGCGTGCACCGCTATGAGCACAGCGCCGGGTCCAGGTGCCGGCACCGGGACGTCGCGACGGTAGAGGAGTTGCTCCGGCCCGCCGTGGCCGACGAGCAGGACCGCGTCCATGGTCTCTGGGAGGTGAGAAGTCATTGCCAGCTTTTGGCTCTCATACTCTCGCGGCCGCTGGCACCGACAGGGAGCATCTAGCCCGGGCTGAGCCGCCCGGGGAGAGGAGTCGCTCTAGGCCGCCCGATTGTGGTGGGAGACTCAGCGGACTCCCAGCAAGTCCGGCTACGGTGCCGGAGATGGTCTGTTCGCGCAAAAGAAGACTTCTCTTCCTGCTGCCCGGCGCAGCCGCACTCGTCTTGTTGTCATCGATGAGCCTCGGCGTGCCTGTGGCCGCCGCCGCGACAACCAGCTCCGTGCTAAAGGCTGCCAAGCTGGCACTAGCGAGACAAACTGGCGCTCGCCTGCATGACTTGTCGAAATCGGGATCGTCCTCAGAACTAGTGAACGCCGATTTCGGGACAAAGAACGGGGATGAGAGCTTCTTGACAGGCAAGTCGAGGGTCGCGCTAAGGCTCACCCCCGCTTACGGTTACCTGAGCGGAAGCGCCTCCGGGTTGAAGGCGATCTTTGGCCTGACCGCCGCTGAGGTGAAAAAAATCGGCAAGGACTGGATGTCGGTGAAGGCAGGTACAACCGAGTACTCGGCGCTGAAGACGAACCTCACGATCTCTGTGCTCGCAAACGTCCTTCCGGGGGTCAAGGGTACGACCATGTCCACGAAAATCACCCATGGCGTGCACCTGTACGTGCTCAAGTGGACGACCGCGGCGACGACCTCCGCGCCGAAGTTCTCTACCACTATGACCATCTCGGCTCGGACGACTTTGCCGGCCGAGGAGATCACGAGCACATCGACCGGTTCGAGTACGACGACGTTTTCGAAGTGGGGCGAGCACGTCGTGGTGACCGCACCCCCGGCGTCCTCGACTATCTCCTACACAAAG
>CAZAMA010000136.1:0-7899 GCA_964485645.1 uncultured Acidimicrobiaceae bacterium | reverse complement strand
TCATCGTGGCAACGGAGCCGCTCTCACACCTCTCGTATATGGAGGTGCTCGTTCCGCTCAACGTGCACCTCCTCTTTGCTCTCGTCGGTGCTCTGGCGTCCATGGTCGAGACACATCCGCTCTTCGGCGTAAGTGTCGTCCTGACCGCAAACATCCATGTCCGCGTCGAACGGCTCGAGATGCGTAGGCGGTTCAGCCCCGAAGAAGTGGGAGCCGATGACCTCGCTGTCGTACGGAGCCCCCACAAGTTCCTTGCCATGGAAGCAGCCCTAGTTGAATACGCGACGGCTTGGTTCGACGCGCACGTGATCGACACCGGCGACCTTCGCCTCGCAGAGGTCGTCGATGAGATCACCCGCTACCTGCCAGAGCCTGATCTCGGCCACGAGCATGACGGACACAGCGAGCTCATGCATCACCACGAGCCGACAGTCCGCTCGGCAGCGCCCACGCAATCCCTGCATACCAGTGACCCAACGGAAAGGAGAGATGCGTCCCATGACTGAAGACCTCGACATGGCCGATCTCCGCCGCGAGATGATCGACGACTATCTCAAGTCCCGCCAGCTCACATTCTTGCGGTACGAAGACGGTGATTTCGCTGTCCGCTTCCGGTGGGGCACGCGCAAGGTCGACTTCGTCATCGGTACCGACGAGACCGGGGCGATGCTCTGGTTCGAGGCTGTGGCCTCGACGACCTTCCCGTTGGAGCAGATGCCCTTTCTCTTGCTCGTGACGAACCAGTACATGCTGTCGCACCGTTGGCCCCGGTTGAAGGTCGCCATTGACAACGACGAGGCGAGCATCGTCTCCGACGGACATCTCGGCATGTTGGATTCCTTGGAGGAGTGCGAGCTCGGCCGTTTCCTGGACAGCGGCATCGGCGCCACCGCTCAGTTCTGGGAGGAATTCAAGCTCCCGGATTCCGATTCGCTCGATGCGGGGTCAGTCGGCGGACCGCCTGCTTCTTGCCTCGGCGAGCCAGCCGGGCGCGTCTCCTTCGCTGGCTATCTGTGACTACGTCGTCAAAGAGGGGCAGTCGCCGCAGCGGGGCGTCCAACTCCGGCCGCACCGCCAAGCAAATGACTGGTCGGGGGGCGGCAAGCCCCCGACCAGTCCAGACAAGTGACTCACCATACCCATCAGCTATTGAAGAGGAAAGGCACAATCCCATGTCTAAGAAGTTGAAGCTACTCGGTTTCCTCAGCATCGCGCCGCTCATTTCAATACTGTCGGCCTGTGGCCTCGGTCAGGCCTCGGGAACTCTCGGCCAGCTAGAGAAGCTGGCTTCGACCTGTCCCCGCGGGCACCAAGTCGCCACCTATGTCGGCGACGACCTGAGTCAAAACGACCGGAGCCAGAGATTGAATCAGGAGCGGCTCGGTGAGATCAGGGCGGCGGCCACGTTCACCGCCGTCTGTGGCGGTGTCATCCAGGTCAACGCGTTTTCGGCGAGCGACGCCGGGACCCAGACGCTGTATGCCGGTCCGCTCCAGCCGTCTGGAGCAACGCTCAATGCCCGCCTGCTGAAGGTCACAGCGATGGTGGGCGTTGCCATGAAGAGCATCGCCGCCGCCATCCCCGGTGCCACCTCCAGGCTCCCCGGCAGCGCCACCGACATCATGTCCCAACTGACTCTGATGGCCGAGTTCGCGGCGCAGCAGGCACGCGGTGATCGTCTCTACGGATTGCTTTTGACGACCGGACTTCAGACGACCGGTGAGGTCGTGACCAATGTCGATCTCTCGCCGGTGGCCGCGACCGATCTCGGTAACCGCGTCTCGGTTCCCCCGCTGCGGGGCGCCGTCCTGACCATCGCCGGGCTCGGGCGGGTGTCCAGCAGTCCGCCCGCTCCTAGCGGCTACGTCCAGAGCCTCGTCACCTTCTACACCAGGGCGTGTGCTCGGACGGGCGCCACCTGCGTCGTCTCGGTCAACCCGGTGGCCTCCATCGAAGGGAGCTAAACCTATGTCCGTTCTCGATCGTCAGCGTTCCCCGGGCGGAACTCGTGCCCGACCCGACGTGGTCAGGCTGACCAGCCCCCGCAGTTACACAGCGTCCGGTCCCGAGGACTTCGCCGAAGAGCTGGAGAGCCTCAGCGTCGTCCCTCTGGACGAGTCGCCCGAGTTCCACCCTCGCCCCGACGCGGCCGGCATGACGTATGTCGAGCAGATGGGCGAGATCCGAGCCGAGGAGCAACGCAACCACTACCGAGCCCTCGCCGAGAACCTGGCTCGACCCTTAAATGAAGAGGCTGATGCCCACCGAGAAGCCGCCGACCGTGAAGCCCGTCTCATCGACGAGCACCAGCCGCTCGTCGAAATGGCCATCGACAAGTATCACCTCTTGTTGGACGTCGTCGGCGATGCGCTCGTCCGTCGTCATCCTCGGGAGCGGTACTGGTACCACCTGCGGATGCTCTTCCTCTTGTTGGGGGACCTGGTGGGCGTCGCCGGTGGCGCCATCATCCTCGGCGAGATCCCTTGGCTCGCCGTCTTGCAGGCCATGGCGGCGGCGGTCGCTGCCATCACGAGTGGCCTCTTGGGCGGCGAGATCAAGGACTGCCGTCTGGCCCGCCAGCGCAGGCGCAATCCCGACTCGCTACCCGAGGAGCACAAGCGTCACGCTCACCTCTTCCACGGCCCTGACGACGGCGAGTACATCGTCAAGATGATGGTGTTCGGTTCGCTGACCATCGTCGTGTTGCTCGGCATCGGCATCTTCATGCTGCGCAGCTCGACGGAGGGCTCGGCCGCCGGCGTCGTCTTCGGCATGATCGCCATCGCCGTAGCGATGGGTTCGTGGGTGAGCACGTACCACGCCACGGATGAGCTCGCCGACAAGGTCGAGCAAGCCGAACACCATGTCCATCGGACGGTGCAATACCACCAGAAGCTCATGGCCCTGCCATGCCGAGCCATCGTCGCCGAGGCCGACGCTACCGCCAAGTCGATCGAGAAGGAGTACGAGGACCTGGGATGGGCCGCCTACCGCCGAGTGATGGCCACCGTGTACGGCTGGCACGCCGCCCGGCCGGCCATCTTTGGCCACGGGTGGGCTCCCGGGCACCCACCTCCCCGCGCGGCCGGTGCGGCCGAGGGCGGTGAGACAGAAACACCGATCACCGCCGAACCGGACACGATCGTCTCTCCGCCGTCGTCCAACGGCCACCGGCCATTCACCAAGCAGGAGGCGCCGTGACTCGCCTGCTCAATGGCCTGCAGTTGTCAGGTTGCCTTCTCGGGGAAGGACGCCTCGGGGTGCGGTCGGCTACCGTCGACCGCACCCTGGCCGCGGTGCGTCTCGGCCCTGTGGGCAAGTGCCCGGAGGTACCGGTGCTGCTTATCACCACGGCCGACAACTCCGGGTCGGTCGTGGGTGTCGGAGGCAATGACGCGTGCGGCAACCGGTTCCAAGAGATGCGCCTCGCGATCGAGGCCGTCGCGAAGCGCTGTAAGTGTGGCGACGAGCTCGTTGCGATGCTCAACTTCGACTCGCCGAACTCAGGCGACGTGCCCCCGACCCCGCTCCGAAACGGCGTCGCCGGGCTCGAACGTGGCCTCGAGATCCCTCGAGACGGTAGCGGCTGCAGCCTTCTCGGACCCTCTCTGAGTAAGGCCCGCCAGATCGCCGACCGGTACCCGGACCATCATGTGGTCTTCATCGCGCTGTCCGACTTCCAGTTGTTCGACGGCGACGTCGCCGGAGTTCTGCGCGCCTTCACCGACTTTCCCGGTCAGCCGCATGCAGTGGTCCTACGCAGCGCCGTGCCGCAGGCGCTGGTCGATGACCTCCGGGTGATCGTCACCCCCGTCAACCCCTCTGATCCTGCAGGGACGGTGGCCAGGGCTGTCTTCACCGCCCTGACGGCCACCCGGCGCATTCGTTCCAGAGAGAGGTAGCTCCATGATCAAGTTCGCGCAAGTTCTCGTCGGCGCCCTGACCACGAGCATCGGCGTCCTGGCCGGCTGTGGCACCGCACCGGCAAGTTCTGCACCCACGACGTCGGCTCCACCGGCAGCGAGCACTGGCCTGACCGGGAACATCGCGACGACGTTCACCAACGCGGTGCCCGAGACCCCGTGGTGGGACAAGGTCGCTGCCCCGCCCACGTCAGCGGTTCCCGCCACGCTCACATGGACCTTGTCTGGTGACATCCTGTTCGACAGCGGCTCAGCGACTCTTTCGCCATCGGCGCTCAGTCAAGTGTCGGGCATCATCTCAGCCGCTCAACGGCACTGCGATGCGACCATCAGGGTGCTCGGCTACACGGACAGCGTCCCGGACCCGTCGTTCCCTGGTGGCAACCAGGGGCTGTCGTCAGCCAGGGCTTCTGCAGTCGCCAACGTCATCGAAGAAGCCCGGATTCCTGGAGATCGTGTTCAAGCCGCCGGAGAAGGTGCGTCCAATCCCGTCGGCGACAACAACACCAGCGTCGGCCGGCAAGCCAACCGACGGGTGGTCATACAGCTGTTCGCGCCAGCCGCCAGCTGTCCAGGCTCCTCGGCCTCGAACACGGTGGGCGCGGGCTGAGCTGATGGCCCGCGGGACGTCGCTCGTGAACGTACGTCGTCGAGTTGACCGGTCGTGCCCAAAGTCGCGTGGTCGATGACACGCTCGGTGACGATGCGTCTCGCACCTGCTCGATGAGCGCCCTCATTGTGTTGTTCGGCCTCGTGATCGTGTACTGGCTGGTAGTCGGCGGGCGAAATCTCAGCGCCGCTCGCTGTTGCCACGATGGCCGCTCGTTCAAACGGCTCGGCTCGCTCGTTTCAGGAGTCGTTGCCGCCGTCGTCATTGGGCACCTGATGGAGCGGCTGATCCTGATCGGACTCCTTATGGCTGCGTTCTGTCAAAGAGTTTGCCGTCGTTTGGCCTGACATCACTCCGAGAGATCGGAAACGCCAGTGTCCCCTGGCAAGCCAACTCTCAAGCCAGCGCCGTCGAAGCCATCGCGAGAGCTGATCCAGGCGACGTGAGGTCTAGTCCCGTGCTGGAATGTCTCTCCGAGTTTGCGCATAAGACCGTCATCAAGGTTGGGGTCGTCTTTTGTGAGGAATACCAACATGCCTCCCCGCCCGCCA
Organism: uncultured Acidimicrobiaceae bacterium; assembly: GCA_964485645.1. Classification (GTDB taxonomy): domain Bacteria; phylum Actinomycetota; class Acidimicrobiia; order Acidimicrobiales; family Bog-793; genus JAKACA01. Next base: position 2,815 of record CAZAMA010000136.1, on the reverse strand, counting down.
CCGGTCATCTTGGCTGCTGTGATATCGAGGCAACCCTGCTCAATGGCCCATTGATCGATCGCAAAGGTGACCCGCCTCGCCTCGGACCAATCCAAATCGAGTTGATCCAACCCGCCCTGTGTACGACGCATCGCGGAAGCGAGCCGGACGGCGAGGCCATGAACTTCATCGGATCGAGCAGGACCGGCCGACAGGGCTGTGAGAAGCTCGATCAGCGCTCCTCCCACTTGCAGGGTTGAAGCGGCCAGCGCTGAGACCAGGTTGTGGCGGAGACTCTCCCCGGAGAAGCGATGTCGCAAGAAACCCTCCAGCCATGCGTTCGAGCTTCCGAAGGTCGACCGGATTGTCTCCTGATCAAAGCCAGGCACGATTCGCGCGGTCTCGCGCTCCATGAGAACGTCGAGCTTTTCCGTCTGCTCGATCGCTTCGCCCGTGACCTTGTCCACACCTGAGTAAACGAGACCGCAAGTCACCGGAAGCTCGCTGGAGAAGCGGTTGACAGCCGCTCGTTCATCGAACCAATCAAAGCTATAGACCTTACCCGTGTCGGCTGCGTAAAAGGGGAGATGCTCAAGTTTGTCGACCTGATCCGGTTCCAGGTGGATCGGACGACCGGTTGGCCACCCGCGCTTTGGACCGCAAAACAGGAGTGGCGCTTTGCCTTGCATAACGCTGCACAGCGTGCCGTAGCCGGACGCTCGTCCCTTGTGAAGAAGCGTCTCAAGCTTCCACGCGGTGCGGTGAAACGCCGCTATATCCGAGTTTGGCGCGGCACCATTCGGCGCGTCTTTGGAAACTACAACCGGCCTGCTCCAGACCTGTTCGGCTAGGTCAGAGGGCTTGAGGGCTCCTACGGATGCCAGGAATGCCCCGAGCAACGCCGACGCGAAAGCTCCCGACCAATTGCATCCCGCCCCTGGGCGGAGCTCATGGAGTGAACGGATTTTGAACTTGCCCGTGACGCCCAGAGCCTTAGCTTCAATGGCGAGTCGCTCGACTACGTCGGCGATCTGACTCGACTCGAAGTTGTACGCGATGGGATTGAACGGTCTGCCACCGCGCGTTGCGTGTACCGGATCGTAGAACAGCTGGCTGCCTCTAAGGAACTCGAATTCCGGACTGCAATCGTCAGGGGTCCAGCGCATCGCGACCCACACACGCAGTGGGACCTGCTGGCAGAATGCCGGGAATCCGTGGAGGACTACGTGTTCGCCAGCCCAGAAGAATACGCCGGGAGCACTGGCGTGAGGCCAATCGGTGATCCGCGCGTACTCGTCTCGATGGCGCTCTTTGATCGCATCCGACTTCATCAGATCCATCAGTCGGTTCTCCTTGACAATGTTTAAAGCCGCTTCAGGGAGTTTCTTCCAAGTACTACCCAGGCGGCCACAACAGCGGAAACGATGGCAGCGATTCCCAACTCATGCTTCTCACCTGTGAAGACGAGAGCAAGAGTGCCTACCGCTATCGTGATGGTGAAGAAAAGAACGCTAATCGCGGACCGGCGAGTCTCCTCGGCCGATATTCGCTCTGAGAGCGTGTCCACCGACCACTTGACGTGCTCGAAGTCGCGCTCCACCAGCGATCGCTCCTTAACGTGCTCGTAAGCGACCTTGTAACCCGGGATGTTCAGATCAAGGTCATACGCTTCATCGAGATCGGTCACAAACTCTGTCGTGAGCTCACTCAGCCGCCGGCTGCGACGGACGTTCTCAACCTCATGGTGAAAGAAGTATGCAATAGTCCGAACCGTTGAGAGACCGTTCGTCATGCCTAGGCAGGCGGCGAGCAGGAAGCGGAGCGACCTGCGCGGAAACTGCTCCCAGTCGGCAGGCAGCATCGCGACGAGGAGGCGGCGTTCCGGAAAGTAATAGAGGTATTCGTCGGATTGAAGCGTGATGGATGTCGGAACGAAGGCAGCGCGCGGATCAGCCGTCCGTATGCCGAGGGCACGAAAAGCGTCATCGATAGGCTTTGTTGTCTCCGCTGGAAGAGAGTCGCCCCGTAGCCATGCATGGATGTTTCGATTTTCGATGTTTGGCAAGAGGAGCATTGCACCTCGACGAACACCGAGAGCGGCTGCAGCAAGTAGATCCTGCTCCATCGCAGCCGCCAGGGTGTCGTCTTCTTTAGCGCTGGCCAGTGTGGCTAGCGCAAAAACAACAGGGCGGGCGATGAGCCGGATCCACTCCCCCAGGGTTTGCTCTAGGTTCGCCACGCTCGGTGACGATGGCGATAGTCCTGCTAGGTAGGTGACGAGCGGGCTCGGGACCAATGTCAGCGCTGAGACACCAGATTGACTGATTACCGCCGAGTGAGCCATTGAGAGATCCGAGAAGGTCAGCAGCCGCCTCCAGTCGTCGAGCGATAGCGCTTGGGCAGAACTTCCAGAAGGGCGAGGAATTAGGATCAGTGAGATTGCGAGCGTGCGGCGGAATTGTCCTCGCGTCGGTCGGCGAATCGTCGTGATGATCGGCACGCCAATCAGCTCGACGCCAGCATTTACGAACACCCCCGGTGGCAATGTGATCTGGTACGTGCGTCGAGCCAGGTCCGGTGCGAACAGATGCCAGCGACGATGCGCGAGTGCAGCGGCCATATCTACGGCTACCGCGCCGTCATCATTCTTCTTTTGCCCACCTGCGCTGGCGTCAACTTCTTCCGACACGGTATCGGGCCCCTCCCCTGAAAGCGGCACAGGACGGACCACAAAGTCGATCGGGAACTCCTGGAGATTGAGCGATTGATTCTGCGCGCTGAGAATGGTGAAGAAACTTGGGTCCAGCGTTTCGACGACCTCGAAGCTATTCACCGG
>CAZAMA010000135.1:0-7914 GCA_964485645.1 uncultured Acidimicrobiaceae bacterium | reverse complement strand
GATGGGGATGGAATTCGACGAGCTGAAGCGGCGCTTCGTCGAGGAGATTCCGGTGGCCCGAGTCGGCCAACCCGACGATGTCGCGGCTGCGGCGGCCTTCTTCGCCCGCGACGACGCTTCGTTCGTCTCCGGCCAAATTCTCTACGTGGCCGGTGGTCCTCAGGCGTAGGGAAATCCCTCCTTGCAAGCCCGTGGCTTCGTCAGCGGACCAGGCGAGTGGGCAGGGGACTTCGCGGCAGGCACAGCGAGTGCCCTCAGCATCTCGTGACCACGCGAACGACGTCCTGACACCCTTCTCGCCGTCGGTTCCGCGGTAAGGCTTGACAGCAGAGGTAATATGACTATGCGCTTAGTCAGAACCGTGGGCGCGCCGGAGAGCCGGTGGAGCCGGACCCCTGGGGGGGGCATGCGAAGTGCAGCGGAGACGTCAGAGTCGGTGAAGGCGCCGCCCCAGGACGATCGCCGTCGGGGGCGACGGTGAGCGACCCGGCCCCGGCCATCATTTCGGCCCGAGACGTCGTGGTCGAGTTCTCACACGGGCGGGGCCGCACGTTGCGAGCAGTCGACGGGGTGACCTTCGACCTGAGCGCCGGAGAGGTCCTCGGGATCGTTGGCGAATCCGGGTCCGGGAAGTCGACGCTTGGCAAGGTCCTCGCCGGGTTCCTGAAACCGACTGCGGGACAGGTGCTCTTCCCGATGGCCGGCGGCACGCTCGCGCCACGTGAGCGGCGGCATCCGCGAGGCTTCCGTGACGTCCAGATGATCTTCCAGGAGTCCGCAATGGCCCTCAACCCCCGGCTGCCGGTGTGGCGGCTCGTGGGTGAAGGGGTGCGCCCGAACCTGACCACGTTCTCGGCCGCCGGACGACGCAGCGTCGCCGACCTACGAGCGCGCGTATCGACGCATCTCGTACGCGCTGGCCTGACAGCCTCCGCCGTGGCGGACAAGCACAAAGTCGCATCCGACCGGGCCGGACCAAACAGGTTGGCTCTCAAGTGACCATTGCGGCCACGCTACTTCCTCTCCGCAACATGACACAGACCACGAGCAATCGTGTGAAATCTGCAAACTTGGATCCACGATGAACAACAAGCATTGGGGGTTGAAAAGAATGGCGCTGACGGTCAAAAACGGGTGGGCGCTGTGGTCACGGGCCACCGGACTCGTCCTGGCTGGGTGTCTCGTGGTTGGGTGGAGTGGCCAAGCCGCAGCGACCAGCAAAACGGCTGGGGGAGGCAAACTCGCTGCCGCCAACGCCAATGCCACCTTGACCTATGCCTCCAGCATCCCGATCGTGACGTTCGATCCGCTCCAGTCGGAGTCGGGAGGTGAGCAAGGACTGGCCATGGGGTTGGTCTACGACAACCTCGTCCAACTCAACAATAAAGCGCAAGCAGTGCCGGATCTTGCCACCTCGTGGCAGTTCCAGAGTGCCACGGAGATCACCTTCAAGCTCCGCTCTGGAGTCACCTACGAAGACGGATCACCGTTCAACGCCACAACGGCGAAGGCGTCCTTGGATTGGACGCTCGCCGCCGACCAGGCTCGCGTCGCGACGCTTCAGCCGATAACAAAAGTAGAAGCTGTCAACCCCACCACTTTGAGGATCTACTTGAAAGCGCCAGATCCAACGATCCTCGAAAGCCTCACGCAGCAAGAATGCAGTATGGTAAGCCCATCGGCGCTCACGAGGCCCAACCTCAATTTCAATCCGGACGGGACTGGCGCCTACTTCTACGACCCGACACGGTCTACCCCGGGAACCGAGTACACGTTTACTGCCAATCCCCATTGGTGGGGACGAAAGAAGCAGATCCGCCCGCATACCATTGTGTTCAAAGTAATTACGACAGCCACGGCTCGCTTGAACGCTCTGCAGACCGGCCAGGTGGATGTTGCAATGGTGTCCCCGACAGAAGCGAACCAAGCGAAAGCAGATGGCCTGCATATCCAATCGGCACCTACGGCATGGTATGGACTGCTGATTACCGATAGACAAGGCAAGCTGGTGCCTGGATTCGCGAATCCAAAAGTACGACAAGCGATGGAATTTGAGCTCAATCGTTCGGCCATCGTCAGGGCTGCGTTCGACGGGTATGGGACAGCGTCGGTCCAGCCCCTCGGCAAGGGTCAGGAGGGATACGACCCTGCGCTTGAGAAGAAATTCGTGTACAACGTCAAAAAGGCTCGCCTCTTGATGGCGCAGTCTGGCGTCCACGCCGTAAGCTTCACAGCACCGTTCGGGCCGACACAACAGACGGAAGCCGAAATCATCAAGGCCGAATTGGCGGCAATTGGAATAACCATGAACATTCAAATTGTACCGCACACGAGCCTTGCTGCCGCTGGAGAATCTACGAAGTACCCGGTCATTACGTTTGCATATCCAAACGTTACAGTTTACGCTCGCTACCTTGCCCAGATTGCGCCCGGTGCGGTCTTCAATCCTTTCAAAGCCGATGACCCAACGCTGGACCAGTTGGCTACAGAATTTGCAGCTGATGCCGCCACGAAGCCAGCGGCTGCCCGCAAAGTCGCCATGCAGATGTCGGACCAAGAGGTGAGCCAGGGCTACTACGTCGTTGCTGCCCAGGGCGACACGATCGTCGCCTCGAAGAACAATGTGGCCGGTATCGGGGTCGTCTACCTGGCGCCGACATTTTACAATGTGCATTTCAAAGGGTGATTGGGCGGTGGGGCGTACGACGTTGGTGGAGCCATGACCAACGGATCCTGCCGGCGGGGTAGCCGTCGACTTGCGGCGTGGGTGGCCGCTTACGACGCCCAGGGATGGCACCGCAGTGGATCGGCGACTGATGGCCGCTCGGCGCGTTGGCTTGCGGCAGAGGCTGCGAGGGTTGGTGCCACCGTTGGCGTGGAGACCTACGCCTTCGACCGGGTTGTTCACGGGGGATCGGTGCTCCAAATTGGGGACCGGACCGTGCCAGGAATGCTCCTCTTCGATTCACCGATTCCTTCGCGCTCGTGCATTCGGGGAGCGATGGGACCGGTGGGCGATGACACCGAGATCGGTGTCCTGGAGTCCACGTTCGACGACGAGCTGCTACGGGAGGCTCGGCGCAACGAGCGGCATCGAGCCGTGGTGGTCGTGACGCGTGGCGGTGCGCCAGGCCTGGCACTGCACAACGCTCCTGCCGACGAGCCATACGGGCGGCCCGTGCTGCAAGTGAGCAGTCGATCCGCCGGCATCCTTGCCACTGCGGCAGCGGAGCGATCTGCTGGGTCGATAGACGTCGACGCGCACAGGGCCGCCGCTCGCCTCGAGAACGTCGTGGCCCAAAAGCGCCCCAACCCGAGCGATCGCGCGCCGATCTGCGTGCTCACCCCCCGAAGCGGTTGGTGGCATTGCGCTGCCGAGCGGGGCGGTGGGATCGCGTGCTGGCTTGACGCCCTCGATGTGATCGTCGGCTCCTCGAGCCGCCCGGTTCGCTTCATTGCTACCAGTGGGCATGAGCTCGGGTACTCGGGGCTCCGACGTCTTCTGGCAGCACGGGAACCTGATCCGGACTCGATATGGGTGCACCTTGGGGCAAACATCGGCGCTCGAGGCGGTATCCTTGGAATTGCCGGCTCCGAGGACGGGCTCGTCGAGGAAATGGCCCGCTCGCTACGCGACGAGGGTTTCCCAGAAGAACGGATGCGTCGGTTGCCGACTCCAGTCGGTGAGGCGTCGGAGCTCCACCGACGAGGCGCCCGCGTGGTGTCGTTGGTCGGCACCAACGACCACTTTCACCTACGGTCGGACCGGTACCCGTCGAACATCGACTTGGAGCGTCTGAGCGAGGCCTCCCGTGGCATCGTCGCGCTCGTGACGCGGCTCGCTGAGCGGGAGTGATCTGCGTGCGGCGAGGGGTGGCGATGGGCGGAGGGACGCCGTGAAGAAGGTACTGCTCAGCAGGTTGGTCGCGCTGATCCCGACCCTCATCATCGTCTCACTCATTACCTTCTCGCTTCTGCACCTCGTTCCTGGCGATCCTGCGTCGGTGATCCTCGGCACCGACGCGACCCCCGCCGCGATCGCGCGCCTCAATGCGCAACTGGGACTTGACAAGCCGGTGATCGTGCAATATTTCGAATGGCTGAGCCATGCCGTGCGCGGCCAACTCGGCGAGTCACTGATCAGCCACCAAACCGTCGTCACCACGATTGCCGAGCACCTTCCGGTCACGCTGTCGCTCGCCCTCGTTGGAATGGTGTTCGCCATCGTGGAAGGCATCGCACTGGGGGTCGTGGCCGCCATGCGGTCCGGAAGCCTCCTCGACCAGGCGGTCCAAGTCGGGACCTCATTCGCCCTCGCGGTGCCGAGCTTCTGGCTGGGCATCCTCCTGATCGTCCCATTTGCGCTGCTGACGCGATGGTTCCCTGCAACCGGGTATGAAGCAATAACGCAGAATCCCATCCAATGGCTCCATAGTATTGCGCTCGGGGCGTTTGCATTATCGCTGGCGCCCGCCGCAGTGCTCGCCCGTCAGACGCGCGCAGATCTGATCGCCGTCAAATCGCAGAAGTTCATCCGCGCAGCGATGGCACGGGGAATGTCCGAACGTCGCACGGTGCTCAAGCACGGTCTCAAGAACGCGCTCATCCCAGTGGTGACCATCATCGGCGTGCAGTTTGCCGCGCTACTCGGTGGCGCAATCGTGATCGAGAGCGTCTTTGGGTTCAATGGGATCGGACAGCTCATGATCAGCTCGGTGCAAGACCACGACATTCCAGTCGTCCAGGGTTTGGTGGTGATCTCGGCGTTGGTCGTTATCGCCGTGAATCTGCTGACCGATATCGTGTACGGGATTCTCGATCCTCGGATCCGACTGTCATGACGCTCGCCGAGCCGACGTCGCTCACGCGAAGCGAGCCCGCAGTGGCGGCAGACAGTGTGGTGCGTCGACTTCTGGCGGCATTTCGGAGCCGACCCGGGGCAGTGGCCGCCATCGGCTGGATGGGCTTCATCGTCGTCGCGGCGGTGTTCGCTTCGCAAGTGGCTCCCTACGACCCGAACGCACAAGACCTCAACAGCATCTTTTCCGGTCCCTCGTTGCACCATCTGCTCGGAACGGACCAGCTTGGCCGCGATACGTTGAGTCGAGTCATCTTTGCTGGCCGGGTAGCCCTGCCAGCCGCTGGTCTGGCTGTAGTGGTGGCGGTCGGCGTGGGGGTTCCGATCGGCCTCGCCGTCGGGTACGCCGGCGGCGTGTGGGATCGCGTCGCCATGCGGATCGTCGACGCGGTCCTCGCCTTGCCGGGCCTCGTCATCGCGATCGCCGTAGTCGGGGCAATCGGACCGGGCATGACGCATGCCATGGTGACGCTGGGCTTCTTGGCGTCCGCCGGGTTCGCCCGCCTCACTCGTGGCATCGTCTTGGCGGTACGCGAGCAGCCCTTTGTGGAGGCAGCGCGCGTGACCGGGGAATCAACCGTTCATGTCCTCGTCTTCGAGGTGTTGCCCAATGCGGTCGGACCGATCATCGTCCAGGCAACGCTTGCGTTCGCACAATTGCTGCTGGCGGAGGCGGCGCTCAGCTTCATTGGCCTGGGGGCGCAGCCGCCGGCCACGAGCTGGGGCTCGATGCTGGCCGATGCTCGAACCCAAATCGGCAACGACGCCTTCTTGGCTGTGCCCCCTGGCCTCGCCTTGCTGCTCACCGTGCTCGCCGGGCAAGTCATCGGCGACACGCTGCGAGCCGTCTTCGTGCGGGGCCCGGCCGACAGCGCTCGCCGAGGTTGGACTCGCTGGCTCCCGGCCATCCTTGCCGGTGCGTTCCGAGCGGTGCGTGTAAATACGCGCGCCGATGCGTCAGGTGGTGTCGCCAGTGACGACGAACCGGGACGGGTCGTGGGGACAGCGACGCCGACGGCGTCAGACGACCTGGCATCTGAAGACTCGGGTCTGTTGGTACCCGAAGACGCGGTGCTCTCGGTGGAGCACCTTCGAGTCAGCGTTCGGTCACCAAGTGGTGTCGCCACCGTTGTCGATGATGTGAGCTTCGCTCTCGCGCGCGGAGAGACGCTGGGGCTGGTGGGAGAGTCGGGCTGCGGAAAATCGATGACTGCTCTCAGCCTCATGCGCTTGCTGCCGGCAGGAGCGTCGGTCACGTCGGGACGGATCCGATTGAACGGTCAGGACCTTCTTGCGTTGTCGGAGCGCGAGATGACGAAGGTGCGTGGTCACCGGATCGCCGTGATCTTTCAGGATCCCATCAGCTCGCTCGATCCCGCATTCACGATCGGCAATCAATTGAGCGAACCATTGAGGATCCACCTCGGTCTGTCACGCCGGAGCGCATGGAGGCAGGCTGTCGAGTTGCTGGAACGCGTCCGCCTTCCAGATGCGGCCAATCGCGTTCGCGACTATCCACACCAGCTTTCGGGGGGGCAACTGCAGCGAGTCATGATCGCAGCAGCGCTGGCCTGTTCTCCTGACGTGCTGGTCGCCGACGAGCCGACCACCGCGTTGGATGTGACGGTGCAAGGAAAAATCCTTGACCTGTTGGCCGATCTTCGCCAGGAGTTCGGCATGGCCATGGTATTCGTCAGTCACGACCTCGGCGTGATCGCGGACCTCTGCGACCGGGTTCTGGTCATGTACGCCGGGCAGATCGTGGAGGCAGCTGACGTTGTCCCACTGTTCGAGCGGCCCGGTCATCCCTATACCGACCAGCTCCTCAATACGCTGCCCGAGCGAAACCGGAAGGGTGTGCGCCTCGCTCGGATCAAGGGGCAAGTGCCGGCTCCCGAAGCATGGGCCACGGACCGGTGTCGATTCGCCGACCGCTGCGAGCACGTGATACCGGCATGCCTGGCTGCAATGCCACCACTGCGAGCCCGTCAGGGCGGCCTCACCCGCTGCATTCGAGCCGATCAACTGGCCGAGGTCAGGGAGCAATGACTTCTGTTCTGGAGGTGGAGGACCTGACGGTGGTGTATGGCCGTCGCTCTCGTCGACGCGAACCCGTTGTCGCGGTCAACCGAGTGACCTTTTCGGTGGAGGAGGGCACCACGTTCGGACTGGTCGGAGAGTCCGGATCGGGAAAGACGACCGTCGGGCGAGCGATCCTGGGCCTCATAAGGCCGACGGCGGGGCGGGTGACGGTCGCAGGAAGTCGCGTGCGACCTTTGTCGTTGCGCGCTGCCGTCGCGCAGGGACGGAGTGCACAGGTGATCTTCCAAGACCCTCTTGGCTCACTGAACCCCGCCCGTCGAGTGGTCGACTCCGTGAGCGAGCCGATCCGCATCTACGGCGGCCTCCGTGGTGATGCCGCAATCGTAGAGGTCGAGCGGTTGGGAACCCAGGTCAACCTGCCGCCAACCCTGCTCCGGCGGCTTCCACACCAACTCTCCGGCGGGCAGTGCCAGCGGGCCGCGGTCGCACGGGCCATCGCCTCAAGGCCGAAGTTGGTGGTCTGCGACGAGCCAGTCACCGCGCTCGACGTCTCGACCCAAGCGCAGGTGATCAACCTGCTCGCGGATCTCCAGGAGGAGACCGACGTTGCCTACCTGTTCATTTCGCACGACATCTCGGTGGTCCGGCACGTCTCGGACCGCGTCGGCGTCATGTACGCGGGCCAACTCGTCGAGGTCGGTGACTGCTCGGCTATCACCGACCGTCCGACGCACCCCTACACCAGGGCGCTCCTTCTCGCCGTCCCAATGGCGGACCCGAAGCAGCAACGCGGTCGACGCGATGAACGCCGCGCCGTGGCGGTGGGAGCCGATGACCTTCGTCAGCCGGTGACCGAAGGTTGTCCATATCGCTTGCGTTGCCCGATGGCGACGACAATTTGTGCGGCGGAGGCGCCGGCCTTGCGCCCATTGGCCGACGGGCGCCTCGTCGCGTGTCATCACGCCAGCGAGGTTTCCTCGTGGGAGAAGGAATAGATGAACCAGTATCGGACT
>CAZAMA010000134.1:0-7931 GCA_964485645.1 uncultured Acidimicrobiaceae bacterium | reverse complement strand
CCCGCCCCCCCCCCACGACGGTGTTGTGGGCTGCGAGCCGGCGTGCTGCCGCGAGTTGGGCCGCGGTCGCTAGGACTGGCAGTCCTTCGGGGATCGCAGCCACGGCGAGGCTCACCGCGGGACCGATGGTGGCAGAGATCGGCTGGCCCCGCAGGAACCCTGAGGCCAAGATGGCACCGCCGCCTGCGGCTGCCACGGGAATCGTCATCGTTGCGAGCTCCCGCAGCCTGTGCTCGACACCCCCGGCGGGAGTAGGAGGCAGCGCGGACCCCATGTCGGTGTTTGCCACCGTGGCCGGCCCCACCGCCACGGCGACAGCCACTGCCTCTCCGGCTGCGATGGTTGTGCCCTCGTAGATCATGCAGGTTCTGTCGGCAAGAGAGGGTGCAAACACAGGCAGTTGGTCTTTGGCGACCGGGACGGACTCTCCTGTGAGTGACGATTCATCGACTTCGAGGTTGGTGGCTTCGAGGACGCGGCAGTCTGCCGGGACGGCGTCACCTGCCTCTAAGAGCACGACATCACCGGGGACAAGGTCGTCTGCCTCCACAACCGTCGCCTCACCGTCTCGTCGCACGCGGGCAGTGGGCGCACTTAAGTGAGCCAGCGTCGCGACCGCGCGCTGGGCACCGAAGCGCTGCACTCCGCCGACGATCGACCCGGTTGCCGCGACGCCCGCGACGAGCACAGCGTCGAGCGTGGAGCCGACGGTTGCTGCAAGCAGGCTTCCTCCTGCCAGAACGGGCGTCAGCGGGTTCGCGAGTTCCTCGACGACGCTTCGCGTGAGAAGGGAGACTACCGAGGGCTCCTTGGCCGGCGTGATGATCCGCTCGCGGGCCACCTTTGTGTCAAGGCCGCAGGGCCCGGAGGCGAGCGCCTTCAGGACCTCAGCAGAGGTGAGCTCGTGCCATGGGGGGCGGGGAGGCTCGACGCCGCGATGGTGGCGAAGAGCGAGCCCAGCGCGCGTTCCGTTGGCCATGGATATGAGGCTGGCCCCATTTACCGCCGTCATGGCGCGAGCGCCGGCAATGTTGGCAGGGTTGAGGAGAGCAAGTGCGGCACCTATGCTCGAGCCCGCCAGCGCCAAGGTTGCACTCTGCCGGCTCACCTCGTGTGCAACCGCCGCGGCCGAGATGACGAACTCGGCTTCGATGAGTCCGCTGGGGCACAGGACGTCGCACGATCGTGCAAACTCTCCTTCGTCGTCGCGTAGCCCGATCCCGCAGTCGGCCGCGGCGTGCGCGGCCTCAGCTGCACCGGCGATTAGGGCGACGGCGCATTCGTCCTCCTGGAGCCCCCGGACCGAATTTGCCATGTCCCTACCACCGGGAACGAGTATGTCGGCACCGAGGTCGTCGACGACGGACAGGTCGCTGCCTGCGATCGCAAGCATGTAACCAGACGCACGGACCGCTGCAGCAAGCTCGCGTGCCCCAAAGACCAGCTCTGGTCGAACGGTGAAGAGGGCCATCAGCTCATCTCCGTGCAACACCGCATAGGCCTTCTTGGATCCAAGCTGCCGCTGGAGAGCTCGCGCTCCTTGTCTTCCGGCTACGGCCAGCTCTCGAGCCGGGCCGAGAGCCCAGCCGCCTCGCCGCTTGACTCTGCCTGGATCAGTACCGTCGAAGTGGGTTGCGATGCGCCGATGGACCTCTATATGGTCTGCGGCCTCGGTAAGCATGACGCGATCGATGACAACGCACGCCGAGAGCACGCAGCTGGCCTCGACGAGGACGGTGTCTATGCGGTCGAGGCGGCGAAGAGCAGCGGGGTCGTGTACGACGAGGCCCCGTCTAGAAAGCACGCGGCCGAGCTGGGCAGCGAAGGCCTCACGTCCGAGCTTGGCTGGCTTGGCCATGCCGGCAAGTGCCATGGCTGCCGCTCGCCTTGGGTCCAGCGTGGCGGCAAATGTCAGACCCGCCGCGACGAGCGATGCAGGTGCTGCTCGATCGACGTAGCGCTCGATCGGGCCGCTTGGCAGGGGCGAGGGGCGTGGGCGGCGTTCGACGGGGCTACGGACCTTGCCGGGGCGTTGGAGACAATCCGCGTGTAGCTCGAAGCAGTGCTCCTCGGCGCGCGCTTCGGTGAGGGCAGTCGCTCGCTGAAGAGCGTCGACAATGAGTCCGAAGGGCCCGCTACCAAGTCCCTGTGCTGTCGCGTTGCCAAGCGCCAGAACGCTGTAAGCAGCCGATGCTCCGATGCGATGCTCGAGGAGGCGACGCAGTCGAGGTGTCGAATCTACAAGAGAGACTGCCGACGCTAGCTCCACCGGCAGGGGTGTGAGGCGAAGGACGCCTCCTGCGAGACTTACCCCTAGTCCGGCGGCATCGGCTAGGAGCGCGATCAGAGCACGCTGGCTGCCTATCCGGAATGCGGGATGGTCCTCGCGGTCGAAGCCAAATGTCTCGTCGGCGTTACCGTGAGCCTCTTCGACCGACGTGACCACGTCGACGATGTCTGCGGGCTCGATCGTTTCGTCGTCAAAGGATACGATCACGCGCCCGAGGACGCCGTCAACTTCGGCCCAGTTGACGCCTTTGGCGGCGGACAGCTCCTTGTGAAGACGGCGGAGCATCGCCTCCGACCCCGGCCGCCGACCGGCCCGGACCTCGATATGAAGGAGTCCCCCCGAGCTCGCGACGCGCCTGTGCCGCCTGCCGGGCAGTCGGAGAAGGTCGTCGAGTCTCGCGACCGGGTTCACTCGTTGGGGTCTTGGTCCAACGAGGTGGTAGCACCGCGACGGCCGGAACTCCGGCAAGTAGGGCAGCCTTCGCGACGAGTCCGGCCAGCACCTCCATCTTGCGCGTGAGTGCCCGCTCTCTCTGGATGCGCCCGCTCGGTGATCCCTCGTGCACAAGCACGTGTACCAGTAGAAGGGGTCAGAGCCGCCGACTGGTGACACTGAGGTGACGGGCAGCAGAATGATGCGTGAACATCTGAGGCTGGTGCCCTTCGAGTGCCCAGTTCCGGCGCGGGAACCGTGATGCCAAGGGCAGGGGCGATGCCAACCGACGATGCCGAGGGCCGAGCGGTCACTTCGCGTCCACAGCACTGGGCGCGAACAGTCTCGACACTTCTCGAACCCTACACTGACACCCGTTGAAGAAGAGGTCGCCTTGCCCAGCCCCAACTCGGAACGGCGCGCAAGGGAAGTCGACGACGTCGCGCGGAGCAACGATCTCATCTCGAGAGCAAAGGATGACAGCCGATGCCCAACCTTTCCGCCAAGGCGCTTCAGTGTCAGCACGCGCTGCGTGAAGCAGCCGATGCGTACAAAGAGATTGTCGAGCAGATCCTCCAAGATCCCCGCGGCCAGTTCATCGCCCAGCTCAGGGAAGCCGAAGAAAAGGTCGGTGAGGCGGCTGCGAGTTACGCGCTCGCCTTCGTCGCGCTTGACACAGATGAGATGCCTGCCGGCTGAGACCGCTGCGCACCGAGGCGTGCCGAGCCTTCCGGTGAGACCACATCTCTACCTCCACTCGACCTAGAGCCACCACCGAGCCAGTGGCACCTCAACCGGTGGTTGACGTGGAGCGCGATAGTCCATAGCCTGGATAACTGTCATGTAGTTACGACGCTGTCGTCCGGCGGTCTCAGGTGGAGTTCTCGAGCCTGAGATCCGGACCGCGGTCCGAGAGACAGGGCCAGTAATGCCACAAGACGGTTTTCGCGGTCCGCAGGTGTGCAAGATCGTGGGCATCACCTACCGCCAGCTGGACCATTGGGACCGTACGGGACTCAAGTCGCCCTCGGTCGAGCGGGCGAAGGGGAGTGGTACCCAGCGCCTCTACTCATACGGTGACGTCGTCGAGCTACGGATCATCAAGCAGCTGCTCGATGCTGGAGTCACTCTTCAACGAGCGCGCAAGGCGGTCGAGTTCCTGCGCGAATCAGGCGACGATCTCGCCAGTGCCAGCCTGGTCCTCGGCGCGGCGGGCTCCGTGCTCGCTCGCGACGATGAGGAGCTGCTCGACCTTTTGCGGGGTGGCCAGAGGGTCTTCAACGTCGTGGCGCTCTCTGGGGTCAAGGGAGACGTCGATTCGGCAATCGTCGAGCTGATGGGAGCTCGGCGGCTCGAGGACTTCGGTTCCTCGACGACGACCTCGCCGGCGCCGGCGGTCCGTCCGGCGAACCTTGCCTAGGAGCTGGGCAATCTCTCGGCACTCGCTTCGTGTCGGCCGGCGCGCTCGGCCTTCTAGCCGGCTGTCAGCGGCGCGCCCGCGGCCAAGCACTTTGCGTCCCGCGGTCAACTCGCTGCCGGCGGTGCGGTTCTCCCATGAGTCCGAGAGACTGTTCGCAGGCCTCCTCGATTTCTACGATGTCGCCTGGGAGTACGAACCAGTCGAATTCGTGCTTGCGTGGCGCCCGGACGGCTCTCCGTTGCGGGGTTTCCGTCCGGATTTCTACCTGCCCGAGTACGGCATCTTCTTCGAGCTCACAACGCTGCGCCAGGACCTCGTCACGGTAAAGAACCGCAAGGTCCGCCAGCTCGGAGAGCTCTACCCGGACGTGCAAGTGAAAATTCTCTACCGCCGCGACATTGTCGGTCTCTTTGCGAAGTACAGACTGGATATGACGGCTAGATTGGCTGGGTGAGCAACACCGCCGGGCGTCTCGGCGACAGCAGCGAGACATTGCTTCGGGATTCGCCCCTTCGTGAAGAGCACGAGGCGCTTGGCGCCCGGCTCGTAGACTTCGGCGGTTGGGAGATGCCGCTCTCCTATCCAGCCGGCACACTGGCCGAGCACATGGCATGTCGGACAAGCGCTGCCTGCTTCGACGTGAGCCACCTTGGAACCGTGCGACTCGGCGGAGATGAGGCGTTCTCACTGCTGCAGACCAACCTGACGAACGACCTCGCGAAGATCGCACCCGGCCAGGCGCAGTACACACATCTGCTCGATGATGATGACGCGTCTGTTCTCGACGACATCATCGTCTGGTGGGTATCGAGGGATCGTTTCGACGTGATGCCGAACGCTTCCAACACCGGACGCGTGCGTGCGGCCATCGGCGGCCAAGACGTGACGGCTGAGCGAGCTGTCATCGCCGTCCAGGGTCCGAGCGCGCGCGACATTCTCGCGACCGTCTCGCCGCAAGCAGCTGACGTCGGTCACTTCCACGTCACGACGTTCGACTGGGGCGGGCTCGAGTGTGTTGCGGCAGGAACCGGGTACACCGGCGAGGACGGGGTGGAGGTGGCGATACCGACTCTCGCGGCCGCGCCGTTCTGGAGGGCAGTCGTAGCGGCAGGGGCGCAACCCGCAGGCCTCGGCGCACGTGACACACTGCGCCTCGAAGCCGGGCTGCCGCTTCACGGCCACGAGCTCGGTCCCGGCATTACGCCGCTGCAGGCCGGGCTCGGATGGGTCGTCGGTTGGGACAAAGGGCCTTTCCGGGGTCGGCGTGCTCTCGAAGCTGAGCGAGCGAGCGGGCCCTATCGCAAGCTCAAGGCTCTGCTCACCTCCGGGCGGCGTCCCCCGCGATCTGGAGACAAGGTGAGGCTGGGGGACACCGTTATCGGCGAGGTGACGAGCGGTAACTACTCACCGGTGCTCGAGCGCGGGATCGCGCTTGGGTTCGTGCCGCCGGCGACGCCGGAGGGGGAAGAGGTGGAGATAGCGATTCGCGGCAGCTCCGTCGCCGCCCGGATCGTTCGGCCGCCGTTCCAGAAGCTCTCCGTCGTGAAGGAGACACCATGACCGCACCTTTCGTACCCCACACCGATGCAGAGGTTTCCGAGATGCTCGGCTTCTTGGGCCTCTCGAGCCTTGACGAGCTGTTCTCGGTGATACCTCACGCAGTCCGCCTTGCCGGCGGCCTTGACCTGCCAGATCACTGGAGCGAGGCGGACCTCCGAGACAGACTCGAGGAGCTCGCGGGCGCCAACGTGCCAGTAGGCCGTCAGCTGGTGTGCTTTGCCGGCGCAGGCGCGTATGACCACGAGATACCTGCGGTGGTCCGCTCCCTTGCATCGAGGTCGGAATTCGTCACTGCGTACACGCCGTATCAGCCAGAGGTCGCCCAGGGAGTTCTCCAGGCCCTTTTCGAGTACCAGACCATGATCGCCCGGCTCGCGGGCCTCGAGATAGCAAACGCGTCGCTGTACGACGGCGCCGCCGCGCTCGTCGAAGGAGTCAACATGGCTGTGGCGGCCGCGGGACACTCGACCGTTCTTTGCTCCGACGGGGTGAATCCCCGGTGGCGAAGACAGCTCCAGACGTTCTCCAAGGGCCCCGGTCACGAGATCGTCCACGTGCCCCTTGCCGACGGCGTCACTGACTGGGACCACGGGACCGTCGCCGCGACCGACAGGGTGGGAGCTGTCGTCGTCGCCACGCCGAACTTCCTCGGCTGCCTCGAAGACATCGCTGCCGCGCGTCGGACCGCCGACCGTCTCGGTGCGCGGCTGGTGGTGGCTTTCGATCCGGTTGCTGCCGGTGTCCTTAGGACGCCAGGGTCGCTCGGCGCCGACATCGTCGTCGGAGAAGGGCAAGCTCTCGGCACGCCTCTCAGCTTTGGTGGCCCCTACCTAGGACTGTTCGCGTGCCGCCTGACAGATGTCCGCCGTCTGCCCGGACGGCTCGTCGGCGAGACGCTCGACGTTGAGGGTCGCCCTGCCTATGTCTCGACCCTTCGGACCCGCGAACAGGACATACGCCGGGAACGAGCTACCTCTAACGTCTGCAGCAACCAGACGCTCATGGCCGTGACCGCCGCAATACAGCTGGGATGGCTCGGAACGACCGGTCTTGTCGAGGTGGCCACGCGGTCCGCTCGCGCGGCGCGCTACTGCCGCGAGTCCCTCCTGGCCCTCGACGGAGTCGAGAGCGCGGCGGGCGCTCCCGTGCTCCGGGAGTTCGCGCTGCGCACACCCCTTCAGGCCGATCTGGTGGTCGACCGGATGCTCGAGGAAGGGTTCCTGGCTGGAACGGTGGTCGAAGAGGGTTTCATCGGGACGCACTACGCCGGCTCCCTGCTCGTAGCTGCCACAGAGCGCCGGACCCGGACAGAGATCGACTCGTTCGTCGCGGCCTTCGACAAGGCAGTACGGTGAGCGCGCCGGGCGGCAGGGCCGCGAGCGCGCCACTCATGGGGCGGGCAGCCGAGCCATCCTTGTTCGATCTGTCTGAACCAGGCCGGCACTGCGCGTCTTTCCGCACGAGCGGCCTCCCGGAGTGGTCCCTCGCGGATCTCGTGCCGGAGCAGTTTCGCGCGACCGAGCCAGTCGAGCTCCCCGAGGTGGCAGAACGCGACCTCGTGGCCCACTTCACCCGCCTTACTCATAGGCAGTACTCCGTCGACCTTGGGTCGTATCCACTTGGTTCGTGCACAATGAAGTACAACCCGAAATCATGCGACGCCGCTGCGTCCATGCCCGGCTTCGCTGACGTTCACCCCGCGTCTCCTCCCTCGATAATCCAGGGCTGGCTGGAGCTGCTCGTCGAGCTCGAAGAGGCTCTTTGTGCCATAACAGGAATGGCGGCAGCCACGTTGCAGCCGGCGGCCGGTGCTGCGGGGGAGCTGACCGGTCTGATGCTGATGAGGGCATATCACGACAACGGAGGGGAGAGGCGCACTCGCGTCATCATTCCCGACACCTCTCACGGGACCAACCCTGCCTCGGTCGCGCTCGCAGGTTATGAGATGACGACGGTCGGTACGAACGAGCGCGGCAGCGTGGATCTGCGCAACTTGCGCGAGGTGCTCGGCTCCGATGTCGCGGGCATGATGCTCACGAACCCGAACACCCTTGGTCTCTTCGAGGAGGAGATCGTCGAGGTTGCGGCGGCTGTGCACGACGTCGGCGGGCTCATGTACTACGACGGGGCGAACCTGAACGCCATCCTCGGTGTGGTGAGACCTGGTGACATGGGCTTCGACATCGTCCACATGAACCTGCACAAGACCTTCGCCACACCTCACGGAGG
>CAZAMA010000133.1:0-7935 GCA_964485645.1 uncultured Acidimicrobiaceae bacterium | reverse complement strand
CAGAAGCGGGGGCACCCGCCCAGCCTCGAACGGCTACCGGCCGCTCGTCCTTGGCTGATCGCTGACCTCGCGAACTCCGGTTAGATGGAGAACTCCAAAACACGTAACAGAACGCGCAACTCGTCACGCGCCCGTTCCGGTCAGCATCGGAGGACAACGTTTGGGCGGGATGCTCGTATTGCATGAGCACTACCTTGCGGGACGATGGTGCCCTGCAGCACCAGGGAGGTCACCGTGGCAGTAAGCACACCGTCCCGGGTCAGCGACAGCGCCAGGACTCGCCTGGCGTCACGTGCCGCTCGCGAAGGCAGCAGCGCCACAGCGCTGTTGGATCAGCTCATCGTCAAAGGCATCGACCAGCGCGACTACCCGGGGATCGTCTTCCGGGGCCCTGCACACGACAGGCGCGCCGCTCTTGCCGGCGGCCCGGACGTCTGGGAGGTCATCGGGCGCCTTCAGGAGCTCGACGGCAGCGAGGAGCAGCGGATCACCCTGCTGGGCGCCGAGTCGGAACTGCACCCTCGCATCATCCGCATTGCTCTCGGCTATGCCGTCGACCACGCCGACGAGATTCGCGGACGGATCGACGGCAACGGCGCCATGGCCGAGCAAAGCCTCAGCACGGCGAGGCAGCGCGAGGCGCTCCTCGGGTGACCGCCTTCTTGCTCGATGAGATGTTCCCGATAGTCGCAGTCGTGATGCTGCGCGACTACGGTCACGACGCGCTCCACGTCGCCGAAATCGGTCTCCGCGCCACAGCCGACGCGCAGGTCACTGCGGCCGCCCGGGCAAACGGTCGGGCTCTTGTCACCGAGAATGTCACGGACTACGGCGCCGAGCGCGACATAGCGTTCCTGTTCGTCCTGAAGAAGAGCTTGCCCGCGGGCGGCGGGCAGACCGCCGCGCTCGCCAAGGTCCTCGATCGATGGGTGCAGGGCCACCCGGATCGCTACCTCGGTGCCCACTGGCCAAAAATGACCTGAGCGGCGAGGCTCCCACAGAGGACGCGAGGCAGGTGACCCGATCCGCGAGGAGCTCAAGAGAGGGATTCCTGTCCTCATCAAGAATGTCCGCGTTCGCAGGCCCGACGCCGCCTCAAGTGAAATCCCTCGCCAAGCGATGTCTATTGCCTGCATGCCGCGAGCGACTCTCGACACACCGGGGCGAACCCGTCTACGCCTGGTGGGGCAGAACCAGCTGCGCCTCCGGCTCTGAGATCTTGCTCAGCCCTTCGATCCAGCATCTGACGGACCGGTGCCCGAGGGCGTCGAGGATCGGGAGGTAGTCACCGGCATCCGACCCAAGCGAGAGGTAGACGGCGTGCTCGAGGGCGACGCGGCGCAAGTCAGGTTCTCGATCATCGCCCCGAGCCGACCGAGATCACCGCTCCCTGTGCACGTAAGTCGAGAGACGGCATATCGAGTGCCGGTCGCGATTCTTTGCTCGAGTCACGCCAGATCGAGATGACGCTCGATCCTGCTGACGCGTTCGCGGAGTTCGTCGACTTCGGCCTGCAGGGTTCGTGCTTGTTCGAGCTGGCGCCGCGAGCGCGGGGATGCAAGTGCTAGGTCGATAACGACGGCGAGGGGAACTATCCGCTGGGGGCCGTGGATGCCGGCAACCATCCTCGAAGGTATGCGTCCGCTGCGGTACCACGAGCGAAGCGTTGACCGCGACGCTCCGGTGGCAGCTACGGCCTCCTCGAGGGTGACCCAACCGTCTTCGATCGGGTGTCTGGCGAGGTCGTCGAGAAGACGGTCCCAGCGGTCCCCGCTCGGCTCGTCGTCGCGCCGGCTCATACTGCCAGCGACCTCTGTGGCCAAACCACGGTGGCTTACCCTGCTATCTGATAGAGACTTGACATAGTGGTTAGGATAACCCCATGTTCGAGCGATTCACTGACAAGGCCCGGCGGGTCATCGTCCTCGCGCAAGACGCTGCCCGAGATATGGGCCACGCACAGATCAAACCCGGGCACCTGCTGGTGGGATTGCAGCAAGGCCAGGGCCTGGCATCCGATGCGATGACCCAACGCGGAGTCGATGGTGCAGCGCTACGCGGGCGCGTTGCCGCCCTGTACGACAGCCAGACTTCTGCCAAGAGGGTCGACAAGCTGCCCTTCAGCGTCGAGGGCAAGAAGTGCCTCGAACAGTCGCTACGAGCAGCCTTGGCGCTCGGGCACAACTACATCGGCACCGAGCACATTTTCTTTGGCGTGCAACGTCAGGCCGAGACGAGCGCCGGCCCACTAGACGAGCTGCTCGGAGTCAGCGCCACTGAGATCTCCAGCCGGCTGACCGAGATGCTCGGCAGCGCTGGCTCTGGCTCCACGAATCGCTCTCCTGCCCTCCAATCGGCACTCGAGCGGGCCCGGGCCCGAGCCGGCAAAGCTCCCATGACGACCGGCCACGTCCTCGCTGGCACGCTCGCGGACGCCAAGAGCCAGGTCTCCCGTGCCCTCAACGATCTGGGCATCGACTCGCAACGAATGCAGGCCGCACTGGACGCCGTGAACCTGGCAGAGACCAGCGACGCCAATCCCTCCCTGCAGAGCATCGCCATCACGATTGGCGATAAGACCACGGTCATCTCCGATCCGGATGTTGCAGCGGCCCTCCAGGAACTGAGCGCCGAGCAACTTGGAGACATCATCAAGCGAGCGATCGACCGCCCGGAGTCCGGCCAAGCCGCCGGATGACCAACACGCAGGCCTGCGAACGCGACCCGAACAAGCGCCCCGAACGCCCAGGCTCCACCGCCATGTGGCCGCCGCTAACGACGGCGAGCGTCGTTATGGCGAGGCGTTCCGTGCGCGACGCGGTCTGTGAGATAACGCCGAAATGGCGCTGGCTCGCACCATACCGGGAGCGCTCGGGATCGAATGTCTGAACCGGTCATCGTGGCATGTGCGACGCTGACGAAGTGAGCGAGCCTGCCGCCGTGCCGCCTGACACCCGGGACTGGACCTTTGTGATCACCAAAGGCTGCACGCAGTGCGGCTTCATGCCTCCGCCGCCTGAGCGGACGGCTGCGCGGCTGCGGGCCACCATTCCGAAGTGGCGGCGGGCGCTCACATCCCAGACGGCGTCCGAGCGTCCGGCAGCGACAGTCTGGTCACCCGTGGAGTACGGCTGCCATGTCCGTGACACCTGCAAACTGTTCCGCCAACGCCTGGAGTTGATGCTCGCCGAGGACGACCCCGAGTTCGCCAACTGGGATCAAGATGCCACCGCTGTCGCAGACAAGTACTCAGAGCAAAACCCCGCGCAGGTGGTCGAGGATCTCGCCGACCAAGCTGAGGCAACGGCGGCGGCCTTCGACGCGGTTCGACCCGAGCAGTGGTCCCGTCCGGGTCGACGCAGCAATGGATCGACGTTCACGGTCGGCACCTTCGCCATCTACTTCCTTCACGATATCGAGCACCACCTTGACGACATCGATCGGGTCTGACCAGCACAGCCAGAACCAAGGGGACGAGCGGGACGTCCGGGTTCGCCGACGGCCCCGTGGTGGAAGCGGCGAACCGGATCGACCTGCGCCTCGTCGACCTCGATGACATTTACTCGAGCTGACCTCGAGACTTCGAGAGCCGAATGCTCCGCCAGCTGGCCGGCCGCGCCGCACCCGCGGCCGATCGAGCACCACGCGGGTTCCCACGCGGGTCCGCAAGTGCCTGACGTTCCGTCCCCTCTATCCGGGTTCGATTCCCGGCGCCACCGCCCAGCTTTCAGATGGGCTCGACTTCTCGTAAATGGCCATTTCTGGGTTGACCGGCAACGACCGCCAAGCACAGCGGCTGACCTCGGGGTGCCCCCGCATCTTTGGCGGAGAAGTCGGCGCTCCGACCGCCATCGCCTCGGACGGCACGCACGTCTGGGTGGCTGACTCGTCGAACAACTCACTCGTCGAGCTCAGCGCCACCTCAGGTCGGGCTGTAAGGATGATCTACGTCTCCACCTTCGGGTTCGACTACCCGGACGCCGTCTTCTCCGATGGTGGCCAAGTCTTTGTCGCGAACCGGGGCAGTAATTCGATCACCAAGCCCGACGCCCCGACGGGCGCCCTTGCCGGGCTCATCTCTGCCCCGCGCGACGGCTTTTCGGAGCCAGTCGCCCTCACGGCCGACGGGACCCATCTTTGGGTCTTGCACGCCGGGGGGTCGGTCACTGAGCTGAGCGAGTCAACTGGCGCCCTCGGAGGATGATCTCGGGTGAGCGGTATCGATTCAGCGGGCCAAGCGCCATCGCCTCGAACGGAAGGGACGTCTTTGTGGCGAACCAGCTCAACAACTCGGTGACCGAGATCGACGCCAGGACGGGTGCCCCGTCAAGGTGATCTCCGGCTCGAGATACCACTTGGTCGGCCCCGACCCCTTGACGAGCGACGGGGCTCAGCGCCACAAGCGGTCGCGCTGTTCGGGTCGTGTCCGGCTCGAGCTACGACCTTGGCGGTCCCTGGGTTGCCTCGGACGGGACCGACGTCTTCGCGGACGCCTTGGTCCAACCAGTCGCCGCCAAGCACTCTGTCCCTTGGGGAGTCACCGAGATCGACGCCTCGAACGGAGACGTCGTTCGGACCCTCTCGGGCCCGAGCTACGGCTTTGCCGATCCCGCAACGATCAACGCCGAGGGAGCAAACCTTGGGGTCTGGAATCTGAGCGTGGAAACCCTGACCGAGTTCCCGACCGCCGTGTCTTGAGAATCCTTGAGCTCGTCGGCGGCGTCGAAGTCGGTCTCCGTGAGCCAGGCAAAACGCGGGCCGCGGCGCGGGTCCACCTTCACGGCGACGGCGCGCCGGCCGCCTGTGGTCGCCCCGGCTTGGGCATCCTGCCCGCGCGGCTCGGCATGCGACCGGCATCGGAAAGCGCGTGGCGGAGGAGAAACTCGATCTGAGCGTTGGTGCTGCGCAACTCGTCGGCGGCCCAGCGCGCCAACGCGTCGTGCACTGCTGGGTCGAGGCGCAGCAGCACGCTCTTGCGCTCGATCATGGAGAGCCTACTGGTAGAGGGAGCCGGTGTTGACGACTTGCTGGGTGACCTGCTCGCTGCACAGCACGACCAGAAGGTTGGAGACCATGGCCGCCTTTCGTTCCGCGTCGAGGTCGACGACCCCGCGCTCTTCGAGCCGGATCAGCCGAGATTCGACGATGCGGACGCCGGCTAGCTTGACGCGAGCGGTGATCTCCTCGGAGAGGCGCAGGGTGATCTCCTCGGCATTTACCCGTAGGCACAACGCGCCACTGCCGCGGCCGTCGTAGGGGTAGCTCGACGCTATGGGGCGGACTGCGGTCTCGGCCTGCGTGGCGACGAAGCCCGGGTAATCCTCCACCGCGTACATCGCCTGTGCCGTGTCCTGCACCTGCCGTACTACGACGGCGGCGATCTCGATGGGGTTGCCATCGGCATCGTAGACCTTCGCCAGGCCAGTCTCGTGGTTAGGTGCCCTCGTCGCGATCCGGCGCCGCTCGGCGAACGGGTTCACCCAGTGCAGTCCCGACACCCTGATGGTCCCCCGGTAACGGCCGAAGAGCTGCACTACTCGCGCCTCCCCTGGCACGACCGAGGTCAGGCCCCGGAAAACAAGCTGGGCGACCACCAAAAGCGCGATGCCGGCGGCGACCAGCGCGGCGGCCTCAGGGGAGCCCCACCTCCCGTCCGCGCCGCCGAAGCCGATCAGCACCCCTGCGAGCCCAACCATTCCGATCCCGCCGACTAGGACCCTGACCCCTGGTGCCGGCCAGGCTCTCTGCTCGACTTCCTGCACAGCTGACACAGCCGACATGGTGCGCCTCCTTGACGTCCGGCCTCCAACAACATAGCATTGTGATATCACGTTTACCTGCCTTTGGATCGCTCTCGTGGGCAGGGACAGGAGCGTCCGCGGTGTCGAGTGACCGAACGTCGTCCGTGTCCCTGGAGAGCGGAAGCAGGCCGGGTGGTGCCACCGGAGCGCCCGGCCTGCCTCTCGTCGAGCCGGCATTGTCGGTACGGTCGCTCACCAAGCGCTTCGGCGAGCGTGTTGCCTACGAGGACGTCTCCTTCGACGTCAGCCGGGGGGAGGTCTTCGGATTCCTCGGTCCCAACGGTGCTGGCAAGACCACGACGGTGCGAACCCTCGGCACGCTCATCGCGCCCACCTCCGGCACCGCAACGGTTGCCGGTGTTCCTCTCACGGCGGAGAATGGTCTGCTGATCCGCCGCCGGATTGCGATCATGCCGGAGGCTCCAGGGCTCTACCTACGCCTCAGTGTGCGAGACAACCTGGCCTGTTTCGCCGATCTCTACGAGGTCTCCGACCCAGGCGACCGGATCAGCCACGTGCTTGATGCCGTCGACCTCACCGAGCGGGCAGACGACCCCTGTGGGGCGCTCTCGAAGGGCCTAGGCAACGAGTAGCGCTGGCTCGGGCATTGCTCGGCGACCCCGAGGTGCTCTTCCTCGACGAGCCGACGTCAGGCCTCGACCCCGCCGCGGCCAAAGACGTCCACGAGCTCATCGACGACCTGCGCCAGCGCGGCGTCACCGTCTTTCTCACCACCCACCGCCTCGAGGAAGCCGAACGCCTCTGCGACCGCGTCGCCATCCTCGACACGACGCTGCGCACGATCGGACGACCCGACGAGCTGCGGGACCAGCTGTTCACACGCGCTCTCGTGGTCAAGACCGTCGCACCGTTGGCCGACCCGGCGGGAGTGCTGACATCACTGCCCGGCGTGAACACCTGGCGCGACGACGGTGAGAGCACCTACGTCCTCGACGTATCCGACATCACCACCGTCGCCCCAGAAGTCGTCCGGGCGTTGGTCGCCGCGAGGGCCGACGTCCTCTCCGTCGCAGAGCTCCGGCACTCGCTCGAGGACGTCTACCTCGAGCTCGTAGACGCTCACCGGGACGACGCGCCGAGATGAAGCTCAGCAAACGACGCGTGAGGGCCGTACTCGCGAAGGAGCTTCGAGACCTGCGCCGCAACGGCAACGTCGTCTACGCCATGTTGGTCCTCCCGCTCGTCTTCCTCATCCAGCCCGTCATCCAGATCTTCACCCTCCCCTCGAGCGCCTCCACGGCGCTGCACCACGAGCACTCGCTCGTGTACCTGCTCGCCATCCCGGCCCTCGTTCCTGCCGCGCTGGCCGCTTACTCGATCGTCGGAGAGCGAGTGCAGGGAACCCTGGAACCGCTGCTGGCCACGCCTGTCCAGCGAGAGGAGCTCATCCTCGGAAAAGCTCTCGCTGTGTTCCTACCGTCCGTGGCGGTCGCCTACGCCGTCTTCGCTCTCTTCATCGTCGTCGTTGAGCTGTTCGCCGCCCGAGGCGTCGCCTCAGGTCTCGTGCAGACCTCCGATGTCGTGGCTCAAGTGCTCTTCACTCCCCTTATTGCAGGATGGTCGATCTGGTTGGGCATGGCCATCTCGGCTCGATCGAACGACTTGCGCGCGGCCGCGCAGGTGTCGATCCTCGTCAGCTTGCCCACGGTGGCGATCACGACCCTGGTCGCCTTCAACGTGATCCCTGCCAGGCTCCCTTTCGTCCTCGGCTTCGGCATCGCGCTGCTCGTTCTCAACCGCCTCGGCTGGCGGATGGCGACACTCGTCTTCGACCCTGAAAGACTCATCACGAACACCAGGTGAGTGTGCCCGCGCGGCACGGCGGAAAGATCCGCCGAGGAGGAAAGAGTGGTCACCGGGCCCGCGATGAGGCAGCGCGAAAGAAGAGATGCACCTGGCCCGCTATAGACGGCCAGAGCAGAGCCGCCAGGACGATCCCGCCGACGACTGAACCGGAAAGCAGCCACACGCGGAGCCACCTCCCGGGCACGGGGCTTGGGGCAGCCGCGCCTGCAGGAGATCTTCTGTTGGTCCAGTCTCCACGCACGATGCCCGGAACCCGCCAGACGTAGGCGAGAACGTGAACCGTGGTGATCCCGAACCAGAGCACGAA
>CAZAMA010000132.1:0-8019 GCA_964485645.1 uncultured Acidimicrobiaceae bacterium | reverse complement strand
CTGGAGCTGATGCACGCGAGCACCTTCGTCTGGCCGCACGCGTTCACACGCCTCGACGCGCCTGCGGAAACCGTCCTGGAGCGGTTCGGCGCGAACCACATCCATGCCGTGCCGGGGAGCTACCTTTCCGAGCTCGAGCACGTCTGCTCTCTCCTCGGCATCGAGTTCGACGAGCTCTCCCGGTCCGCCTGACGCGCGATGCCGCCGGTAGTGGCGATCCCTGCGAAAGGCTGCATTCCGCCCGACGGAGAATCCCTACGGCGCTTTCGGTCGCTCGCGCCGCTCTCGTGCCCCGGGCACTCCTAGGCGCGAAAGCGGTGGGAGCGCGTGCCGGCCGTCTCCGACTGCGAGTCAAAGGCTCCAGACCACCTCGTGGTCTCCCGGTCCGACAAGGAGCTCACAGAGCCCCGTCGGATCTGCGGTCATGCGTGTGGCGCGCTCGTCGTCGTCGACCGACACCGTGCGCGCGATCGACGCCCTCGTGCCCGGCGGAAGGTGGAGGCGTCCGACGATGCGGTCCGCGGCATCCCAGGACCAGCCCGTCTCCAAGTGTCCGGCGGGTGCCTCGAGCTGGAACTCGGCGCTCGGAACTCGACGGCTCACGGCCGGGGCGAACCTCAGGTCGCTGAGTGCGGGAGCACCTGGCGTAGGGCGAAGGCCACATACGCCCTCGACCAGCCAGGAGAGCATCGAGCTCATCGCGTAGTGGTTGAAAGAGTTCATCGTCGGGCACGCGGGCGCGCCGGCGGCGTCGAGGCCGTCCCATCGCTCCCACACCGAAGTGGCTCCCATGCGCACCATGAATCCCAGGGACGGAGGCTCTTGGCTCAGCAGCAGGTCGTACGCCATGCCTGCGAAGCCGGCGCGTTCGAGCGCCGCGGGGAGGAAAGCGCTACCGCAAAAGCCCGTCTGGAGGCGTCCGCCGCTCGCTCGCATCAGCGCAGCGAGCCGCTTCCCGACACGCTGCGCGAGGTCACCTTCGAGAAGGCCGAGCGCGAGCGCCATCACGTAGCCAGTCTGGGTCTCCTCCCCGACCGTGGGCGCGAAGTAGGAAGCGGCGAGCGATCCCGACGGATGGGGATCGGCGATTCTCCCGCTTTTCGCGTCGACGAAGTGCCGGTGGAAGGCCTCGCGAACAGCTTGGGCCTGGCTGGCGAGGCGAGCGCTCGTCGCCTGGTCGCCGACAAGCCCAGCGATCTCCGCTGTGACCGCCGTCGAGCGGTAGAGCCAGCTGGTCGCGAAGAGGTCGTGCGACGTGTCAGGTCCTGCGGGCACCCAGTCCCCGTAGTCCTTTCCCCTTCCGTCTCGCCACACAGCGTCGGGGTTCTGCCGATGGACGAGATCGAGATGCTCGACGATGGCCGGGTACATGTCCTCGAGGACGGCCTCGTCGCCGTAGCGCTCGTACATCAACCAAGGAAGGAGGATCCCTGCGTCCGCCCATGCCGGCGCGCCGGGATCGAAGGATCGCTCGGGCCAACGTGCCGAAGGGCGCGGTGCGATGTCGGCGAATGCCCCCTCTGGCGTTCTCGCGTCCAGCACGTCGTCGAGCCACTTCGCCATGAAGGCGCCGATGTCGAAGGTGTACGCGGCAATCGGGGCGAAGAGCAACGCGTCGGCGAGCCAACCCATGCGCTCGTCGCGCTGGGGGCAGTCCGTCGGCACCTCCAGGTAGTTCGCGCGCAGCGAGCAGACCATCAGCTCGTAGACGTCCTCGAGGAGCGTCTCGCCCGAGCGGAACCATCCCGTGCGCCGGAGATCGCTGCCGATGCTCACGCTGTCCGCTGCGAGCAGATGGCGCGGGCCGCCGAGCCCCCTGATCTCCGCGTAGCGATACCCGCGGAAGGAGAACGCGGGGGCGAGCAGCTCCTCCGGAGCGCCTGAGCAGACAAAGGTGTCGGTGCATCGCGCGGAGCGGAGGTTGTCACGGTAGAGGTTTCCAGCCGGGTCGAGCACCTCGCCGTAGGCGACTTCGATACGGCGGCCGGCGGGCTCGGACACCTTGAGCGCGAGGTAGCCGGTGTCGTTGCGCCCCGAGTCGACGAGAGCAGTGCCGTCTCGGCGAAAGCTCACCGTCGCCGGTGCACGCCCGATCACGCGCACGGGTGCCGCGCGTGGCGCCACGAGCGCACCCGACGTCCCGTTGGTCCGCTCGACCGGTTCCCAGTGGAGCGACGAGCCGTCCTCGGCCCACTGCGAGTCGGCGAGGCGAAGATCCCAGTCCTCGCCGTCGTAGAGATCGCTCGATGCGATCGGGGAGGGTGACCACTCCCAGGACTCGTCGGTCGCGACGACGGTCCGCTGGCCGTCCTCGCCCTCGAGCTCGATCTGGGCGATGAGCTCCGGGATCGGTGCCGGCGTCGACGAGTCTGCCGCAGCGTGCGACGCGATCCGTCCCGCGTACCAGCCAGCCCCGAGCTCGGCCGCGAGCACATTCGTGCCCGCGCGGAGGTGTGCGCCCAGCTCGACCCTCTCGTACTGGACGCGGCGGCGATAGTCGGTCCAGCCCGGACGCAGCAGGCCGTCGCCGACAAGCGCGCCGTTGAGCCAGAGGCGATAGACGCCGAGAGCGCTCACATAGGCTCGCCCGGTCGCCACGGGCGCGACGATCACGAAGCGGCGCCGCACCAGGTACACGCTGCGCCCGGCAGTACCGCTCGGCGGCCGGGCTATCCACGAGGCGGTCCAGTCCTCTCGGTCGAGCAGACCAGTCTCGAGCTCGGCCGGCTCGGCCCAGTCACTTGTCGCCCCCGAGCGCGTTCGGACGCGTACCGTCCAATACCCGTGCTGGCGCGATCGAAGCGCGGTGCCGCCGTAGCGCCACCGCGTCGTCGCACCCTGGAGCCAGCCGCTGTCCCAGATGTCGGCCCCGCTCTCGAGCCGCTCGCGTGTGGACGCGACAAGGATCTGGCTAGCCTCGAGAGCATCGTCGCCTGTCACAGGCGCAAGTCGCCACGACAAGCGCGGGCGCTTCGTTCCTATGAACGCGCCGCTCGCGAGGCGCTCGCATTCCAGGCGGTCGGGACGCCAACTCGCCGGTTCGTTCGAGCCCACCCGAGATCCTCCCACTTCTTTTCGTCCAATAGTCGCACGGTGACGACGAGCTCAAGTCGGTCCGAAGAAGGTGATCCCACCTTGCCCGGAGCGTAGGCCCGGCTCCCGACCCGGTCTCGAACGGGACCACGTCGACAGAGCTTTCGAACGCAAGAAGTCCCCGGGGCTCGACGTCGGCGATGCCGTCGCGGGCGAGACGACAGTAGCGCGGGCCACGTCGTCGATCCCAGCGGCGCCTGTTTCTAGATTGACGTCCTCAGCTGTCACAGGTAAGCTTTCTGCGCGGAATCGTTTACACGACCGTCAGCTGGCATAATACACCGATCGTGGCGGTGTCGCCGGCAAGATCACAGATAACGATATCTCAGTGGGGCAAGGGGGGGACATGAGATATAGCTGATGCCGGGCTGAGCACTCCGAGCAGGCGCGACGATCTCGGTGGAGCTGCCGCCCGAACGAGTGGGGTGACGTAGGACATCGCCCAAGTGCCGCGCTTTCACGCCCGTCCTAGGGATGGCGCTGCGGCACGTCACCAAGCGAGCTACGTCCGGACATCGACCGACTTCGCACGCCGCCGTGAGCGCTTAGCTCGGGACGACGCAGCATCTGCTACGTACTTGCCGTCCAGAACAGCAAAACGCTCCTCTGAGGAGCTTCGATGAAGGGGGTCTCTTGAGTATGAGAAAGCCTAGACAACTGCTGAAGGGCGCAGGAATTGCGCTGGTCAGCGTGCTCATGCTGTCGACGAGTGCGGCCTTCGGCGCTACCCGCCCGAGCCGGACCGCCATGGCAAGCAGTGGCATGCCGAAGATCACGATCAAGTTCTCGTGCGCGTGCTCCTCCGCGCCGCCCGTGTCGCCGCAGACCGCCGAGCTCTATCGGATCTCGAGCATCATGAAGAACCTCACCCACGGAGCGGTGAACATAGAGATCTTCCCGAACTCGAGCCTCGTTCCCTCGGCACAGGAACTGGGGGACCTGCAGAACAACACGATCCAGATGGCAGAGACGTCGGGCGACGAGTACCAGAACCTCGTGGGCGCAGGCATGATCTACGAGATCCCCTACCTGTTCACGAACTTCAACCAGGAAGTTCATGCGTACTACAGCAAGACGGGTCAAAACCTCGTCAAGACGATAGACGAGACGCTCGGAGTGCACATGCTCGGGCTGTTCGACCTCGGTCCGCGAGAGCTCGACCTTACGACCACGAAGCACATCGAGACGCCGGCTGACCTCGCGGGCCTCAAGCTCCGAATGCCTCCGGGACCCTACTGGGCGACGCTCGGGCAAGCACTCGGCGGCAATGTCACCCCCATCGCGTTCACGGAGATCTACCTCTCGCTCGAGACCGGTCTGATCCAAGGGCAGGACAACCCGCTACCGACAGACGTCGCGGACAAGTTCTACCAAGTGACCAAGCAGATCGTCCTGACGAACCACGTGATCGAGCCACTTATGCCGGTGATCAACGAAGTGACTTGGAACCAGCTCTCGCCGGTGGAGCAGCAGGACCTCCAGCACACCGTTGCCGAGCAGGACAGCTGGGAATCGAATGCAGTACAAAAGGACCAGAACATCGACATAGCATTCCTCAAGCATCACGGTCTCAAGGTGTACTCACCGAATATCGAGGCGTTCCGGAAGCCGGCGCTCAAGGCCTTCTTGTGCGACCCCGAGTACGTCAAGCCCATCTTGAGGCAGGCTCGCGGGCTGTTGAGCTACGCGCTGAAGGCAAGCGGCGCCACGATGCCGACCTGCTAGCTACGGGGGCCGAGGACCCCGAGTGATGCCACGGCTCGTGCCGCGTGCACGCCGGGGTCCTCGGCCCGGCATTTTTGGGCGACGAAGGCACCCGGGCACATACGCTGGGCCGGCCTCGCCCAGGCACGGGCCGGTGACTCCGGTGCCGATCGCGCTGTCGGCGCGGTCGAGCCGGGATCCGGGCGATCGAGATGGTGAGGTGCAGTGGATCAATCTGAGCGAGACGTCGAGGCCCCCGGGCCGGCCCGGCCAGGTGTCGGCGACAGGATCAGGTCGGCGTGGGAGCAGAGCAAGCCGCCGCCGTATGGAGCGACTTCGGAGAGCGTCGTCGACACAGTGCCAGGCCGGCTCTTGATCGCTGCGCAAACGCAAGAAGTCATTGCTTCGATCCTCTTCTTCGCGACGTTCGCGACCGTCCTCACCGAGGTGCTACTGCGGCTGTTCGGCCATCCGGTCGTCTGGGCGATAGAGCTTCCGACGTACCTGTTCATCTGGACATTTTGCATAGCGGCGGGTCTCTCGGACTGGAACGACCGCCATCTGGCTTTCGATCTCGTGGCGGAGAAGCTGCCGCCAGGTGTCAAGCGCGTCGTGGACCTCCTGCTGAACGTCCTCTTTGTCGCGATATTCGCTGCCGCGATACCGGGAAGCATCTCGTTTCTCCAGTACTCCGCCACGCAACCGAGCAGCGGACTTCCGTTCAGCCAGGCGTGGGGCTACGCCGGGATCGTCTTGCTGTTCGTCGTCGGCGTGCTGCTGCGCGGTCGCCTCCTGTTCGTCGAGCTCCGCCAAATGCTGCAGCGCCGCTCGAAGCGGATCCGGAAAGGCGATGCATGATGCTCGCGCTCATCGTGATGCTCGCAGTCATCGTCGTGTGCTACATCGCCGGTGCTCCGCTCGGGTACGGCCTCCTGTCGGGCGGTTCCTTGTACCTCGTCCTGA
This sequence comes from uncultured Acidimicrobiaceae bacterium, assembly GCA_964485645.1. Lineage (GTDB taxonomy): Bacteria > Actinomycetota > Acidimicrobiia > Acidimicrobiales > Bog-793 > JAKACA01. The sequence continues at coordinate 2,259 of CAZAMA010000132.1, read as the reverse complement.
CCGGCACTCCTTTGACAGAGGCGTCTTCGTCGATCATCGGCGGAATGTCGCAAAACTACGTAATACTTGCCGTGCCGTTGTTCATATTCACGAGCTTTCTTATGAACAGCTCCGGGATGACAGATCGCTTGTTCCGATTTGCCCAGCTCCTCCTCGGCAGGTCGAGAGGTGCGCTCGCGCAGGTGAACATAGGCGCCACGCTGGTGTTCAGCGGAATGACCGGCAGCGCCGTCGCGGACACGGCGGGCATCGGAGTCATGAGCGTGCGGGCGATGGAGGCTGCCGGTTACCCCAAGGGGTTCGCATGCGCGACGACCGTCACGAGCTCGATCATGGGCCCGCTCCTGCCCCCAAGCATTCCACTCGTCATCTATGGGTTTCTCTCCAATACAAGCATCGGTGCGCTGTTCATGGCCGGCATAGTGCCGGCGATCCTCATGGCGGTCGGCCACGCGGTCCAAGTCGGGTATCTCGCCCGACGGCGGAACTTCCCCAGGGACGAGTGGCGCGGATGGTTCGTCATCGTCGTCTCGTTCATCGCCGGCGTGCCTGCCATCGTCGCCCCGGCGATCCTGATCGTCGGGATCTATACGGGGATCTTTACGGCGAGCGAGAGCTCGGCGATGTCAGTTGCATACACCTTGGTTATATCGACGCTTGTCTACCGGTCGCTGTCCTGGGAGGGGTTTCGCCGCTGCCTAGCGGGCGCAGTGCGACAGACCGGCATGGTCACGTCTCTCGTGGCAGGAGCGTTCGTGATCAACTACGGGATCACGGCGTCGCAGTTCTCTGCAAAGATTGCGAACTTCACGCTCGGGCTTACCCACGAGAAGATCTTCCTCGTGCTCCTCTCGGTGGGATTGCTCCTCATCTTGGGTCTCATCCTCGAGGTCGTCGTGCTCGAGTTCATCATCCTCCCGATCATGGTTCCGATCTTGCACGCTGCGGGTGTGGACATGACCTACTTCGGTGTCGTGTTCACGCTCGTCACGATGATCGCCCTCGGAATGCCGACGCTCGGGGTGCTGAACTTCGTGCTGAGCGGCCTGACCGAGACGCCACTCAAGGAGATCGTGCGAGCGATGTGGCCATTTCTGGGGCTCCTAGTGGTTGGACTCGTGATCTTGGTGCTGTTCCCGGAAATCTCGCTGTGGCTCCCGCGCCTGTTGCACATGAGCACATGACGACAACCGTCTAGCGTCGACAAGAGACTGTTCAAGGAGGGCGACCGGATGAGCACAGATGCGATCCCGAGCGGACTATGGCCGGTGATGGTCACTCCGTTCCACGAAGACCGCTCGATCGACTGGCGAGGCGTCGACGCGCTCACGGACTGGTACCTGAGCGCGGGTGCCGTCGGACTGTTCGCAGTCGCCCAGACGAGCGAGATGTACGCGATGAGCCGAGAGGAGCGCCTCGCGCTGGCCGAGCGCGTCGTGAAGCGCGTCGACGGTCGGGCACCGGTGGTCGCGTCCGGGACGTTCGGCGGGCCGATGGACCGGCAGATCCGTGACGTTCGTGCGATGGCCGACACGGGTGTCGACGCGGTGATCGTCATCACGTCGCAGCTGGCGGGCCTGGGCGAAAGCGACCGAGTCTTGACCGAGCGACTGCTACAACTGCACTCCGGGGTGCCGGATGCCCGGCTCGGATTGTACGAGTGCCCGCTTCCCTACAAGCGGCTGTTGCCCGCCGAAGTGCTCCATGTGCTTGCCGAGACAGGGGCCTATGTGTTCTTGAAGGACACCACCGAGCAGCCGAAGGCCATCTCGCAGAAGGTAGCGGTCGTCGAGGGCACGAGGCTGAAGATCTTCAATGCGGAGATGTCCTCGCTGCTGGAGTCGGTCCGCTCGGGTGCGCACGGGTTCTGCGGAAACGCCGGAAACTACTACCCTGAGCTTGTGCAGTGGCTATGCGAGGCAGGCATGCGAGACGACGCGGACGCGCAGCGACTTCAGCACGTCATGACTGTCGTCGACGCAGTGGTGAGCTCGCCGCTCTACCCGGCGTCGGCGAAGGCATTTCTGTCGAGCGCCCGTGGGATCGACATCTTGCCGGTGTGCCGGGTCACGAACGTCCGGCTCGGCGAGCACGACCTGCGGCAGCTCTCTCATCTCGACGAGCTTGTTCGCGACCTCAAGCTGCCAGTCCAGCTGGTCTGATCGGGGAAGAGCGCATCGGTGGCGAGGGCACATACGGCGCGCGACACGAGGGCGCGCGGCGCTAGGCCCTGCTTGGAACGACAGCTCGGGCCCGGTC
>CAZAMA010000131.1:0-8081 GCA_964485645.1 uncultured Acidimicrobiaceae bacterium | reverse complement strand
CAACAGAGCTGCGCCACGTCTCGGTGCTGTTCTGCGACCTCGTCGGCTTCACGCCGTTCTCCGAGGGCCGTGACCCAGAAGAGGTGAGAGAGGTCCTCTCCGGCTACTTCGATCTCTCCCGCGCGATCGTCTCGCGCTATGGCGGGGTGGTGGAGAAGTTCATCGGAGATGCCGTCATGGCTCTTTGGGGGGCACCCCTTGCAATGGAGGACGACGCCGAGCGGGCGGTAAGGGCCGGCCTCGAGCTCGTCTCTTCGGTCGCCTCCTATGGCGACACCCACGGGATCTCCCTTGCGGCCCGGGTCGGGATCGTCACCGGTGGGGCCGCGACGACAGAGACGACAGAAGAGGGCCTCGTCATCGGCGACAGGGTCAACACCGCGGCTCGCATCCAGTCGGTCGCCCCGCCTGCGTGCTGCTATGTGGACGAGGCGACCAGATCGGCCAGTGCAGCTGCGATCTCCTACATTGACGCGGGGGACCACGAGCTCAAGGGAAAGGCCCTCCCACTCAGGCTCTTTCAGGCCACCCGCGTCGTTGCCGCCACGGCCGGCTCGCAGCGCTCCGGGGTGATAGAGGCGCCGTTTCTAGGAAGAGACCACGAGCTGCGGCTCGTAAAAGAGCTCTTCCACGCATCTGCCGAGCGCCACCTTGCCCGCATGGTGCTCGTCTCGGGCGTGGCCGGCATCGGCAAGTCGAGGCTCTCCTGGGAGCTGTTCAAGTACTTGGACGGCCTCGCAGACGACGTCTTGTGGCACGCGGGCCGCTGCCTGTCCTACGGGGAGGGGGTGAGCTACTGGGCACTTTCGGAGATGGTCCGGGCCCGTCTGCAGATCGGGGAGGAGGATCCCCAGGGCGTCGTCGCAGAGAGGCTCCGCACCGGCCTCGAGCGCTGGATCTCCGATCCGGCCGACCGGGAGTACATCTCTCCCCGCCTTGGCCAGCTCCTTGGGATCGCGGCCCCGCGCCAGCTCGCGAAGGAGGACCTCTTCTCGGGCTGGAGGCTCTTTTTCGAGCGCCTGTCGGAGTTCACCCCCGTCGTCATGGTGGTAGAGGACCTGCAGTGGGCAGATGCCGGGCTCGTCGACTTCTTGGACCACCTCCTTGAGTGGTCCGGTGACCATGCGATCTTCATCCTCGTGCTCTCGCGCCCGGAGGGAACAGAGCAGAGGGGCCTCAGGCTATCTCGGAGGTCGCTCACCGCCCTTCCCCTCGACCCGCTCTCTGACGAGGTCATAGAAGAGATGCTGGACAGCCTCGTAGAAGGGCTTCCCACTGACGCCAAGGCCCGCATCGTCGCGCGCGCAGAGGGCATCCCCCTTTATGGGATCGAGACCATCCGCTCCCTCCTCGACAAGGGCGTGCTCGAAAGAGGAGAGGACCAAAGGTCCCTCCGCTTTGTCGTGGCCACAGGCCAGAAGGACACCTTCACACAGCTCGGCGAGCTCGAGACCCCTCCCGGGCTCACAGCCCTCATCTCCTCGCGCCTTGACGGGCTCCACCCAGACGAGCGCAGGCTCACAAAGGAGTGCTCGGTGCTCGGGGCGAGCTTTCCCCGCCAGGCCGTCGAGGCCGTCTCCGACTTAGACCAGGGGCTTCTCTCCGACCTCCTCGGCTCGCTTGTGAGAAAAGAGGTCCTCACGGTCCGGGCCGACAAGCTCTCACCCGAGCGGGGCCAGTACGCCTTTACCCAGTCGCTCATACGCTCGGTCGCCTACGACACCTTGACAAGGACCGAGCGAAAGCAGCGCCACCTGCGCACAGCCGAGCACCTGCGCACCGCTTTTCCCGACAAAGGCGCCGAGGTCGCCGAAGTCATCGCCGCGCACCTAGACGACGCCTACAAAGCTGCCGGAGACGACCCTGACACAGCAGAGCTGAAGGTCCGGGCGGCAACCGCCCATGTGGCTGCAGGCGAGAGAGCCGAGTCCATCGGCGGCCCGGAGGCAGCCGAGACCGCCTACCTGCGAGCCGGAGAGCTCACAGATGACGAGACAGATGAGACAGCACTTCTCGAAAGAGCCGGCCAGATGGCCCAACTCGCGGGCTGGTACGAGCGGGCTCTTGGTCACTTCGAGCGAGCCGTCGCCGCCCACAAGGAAGCCGCCACCTCCGATCCGACGAGGGCCTTCGCGGCGGCCCGGGTCACCGCCCGGGCCGGCTCCTCGCTCATTGCCCTCGGCCGGGGCGAGGAGGCGATCTCGCGTATAGAGGACGCACTTACATCCCTTGAAGGAGCAGACGGCCCACCGGCAGTGCTCGCAGAGCTGCTGGCACGCCTCGGAACAGCCCTCGTCTTCTCCGGCCACATCGAGGAGGCGACAGGGCCGATCGAAGAGGCCCTCACCCTGGCCCAGCACCACGAGCTCGCCGAGCCGCTCGCCCTTGCCCTAAATGCCAGGGCGAACCTACTCAGCACCGCCGGGCGGGCAGAGGAGGCACGCCTTAGCCACGAGGGGGCTCTCGCCCTTGCCCGCCGCCACGGCATCGCCCGGGGCGAGATCGTCGCGGAGGCCAACCTCGCGGACCTCTGCATGATCCGTGACCTGCCCGGCGCGAAGGAGCACGCGAGAGCTGCCCTCCATCTCGCGCAGCGCTGGGGCCAGAGAGCAAACGAGGCTCTCGCGGCTTCCAACCTCATGTACATCCTCATGATGGAAGGAGCCTTCGCGGAGGCGGCCGGTCTCGGGACCGACCTCCTAAAGGCAGGCGGCGAGGACCGCCCCGGAGCAAGCTCGCTCGGCTCCTCACTCTCGGTCTTGGAGGTCCTCTGTGGCGAGATCGAAGCTGCCCGTCAGCACCTGTCGCTGTGCAGCAGCTGGGCCGAGAGCGACGACGTGCAGAGCCGAGCCGCGTACGCGGCTGTCGAAGGGCTCATTGCCCTCGTATCCGGGGACAGCCGCCAGGGCCTCGAGGCCGCCAGGCGGGCGCTCGACGAAGCCACAGGCGGCCGCCTCGAAGTCGCTAACGAAGTCGTCCGGACCGCCTATCCCGTCGCGATCGAGGCGGCCGTCGAGCTGGGCGAGCTCGACCAAGTCGACAGTCTCATCACGATGCTGGCAGACCGCCCTCAAGGAGAGGTCCCACCGTTCCTGCGAGCCCAGGTAAGGCGCGCGAGGGCACTCGTCGCCATCGCTCGGCACGCGGACGAAGAGGTCGAAGAGCACCTCAGCTCAGCCGAGGCGAGCTTTGCCGAGCTGCACTACCCCTACTTCCTCGCCCGGACCCAGCTTGACCGTGCCGAGTGGCTCGCAGATCGTGGTCGCGTAGATGAGTCACGCGAGCTCGGCGAACAGGCCGCGAGGACCTTCAAGGAAGTCGGCGCGGCCCCGATGCTCGCCCGGGCAAACAGGCTGCTCGAGACCGCCGAGCTGGGGTCGGTCGAGACAGCTGGCTCGACCGCCAAGCTCTGAGCGATCTCGTTAACCGGACCGAAGCGGCGAAGCACCCTGCGAGGTCGCGGGCGGGGGCTCGAGCGGGCGGGCGGGGGCTTGAGCGGGCGCGGGGGCCTGAGCCTGCGGGCGGGGCCCGGGGGCCTGAGGTGGCGGCTCGGCGGGCGCCTGGGCTGGCGGCGGGCGAGGGCCGCTGCGCCTACTCGCCGGGCGGCCAGGGTGTCGTGTCCTTACGAGCGAGCAGCTGAGACCGAGGTTGTGGAAGCCAGATAGCGGATCCGTCGCTGTCGGTCCCGTCCGCGTGGTGGCAGCTCACCTCGTCGGCGGTGCCGAGCCGCGTATCTCTTGCAACCACGGCGGCTACCGCCGCATCCAGAGTGTCATGGGAGGTGACATCGAGGCCCTGGAGATCCACTCCCGCCGCCTCGAGGAGGTCGCTTCGCTGCCGCCTTCCCTCCGCCGTGGTCTTTCGCCCGAGCCTGGAACCGCCGGATAGCTCGAGAAAGGCGGCATGGGGGTACACCTCGATCGCCTGCAGCCCTCGTTGCCGGACGGACCGCCAGACCCCGAAGCCGGTGATCATCCAGGGCGCACAAGGAGATCCTCGCGGCGGTGTTACCCAGGGCACCCAGTAGTGGCGGAGCGAACCGAGGGCGATCTCGCCACAGCGTGCCGGGCGAAACTTTGGCGACAACGCCACGTCCCCGAGGTGCCTTGGCATCTGTTGCGCGTCGGGGGCGTCGATCGCGACCACAGCCTCGGAGGAGATGGTCGGCAGAACGGTCGCGACCTCAGGGGCCGGGATGCTCTCGGCGAGTTGGACAGCGCCCGAGTCGTCCAGTACGACGACATGGACGATGCGCGCACCGAGGTCGATCCCGACGGCAAAGACGTGAGGCACGGCTGGCGGCGGCCCGACGCGTGCCAGCTCCAAGTAGTGGCGGCCTGGCACAAAGGGACCTATCGTCCGAAGAGCTTCCTTCGCACCGATCGACCAGCTGCGGTGGTCGCCGTGCCGATCGGATGCCTTGCATACTGAAGCTTGCGGAGCGGCTTCGGAGTCACCTTTCGCTTGACCGACCAGGCCGTACTGCGGACCGGGTGCATTGCGCGCCTGATTGGCCTTGGCAGGAACCCTCTGCGAAAGCTCATCGGCCTCCTCCTCGCACCGTCGGGCCGGCACGGTCGAGGTTACAGCCTCGTCCGGCCGAGGCGTTACCCTGCATTGTGTTCTTCGTCGGGGTGCTTGCCATAGTCGCCGCCGAGGTGGCTGCCTTTGTGGTCGTTGCCGAGCAGGTCGGGTTTCTCTGGGCGCTGGCACTACTGATCGCCGTGAGCGTGCTGGGGCTCTTCGTCGTTCGCCATGTCGGCCTCGGCGTGCTTGGCCAGACGAGAGTGCGGTTGACCCGCGGAGAGATGCCTACCCGCGAGTTGCTGGACGGGCTCGTCGTGCTCATCGGTGCCGCGATGATCTGTGTTCCTGGCTTTGTCGGCGACGTCCTCGGCCTGCTCCTCATGATCGCCCCGGTGCGCCGCCTTGTGATCCGGGTGTCCGGCGACCGGCTGGCGCGCCGGGTCCAGAGGAGTCGCATCGACCGATGGCGTGTCATCGACGTCGTCTCCCGGCCGCCGCGCCGCGAGCCATAGCGGGTCAGGTCGGGCTCAAAGAGCCGAACCGGACCCAGCAAGTCTTCGCGCGTAAGCGTTCAGCAGGTCGAGCTCGTCGAGGTAGATCTTCTCCATGGCCCGCGGCGCGAACAGCCGCTCGAAGACCCCGCCGATCCCTTTTGCCCCATCCCAGGACGTGAAGATGCGCACGCGCGAGTTGGCACCCTCTGGCGTCACGGTGAATGTCGTGACGAGACTGGAGCCGGTGTCGGATTCGGAGATTACCCGACCGGGCTCGGGTTCGGCCACCGTCATTCTGTACCGACGCTCGCGCCCTCTCGCAGTCACCTTGAACGCGACGACCGAGCCGGCACCGACGCCCCCGGACTCGATCACGAAGTCGGAGAATGCCGGTGGCAAGAACTGCCGGTGGTGCTCGAGGTTTGCGAGATAGCTGTAGACGGCCTCTGGAGGGGCATCGATCGTGCGCTCGGCGGCAACCTCTACCTTGGCCATTGCATCTGCGTACCACCAATGGCCGATGTCTTTCCAGCCGATGAGCCCCGATTAGCTTCGCGAGCCGTGCGAGCCGTGCGAGCCGTGCGTATAAAAAGGCCCTCGTCCAACCTGAAGGACTCCTCGGCTCACCGACGGACCGTACAAGACGTGCTGGGATCGGAGCCAGCGGCTCGGGACATCCACGGTTGCAGTGCGCGGCGCACCAGGGAGAAGCGCACACGCTCCTGCTCGAGGCGGACCGCCTGACCGTGGCGGCCGTCGATCAGATCCGTGTAAAGCGCAGTCTCACTAGCCGTGAGGTTGCCAAGCGGACGGTTGGTCGGGCTGGGTTCGCTCACCCACTGGCGGCGATGAGCGAGCAGGGTCTCTTCGTCCATGAGGATCGAGGACGCCGAAGCGAACCGATTGCGCAACCGGTGCAAGATGTCGAAGCCGTGGGTGTCGATGTCGCCCCAGTACACGATCTCCCTGGAGTCGAGCCAAGGCAGCTCTCCTAGGCCGGCGACGCCAAAGCCGGAGCCGAAGACCACGATCGAGGCCGCGACGGCGGGAAAGGCGAGGTAGCTCACCTCGTTCTCTACGACGAAGACCGTGCTGGCCCTGAGCTCGAGACCAGCGAGCTCATCGTTACGAAGCGTGAGCTCGCTAACTCCTGGTGGAAAGGCGGGATCTGGTGCGAGGAGACGAAGTCGGGTGTAGGTCGGCTTGGCCAGAAACCCGAACCTGCGGGCGAACTCGCTCGAGGCATATCGCGAGTCGATCCGCTCCGGAGGAAGCGCCGCTGTCAGGAGCTCGTCGAGGAGCCCGCGATGTCGGTCCAAGAACTTGGTGTCGACCCCTTCGAGGTCGATCTGGCGAAGGTAGCGCCGCTGGGCGTCGCTCGCGTCGATCCGGGCGACCGTTGCAACAAGGTCAACCCAGATGCCGTGGTGCTCGATCGCTCGCAAGGGATGAGCAGCCACCCACTGCACGAGATCGGGTACCGTCGCCCTCGTCTGCTCGAGGATCGCATCGATCACGCGTACCTCGGGAGTCGTCCCGAGAAGCGTGCATAGCTGCTGGAAGCTCTCAACCCTTATCCGAGCCGGCACCTGGTTTGCACCGAGCATCTTTCCTGTAAGGGTTCGATGGGTGACAGCGAAGCGCTCCGCACCGTCGGAGGTATGGCTGTCGCGCTGGAACCGTTCGGCCCATCGCACCGCTTCCTCGAAGCGATCGAGCAGCTCGGCCGCCGATGGCGCTCTCACGGGGAGCTCTACCGGCGTGAAGGACTGGCCCTGGGCGTAGTCGCGGAGGTAGGAGCCGGTTGCCCATCTCTTTCGCAGCGTCGTGATCAGGTCATTGACGGTCGTCCATGACGCCATCAGGTGACAGGGTCTCCGGGGATGCTCACGGTCCCTGCAAGGGTTGCACGCGCGTCGGACGCCGCCGGCTCCCGCTCGTGGCGTCGCTGCCGGTATTCGGCGATGGTGAGGCACTGAAGGCGGGAGTAGTTGCCGTTCAAGTTGTCGACGAAGCCGACGGCCGACACGTGCGGCTCGATCACGTGGATCTTCTGGAGCGGGGTCACGATCAAGAGCTGGAGGCCGAGACGGGTGAAGAGGCTGAGCGCATAGCGGGTCGAGACCTCCGAACCCCGGCTGAACGCCTCGTCGATGACGACGAACCGAAAGGCCTTCGAGCGGGCCGCGCCCCAGTCCAGCTTGAATTGGTACGCCAACGACGCAGCCAGAATGGTATAGGCGAGCTTTTCCTTCTGCCCACCTGACTTGCCGGCTGAGTCGGTGTAGTTCTCGTATTCGGAGTCGTCGGCCCGCCACCGCTCCGAGGCGGAGAAGACGAACCACTGACGGACATCGGTCACCCGGCGGGTCCAGTTGCGGTCCTGATCGGAGAAGCCCTCGCGGCCCTTGAAACGCTCGATTATCTGTTTTACTTGGAGAAACTTCTGCTCCGAGTACTGGTCCGAGGGGCTCGCGCCGACCACATTGTCGGTAGCGGCTCGCAGCTCGCCTCGGAACTCCCTCACGTCGGTGTTGGGTGTCTGGTCGGGGACGAGGCGGATGTAGCGTCCATCGTTGTAGTCGATGCCGGCAAGGGAGCTGTTGATCACCTCGATCCGGTCGCGGATGATCCTCTCTTGTTTGTTGAGCGAGGCCGCGAAGCCGGCAATGTCCCGGATGGCGTTCTGGTTCAAATAGTCCTTGAACTCGCGCTCGAACCTCGGGAGGTCGTCGGTAGCCACTCGCCGGTGGAGCTCTCGGTACTCTCCGGCCGACCCGAGCGAGTCGTCGAAGTCGGCGGTTTCGACGGGGTAGTGCGCCCGGAACGAGCCCATGGATCGGATGATGCGCAGCGCGAGGTCATTCTGCCGTTTCGCGACGTTCGCGAGCCGTGCCGCGATAGCTTCGCCGACCTGTTGCCTGGCTGCTTCAAGCGATCTGGAAGTCCCGGGCGCCGTCTCGAGGTGTGGCGACGCAAGGGGCGGCGCGGCAAGGGGCGGCGACGCAAGGGGCGGCGACGCAAGGGGCGGCGACGCAAGGGGCGGCGACGCAAGGGGCG
>CAZAMA010000130.1:0-8137 GCA_964485645.1 uncultured Acidimicrobiaceae bacterium | reverse complement strand
GTGCCCGTGATCGACGCCGGCTTTGCCGAAGGCGGCAAGGGCGCGCCCGGGCGCGCGCACGTGCCCGCCAGGGCCCTGCCTAGCGGGCGGCGCTTGGGACGAGGCCCCGCTGCTGCAGCGCGACGCGCAGGTCGTGCGGGTTCGAGGACGCCTGGGTGGCTCCGCGCAAGTCGATGATGCCCTGCTCGAGGAGGTTGACGAGCGCCTGATCGAAACTCTGCATCCCGTAGTACTCGCCCTCCCTGATCACTTGCAGGATGTCGGCGCCACGAGAGGGGTCGATGATCGTCTGCTGGATACGGCCGTTCACGACCATGATCTCGAGCGCAGGCACCCGGCCGGTCCCGTCAGCGGTCGGGACGAGCCGCTGGCAGATCGTGCCCCGCAGCGCTCCGGAGAGCGAAATGCGTGCCTGGCGCTGCTGGCCCGCGGGGAAGAAGTCGATGATGCGGTTGATCGTCTCGACGGCGTCGACGGTGTGCAGGGTCGAGAGGACGAGGTGGCCGGTCTCGGCGGCCGAGAGCGCCGTGGCGACCGTCTCGGGGTCGCGCATCTCGCCCACGAGGATGACGTCGGGGTCCTCCCGCAAGGCCGAGCGCAACGCCACGAGGAAACCCTCCGTGTCGAAGCCGACCTCACGCTGGCTGATGGCTGCGACGTCGTCGCGATGCAGCACCTCGATCGGATCCTCGATCGTGACGATGTGGCACTCCCGCGTGCGGTTGATGTGGTCGATCATGGCAGCAAGAGTCGTCGTCTTGCCCGAGCCCGTCGGACCGGTGACGAGCACCAGGCCCCGCTGCTCGTCGGCCAGCCTGCGCACGGAATCTGGCAGTCCCAGATCCTCGAAGGCCCGGGCCGTCGAGCGGACGAGACGGAACACCATGCCGATCGAGCCGCGCTGGCGGTACCCGTTGACCCGAAAGCGCCCGAGGCCGAGCATCGCATAGGCAAAGTCCGCCTCGTTGGTCGCCTCGAAACCCTCCCAGATCCGCTCGGGCATGATCTCCCGTGCGATCGCCTCGAGGTCAGCCGGCTGGGGTCCCGCCTCGTCGGTGAGGCGGAACAGGTCTCCGTTGACGCGGATACGGGGGACGGAGCCGACCTTTAGGTGCAGGTCGGATCCGTCCGCGTCTGCGAGCCGGTTGAGCAGACGGTCGAGATCGCCTCGGTTCATTGGGGAGAATCGTCGCGCACGAAGACGGACGTAGCAATTGACGTGCTCATACTGTCATTTTGACACATAAAGTGTTGGGCATGTTACTCTCTGTGGTTGAAGTCGCCTACTGAGCAGCATGAGACGATAGTGACGGCCAACCGGCACGGGTGGACGCGGTCGCCAGCGAGCGCCGCCGCCGGTGATCACGATCGATCGTCATAGGATCGGAACACAAATGTGCACCGATACTCAGGATCGAGCGGCATGATCATTCCATGACCGTCACACCGTTTCCTGGAGTATCTCGGGGCGGGGTAGTCGCTGGGGCCACTGGCCCTGGTGGATCGGAGCGGGCGGCGTCTCAGCCCGCAACGGGGGATCCGGTCGGCCTGCTTGTGATCGACTCCTGCCACAGCACCTGGCTCTTCGACGTGCCTGCGCTCCGGTTCAGGCGCATGCTGAAGGGCTTGGATGTCGACCCGTCCCTCGCAGCCACGGAATGGAGGCCGTACGTCCGCCTCGAGCTCCCAGACGACTCGGAGTCATTCGTAGTCGTGCTGAACGAGGCAGGTACGCGGCGCATCCGCTCGTGGCGGCACGGTGACGACTGCGAGCAGTGCGACGGCGAGCGCACGACGGAGCTCTCGGTGGAGGACATCCGCCGGCTCACGAACGCTTGAACGAGTTGCCGCCCCTGGCGGCGAGCTTCGACACGCCGCGTGACGGCAGTGCGCATGGCGGTGCACCCGAGGATGGGAGCGCCCAGGACGGCAAGGGTGCGCCCTTGCAGCCGACAGAGCTCGTAGACACGATCGAGCAGCCCGGCAAGGTCCTGCGGATCGGCTCGATGATCAAGCAGCTCCTCGACGAGGTCCGCCAAGCCCCGCTCGATTCGGCGAGCCGGGTGCGGATGAAGGACATCTACGAGACGTCGGTTCGTGAGCTCGCAGCCGGGCTGTCCCCCGATCTGGCGGCCGAGCTCGACCGCCTGGCGCTTCCCTTCGATTCGGCCATCCCGAGCGACTCCGAGCTGCGGGTCGCCCAGGCCCAGCTCGTCGGATGGCTGGAGGGGCTCTTCCACGGCATCCAGGCGACCCTGTTCGCCCAGCAGATGGCGGCTCGCAGCCAGCTCGAGGAGATGCGTCAGCAGTCGCTCGGGCCGGGCGGTGCAGGTTCGCGACCCGATCCCGGGCCGCGAACCGGGTCCTACCTCTGAGCCCTCACCCCACGCCCTGAGCCCTCACCCCGGCGCGCCGTGGCACCGAGGCGCTATGGTCGGTGCGGAGCTGAATGACAACGTTGTAGTTTGTCCACAGCCCGGGATAACGTCTGTGGACAGGGGGTGATCGAGGAGTGGGTGAGACCAGCGCACCGCCGTCGTTCGTCCACCTGCACACCCACACCGAGTACTCGATGCTCGACGGGGCCTCTCGGGTGAGCGACGTCGTCGCGACCGCCGTCGCGGACGCGCAGCCGGCGCTGGCGATCACTGATCACGGCAACATGTACGGCGTCCTCGACTTTTACAAGGAGTGCCGCAGCCAGGGGATAACCCCGATCATCGGTACCGAGGCCTACATGGCCGCGAACTCCCGGCACGAGCGCCCCGTGCGGCGCGGCCGCATGGACGACACGGGCGGTGACGACGCGAGGGGCGAGAAGCTCTACTACCACCTCACCCTTCTTGCCGAGACGACCGCGGGGTATCGCAACCTCGTGAAGCTCTCGTCGGCCGCCTACCTCGAGGGCTACTACTACAAGCCCCGCGTCGATTGGGAGCTGCTCGAAACCCACCACGACGGCCTGATCGCGACGACCGGCTGCCTCGGGGGCGTTGTTCTCCAGGCACTTCTTGCCGGCGACGAGGCGCGGGCCCGCGAGCTCGCGGGCCGCCTGCAGGAGATCTTCGGGCGCGACAACCTCTTCGTCGAGCTGCAGGATCACGGGCTCGCGGACCAGCAGCGCACGAACCCCAAGCTCGTCGAGATAGCCCGGGCGATCGCGGCGCCCGTGGTGGCCACCAACGACAGCCACTACTGCCATCGCAGCGATGCCGCCGCCCACGACGCCCTTTTGTGCGTGCAGACCGGCGCGACGCGCGACGACCCGAACCGCTTCAAGTTCCAGGGTCAGGAGCACTATGTGAAGTCGGCCCAGGAGATGCGGGCCCTCTTCTCCGAGCTGCCCGAGGCCTGCGACAACACGCTCTGGGTGGCAGAGCGGGCAAGCGTCGAGATCGAGCTTGGCCGCCCCAGTCTGCCAAAGTTCCCCCTGCCCGCTCAGTTCGTGAAGGAGGGCGAGCCGTACGATGCCGGCGCCGCGGCCTATCTTCGCCACCTCACCTACGAGGGCGCCGCGCAGCGCTATGGCCGGAGCGGCTCGGCCGATCCCCTTCCGCCCGAGGTGGTCGAGCGGTTGGAGTTCGAGCTTCGAGTCATATCGGACATGGGTTTCGCGGCTTACTTCCTGGTGGTCTGGGACCTCATCGCCTATGCCCGCTCACATGGCATAAGGGTCGGCCCCGGGCGTGGCTCGGCGGCCGGCTGCTGTGTCGCCTACTGCCTTAAGATCGTTGATCTCGACCCGATCGCGTACGACCTGCTGTTCGAGCGTTTCTTGAACCCCGGGCGCAAGCAGATGCCCGACATCGACATGGACTTCGACGAGCGCCGCCGCGGCGAGATGATCCGGTACGCCGCCGAGCGGTACGGGGCCGACCACGTGGCCCAGATCGTGACGTTCTCGACGATAAAGGCCCGAGCCGCCGTGCGCGACGCGGCTCGTGTCCTCGGCAAGCCCTACCTGGTCGGCGACCGGATCGCGAAGGCCATGCCTCCCCTCGTGATGGGCCGCGACACCCCCCTCGCCGCGTGCCTCGACAAGCTCGAGGGTCACGAGGACGGCTATGTGGCGGCAAAGGATCTCCGGGACCTGTACGAGACCGACCCGGAGGCCAAGCAGGTCATAGACGTCGCCAAGGGCCTCGAGAACCTTCGGCGCCAGGACGGGATCCACGCGGCCGCGGTGGTCATCACCGACGAGCCCCTCACCGAGTACCTGCCGGTGCAGCGAAAGCCCGAGCCGGGCCAGGATCCATCTGCGGCACCGATCGTGACCCAGTACGAGATGCACGCGGTCGAGGATCTCGGCCTTTTGAAGATGGACTTCCTCGGGCTGAGGAACCTGTCGGTGATCGAGACGGCCCTCGACCTCATCGCCGAGGGGACCGGCACTCGCCCTGACATCGACGCGGTCCCACTTGACGACGAGGCGACATTCTCGATGCTGCGGCGCGCCGACACGATCGGCGTCTTCCAGCTCGAGGGCGGACCGATGCGCCAGACGCTGCGGTCGCTCGCCCCGACGTCGTTCGACGACGTGGCTGCCCTCGTGGCCCTGTACAGGCCGGGACCGATGGCGGCGAACATGCACCGTGACTACCCCGAGCTCAAGAACAACCGCAAGCCCGTCACCTACCTCCACCCCGATCTCGAGCCGATCCTGCGCGACACCTACGGCCTCATGCTGTACCAGGAGTCGGTGATGAGGGTGGCGCAGCGTTTCGCCGGCTACAGCCTGGAGGAGGCCGACAACCTCCGTAAGGCCTGCGGCAAGAAGAACCGGGTCCTCATCGCCGCGGAGCGGGAGAAGTTCGTCGCAGGCTGTGTCTCCCAGGGTTACGGGGAGCCGCTCGGGACCGAGATGTTCGACATCATCGAGCCGTTCGCCAACTATGCCTTCAACAAGTCGCACTCCTATGGATACGGCCTCGTCGTCTACCAGACCGCCTGGCTGAAGGCGAATCACCCGGTCGAGTACCTCGCCGCGCTCCTCTCGTCGGTCAAGGACGACAAGGATCGGACCGCGGTCTACCTCTCGGAGTGCCGCACCCTCGGCATCGAGGTCCGCGTGCCCGACATCAACACCTCGGTCTCGCACTTCTCGGCGCGCGAGAGCGACAAGGTGATCGTCTTCGGGCTCTCGGCCGTGCGCAACGTCGGCGAAGCCATCGTCGAGCTGATCGTGGCCGCGCGGCGCTCCGGCGGGCCCTTCGTCGACTTCTACGACTTCTGCAAGCGGGTCGACCCGAGCGCCCTCAACAAACGCGCCATCGAGTCGCTCGTGAAGGCTGGGGCCTTCGACTCCTGCGGCCACCCCCGCCAGGGCCTCTGCCTCGCATTCGAGGAGATAATCGATCGCACCCTCGTGCGAAGGCGCGAGGAGGACCTCGGCATCTCGACGCTGTTCTCGCTGCTCGAAGCCGACGCAGAGGCTGCCGGCGAGGACTCCTCCGCCTTCGACGACTCGCGCCTCGCGATCCCCGAGATGGAATTCAACAAAAGCGATCGCCTCGCCTTCGAGAAGGAGATGCTCGGCCTCTATGTGAGCGACCACCCGCTGCGCGGGCTGGAGACGGCGCTGCGGCGCGTGGCCGCGCACTCCATCCGCGACGTCCTCGACGCCGAGACAGGTGGCCCAGGCGCAGTCTCACCTGACGGCGGGCCGGTCGTGACGGGATCGGTGACGACCGGGGGGGTGGTCACCGCGATGTCGCGGCGCTACACCCGCAAGGGCGATCTCATGGCGACGTTCGTGCTCGAGGACCTCGATGCCGCCATCGAGGTGATGATGTTCCCGAAGACGATGCTCGAGTACGGCGCTCTCCTCGAGGAGGACGCGGTCGTCGTCGTCAGGGGTCGGATCGACAACCGGGAGGAACAGCCGAAACTCGTCGCCGTGGAGATACGCCGTCCCGACCTCGTGCCGTCCACTCCGGGGACGCCGATCGAGGTGACCCTGCCGCTTCACCGCCTGACCGACTCGATGGTCCGGCAGCTGCGAGATCTCGTCATGGAGCACCCCGGGCTGTCACCGGTGCACGTAAAGCTCGGCGACAAGGTGTTGCGCCTCCCGCCGCAGTTCAACGTCGATCCCCGCGGCGGCATCGTCGGTGCGCTGAAGGAGCTCTTCGGGACCCAGGCCGTCGCTTCCTGACGCCTCGGCTCCTGAGAAACCCTCCTCGCCCTACCAGAGCCACCCCCTCAGGGGAGCCCGCTTGGCGGGGCCGTCCGCCAATCCCGTAGACTGTGTGCATTCCGGGGGAGCGCCGTCAGAGCTGACCTTGCTACCTCGGATGCCGCTAGGGCACAAGAGCAACGCGCCGTCAGGCGAACTGCGAATGGCCCGGAATGGCGGTCAGATCAGGCGCGACGTACGGGAGCACGACAGGGACATGATGAACGCCCTCGAGGTCCTCACGAAGGACTGCACTGCGCTCACAGACGCGGAGCTGGCAGAGATGGCGGACCTGTCCGCGGGGTCGTTGGCCCCGTGGGAGGCGGGTTTCCTTTCCAAGCAGCGCGAGGAGTGGGTGCTCGTGACCCATGCTCGCGAGGAGGACAAGCTGCGCGGCTATGCCTTCGCAACCCTGGAACGCATCGGCGGGACGCCGAGCCTTCTCGTGGGACTGGCGGCGTTCACCCGCACCCGCATGGCGACCCCGGCGCTCGAGGCCGTGATGCGGGACCTGTACCGCCGCTCGGTGCTGGCTTTCCCCGACGAGGACGTGCTCGTGGGCACGAGGTTTGCGCGCCCTTCCGGCTATGCCGCGTTCGCCGGGCTCGAGGACATCGTGCCACGCCCGGAGCACAAGGCCACGGGTGAGGAGAGGGCCTGGGGGCGCCGTCTCGCGAAGCGTTTCGGGGCGGAGAGCCAGCTCGAGGACCGTATCGCCATCATCAAGGGAGACGGCGATCTGTGTGGCCTGTTCGACTTCGACCCCACCAAGACACCCAAGGTTGCTGCGACCTACGAGGCGTGCTTCGAGCTCTTGGACGGGGAGCGGCGAGACACGGTGGTGGCTTTCGGGTGGGCGATGGCCGAGGCGCTGGCGGCGGGCTCGCTCCCAGCTTAGTCGCACCGTTAGCTGCGGGATCAGGGCGAGCTAGCTCGCGATGTGCGGCCCTTGAGGCTGGCTCTCGTACTGGGCGCCGGCGGACTGGTAGGCGTCGCGCACCATGCCGGGGTAGTCGCAGCTCTCGCCGACGAGATCGGCTTCGTAGAGGAGCGCGCTGATGTCGTCATCGGCACCTCGGCCGGGAGCGCCATTGCCGCCTACCTGCGGACAGGGTGGCCGGCGCGGTCTCTCATGGAGCGGGCCTGCGATCTGGGCGACGCCGCGCTGGGCCAGATCGGTGGTGGCGTGCTCGGCCTGGTCCGCCATGGCGTCGGCTCGGCCTACGTCGTGGCACGTGCCTCCGTGCGCGTGCCCTCGGTGCTCTCGGTGTCGCCGGCGCCTCTGCTGCGGCGGGCGTTTCCTGCCGGGGTCGTCACGATGAGCAAGGGATCGAGCATCCTTGACCGGGAGCTGCCCCGGAATTGGCCTGAGCGGCCTCTCTGGCTCTGCACCTATGACCTGATCGGGCGGCGCCGGGTGGTTCTCGGCAGGCCAGGGGAGCCGTACCTCCCCGTCGCACAGGCGGTGCGTGCCTCGTGCGCGATCCCGGGGATATACGCACCGGTACGCGTGGCGGACGGGGTGCTCGTAGATGGCGGGGCCTGGTCGCTCATCAACCTCGACCTCACGAGCCTCGCGCTGTGCGACACCGTGATATGTGTAGCGCCGATGTGCTACGACCCTCTCCGGCCGCCGAGCGCCGCCGACCGGGTGATGCGGGCCGTGCCGACCCGGGCTCTCGCGCGAGCAAGCGCGCGCCTGCGCCGCCAGGGTATTTCCGTCGTGATGCTTGCGCCTGGCCCGAGGGAGGTGGCGGCCCACGGCCTCAATCTCATGCGCTCGAGGAACCTCGAAACCGTGGCTGAGGTGGCCTACGCCGAGACGGTTACCGAGCTCCGCCGGCTCGGCGCCGAAGGGGCCCTCGGGGGGCTGGCCGGCTGAGGCGGACACTGGCCCGCCCGGTCCCCCGCCCCGCCCCGGCCGAACCTTGTGCCTGAAGTGACCCTGCAGGCCGAGTTTGG
>CAZAMA010000129.1:0-8314 GCA_964485645.1 uncultured Acidimicrobiaceae bacterium | reverse complement strand
GACCCCATGGCGGCCAGCAGGACGCGGTCGCGCGTAGCCCGGTCGGCCGGCAGGTCGTCCGCGAGGAAGTAGAGGCCCTTCGAGGTCCCACCTCTCATCACAGAGCAGGGGATCGCTCTCTGGCTCACCGCTGCCCCCTCATCACTGCTCCGCTCGGTCGACGTATCGCAGCCCCCGCTCGGCGAGCCTCTCTCGCATCTTGTAGATGTCGAGTCCCAGCTCGCCGTTGCGGAGGCGCTCGCGCGTCGTCGCCTCGCGCTCGTCGCGCTCCCGTGCGCTCTTCAGCACCGAGGCTGCCTCCTCGCGCCGCACGACCACTACACCGTCGTCGTCGGCGACGATCACGTCGCCCGGGCAGACGTGCGCGCCAGCGCAGACGATGGGCACCTGCACATTGGCCGGTGTCTCCTTGACGGTCCCCTGCGCCGAGACCGCCTTCGACCAGACCGGGAAGCCCATGGCGGTCAGATCCGCTATGTCGCGCACGCCGCCATCGATCACGAGGCCACGGACTCCACGGGCAGCGAGGCTGGAGGCGAGAAGCTCGCCGAAGTATCCGTCGTCGCAGGGACTGGTCGGTGTCACCACGAGAACGTCGCCCGGTCGGGCCTGCTCGACGGCAACATGGATCATCCAATTGTCGCCCGGGACCACCTCGCAGGTGAGAGCGTTCCCAGCGATCCGAACCGGCCGGTAGATCGGCCGCAAGCGGGACGCAAATAGGCCAGTGCGGCCTTGAGCTTCATGCACGGTGGCCACGCCCAACTCGGCAAGGCCGTCGACCACCTCGGCGGCGGTGCGTTCCACGTTGCGGACTACGACGGGCATGGGCGTCACTCCCCGAGGTGGTGGGTCGCCGCGTAGGGTGACGAGCGGCGACCGAGCTTGTGCATTCGTGCTCCAGCCTACAGATTCGCTCTTTGGGCGGCGGACCGGCCCCCGTTTGTCCGGTATCCGGCACGAACCTTGCGCCGAGAGTGACCGCACCACCCCCTCGGTTCAATCTCCGGTGCGAACCTTGCGCCGAGAGTGACCGCACCACCCACCGTCCGGTCACTTCAGGCACGAGGTTCGGTCGGGAGCAAGCAATCCTAGCGATCCTCGGTTCGAGCTAGGGGCCCCGACGCGGCCCACCCGACCCGACAGGATTGCCCGCCGCCAGCCCGATGCAAATATGACATGACTTGTAATCATATTATGATTCTGTTACGCTAACCCCAGAGGCAGTTGAGACTGCTGCGTGTCACACAGACGAATTCCCGAGCTATTCGGGTCGACAAGGAGGCAGTGATGGGATCCATGCTCTACAGGGGCGTGACGGCGGCGTCGCTAGCAGTTGCAGTGCTCGCAGGATCTGCTGGAGTGGCCGCGGCAGCCACGTCAACTACGCCGAGTACGTCGAGCACGCACTTCCAGCGCGCACAGCAAAAGCTCGAGAGCGAACTGAGCGCCCGGGTAAATCGCCTTGCGAACCTCAGCAGCGACGTCACGAAGTCGACGACGCTCACCACTGCCAATGCCGCAGTGCTCAGCGCGAAGCTCACGGCTGAGCAGGCGAGCATCTCGTCTCTCGTCACGGCCGTCCCGACCTACACGACGATGGCTCAGCTGAACGCGGCCCGCACGATAATGCTCAGGAATAACAGGGTATTTGCGGTCATGTCGCCACAGGTGTTCGAGACAATCGGGGCCGACGCCGTTCTCGCAAGCGACGCGTCCCTCCTTGCGAATCAGAGCACCCTTCTTGCCGAGGTGAACTCGCTGATCGGCCAGTCCAGCTACAAGAACGCGCTCAACCACTACAACGACTTCGTGCGCCGGACCAACGGGGTCCAGACGAAGATGGATCGAATCGACGCGGCCACACTCGCCCAGACGCCCCAGGGCTACCCGAGGAACACGAGGTACTTCCTCTACGCGAACCGCGCGATCCTCGGCGCTAACATATCGCTTGCCTACGCTGGCTACGACGAGAGCATCATTTCTCTCGCATCTGGCGGCACCGCCGCTTCTTGATCTAGTTCATGACGGGCAATGCCCGGACGAGTATTTGACTACGCCGGTGGAGAGTCATTGCGACCCTTCACCGGCGTAGTCGCGTCCCGGGTTGAACGAGGTATTCCCTGACCCCCGCCGCGTTCCCATCGCCGCCCGACCGTAGGTGTCAAGTCACTGTGACGTGCCCCGACGCTACGAGCTCCTTGCAGGCACCACCCGTTGGCGAAGTTGCCCAGTTGCCGGGGCGCTGGGGTCAAGCGAGGTCGCAGGGGGGAACTGCGATCCCGAGCTCCTATACAGACGCGACGGTCGCAGCTGCACGCGGCTACCGAAACGACCCAGTTCACCGGCACCCACCAATAGCGCGATCACTTCCCGAGCCCCAAGGTGACCGAGGATCGCGCCAGTGCCCCTTTCCAGCTGCTTGACTAGGTTGGCAATGGCTGCTCAGCACATAGTCGTCGACGGATCGAACATCGCAACTGAAGGCCGCTCCATCCCGAGCCTGAAGCAGCTCGAGGATGCGGTCGCGGAGGTTCGGAGGGAACACCCCGGGGCCGAGGTGACCGTCATCGTGGACGCCACCTTTGCTCACCGGATCGACTCGAGCGAGCTGGAGCGTTTCGAGAAGGCTGCCCTCGAGGGCGGTTACGTCTATCCGCCCGCAGGCGCGATCGGGCGAGGAGACGCCTTCTTGTTGCGCGTGGCCGAGAAGGTCGATGCCACCGTGCTCTCGAACGACTCGTTCCAGGAGTTCCACGGCGAGCACCCATGGCTCTTCGAGCGGGGACGTCTCCTCGGTGCGACCCCGGTACCGGGGATCGGATGGATCTTCTCTCCCCGCACGCCGGTGCGCGGCCCGACGAGCCGTCAAGCGGTTCGGGAGACCGAAAAAGCAAAACGTGCCGTTACCAAGGCCATCAAAGTCGCGACGCGCGAGGCGGTCGCGCCGCCGGTCATCTCAGGACCCAAGCCGAAGATAGGTGACCGCCGCGTGCCTCGCCCGATCCCGGCGACAGTTGCCCAGGCCCCGCCGCCTCCGAGAGAGGCTCCGGCCCAGCATGAGGCGCTCAGCGCCCACGAGGTACAAGCTCCGCGGACCGGGCCGGACGAGCACGGTCGCTCAGCACGCCTTGCCCGCGTGACACACCAGATCCCAGCCGCGGTGAACGACCCGCTCACCTTCGTCTCGTTCATAGCCCAGCATCCGCTCGGCGCCGAGGTCAGCGGTGCGGTCGACAGCTACACCTCCCACGGAGCCGTCGTCATCGTCGGGACCACCCAGTGCTACGTGCCGCTTGCGAACCTCGGCGATCCCGCGCCCAGATCTGCCCGCGAGGTGCTCAAACGCGGGGAGGACGTGACGTTCGTCGTGCGAGCCCTCGACCCCCAACGCCGGGGGGTCGAGCTTGCTCTTCCGGGCGTGCGCGCGGTGTCGGGCACCCCGAGCGCGGAGATGATCGAGGCCGAGGTCCGCCTGGCACGAAGGCGCCAGCCGGCAACGGCAAAGGCGGTGCCGCCGAAAGCCGCGGTCCCGGCGAGGGTCCCGCCACGCAAAGCATCGAAACCCTCCTCGCCTCTCGCGCCAGACTCTCCGATGGGACCCGAGCCCCCTGGGGGCCCCGCCACGACCGCAGCCAGTCTGCCGGGAGTCAAGAAGTCCGTAGTCAAGAAGGCTGCCGCGAAGAGTGCCGTCGCGAAGAAGACTGTGGCGAAGAAGACCGTAGCCAAGAAGGCCGCCGTTTTGCAGGAGGCGCCGGTGAAAGCCACGGGATCGAGCAAGATCGCAACGAAACTTCAAGCCACGACCGTCGCCTTAAAGAAGCCAGCGCCGGTCAAGAAGCTGGCGGCGGCCAAGGAGCCGGTGGTGTTCAAGAAGGCAGCCGCGACGAAGGTCGTTGCCAAGAAGCCGGCCGTCAAAGCCGCTGCCACCAAGAAGACCGTCACTCCTGCGAAGCGGGCAACCAGGAAAGCGAACCAGCTGGCCTGATCCCACCTGGTGGCGCCGCGGGTCGGTAGGCTCCACGGGTGGCCGGTGTCATTCGAATCGAGGAGGTCCTGCCCCATCGGCCGCCGTTCCTGCTGTTGAGCGAGGTCGACTCGGTTGCTCCCGGGTTGTCGGCAAAGGGTTGGTGGGACCTCACCGGCGAGGAGGGTTTCTTTGAAGGGCACTTCCCGGGACGCCCTACTCTGCCGGGTGTCCTGATGGTTGAGTCCCTCGCCCAGCTCGGTGCGTTCGCCGTGCTCAGCGACCCGCGATACTCGGAGCGGCTGCCGCTTTTTGGCGGCATCGATCGCGCTCGGTTTCGCCGCCAGGTCGTACCGGGCGACCGCCTCGACCTCGAGGTGACGCTCGGCCAGATGTCGGCTCGTGCGGGCAAGGGCCACGGCGTGGCGTCAGTCGGCGGCGCCACTGCCTGCGAGGTCGACCTTCTCTTCGTCCTCGTCCCAAAGAGCGCCTGAGGGCTAGCAGTGCGCCTTGCAACCTGGAACGTCAACTCCCTGCGGGCGCGCCTGCCGCTCGTCGAGCGCTGGATCGCAGATGCCCAGCCTGATGTCCTCTGCCTGCAGGAGACCAAACTTGCCGACGACTCGTTCCCGGCAGGCTTCTTCGCAGACATCGGATATGAGTCTGTTCACCACGGCAACGGTCCGTGGAACGGCGTAGCCATCATTTCCCGAGTCGGGCTCGAGGTACCTTGCCGCGGCTCGGACTCTGCGCCGGCTCAGCTGGTTCCTTCGCTGAGCGAGCTTGACCGCGAGACTCGCCTCGTAACTGCCCGCTGCGCCGGGATCGAGGTGGCATGCGTGTATGTGCCCAATGGACGCGCCGTGGGCAGCGAGCACTACGGGGCGAAGCTCAAGTGGCTCGACGCCTTGCGGCGGCTTCTCGCGGCCGAGGATCCATCGAGGCGTGACGTCGTCGTCTGTGGCGACTTCAACGTCGCTCCGAGCGATCTCGACGTCTTCGACCCCGCGGCACTCGCTGGCGCGACCCATGTGACGCCGGAAGAGCGCGGCGCCCTGCAGAGCCTCCTCGACCTCGGCTTCGATGATGCCCTGCGCAGTCTCTACCCTGACACGGGGGGTATCTACAGCTGGTGGGACTACCGCGGCGGAAGCTTCCACAAGGGACTTGGCATGCGCATCGATCTGATTCTCGCCTCGCGCCCTGTCATGGGGAGAGTCGAATGGGCCATTATCGATCGCAACGCCCGCCGCGGCCAGGGATCGAAGACCGAGCCACAGCCGAGCGACCACGCGCCGGTGATCATTCAACTCGCCGGATAGGTGCCTATAATGGTGCTCTGAGTGAGGGCGTGAGCGCCCATCGCGCGAATGGGCTAGTATACCTGAGCGGCTTATGGGAAGATAGCGGTGCTGCGACGTGTTGTTCGCCGTCCTGATCGGGACGGCACGGCGACCAAGCGAGGGGTCGCAATGCGATGAGACAGCTGGGCACGAGAGAATCTATCTTCAGTAGGAGGGCCATGGTGCAGCGCGTGCGTCGGCGTTTTGTCGCGCGCGACGACGCGGGAATATCGTTGGTGGAGCTCGTCGTCGCAGTGGTGATCATCATCATCGTGCTTCTCTCCGGCACAGTCGCGATCGACTTCGCCCTTAGCGCGAGCAACACTCAACGCCTCAAGATCGAAGCGACGAATCTGGCCGTATCAACAATGGAGCAGGACCAGCAGCTCGCCGCGTCGCTCGGGATCGGGCAAACGACAGCGACCGAGACGATCAACACTACGACCTTCACAGTCGTGACCAACGTGACTGACTTTGCTCAGAACGGAAGCCAGCTCACGACGATCTGCACGTCGAGCAGTTCCGCCGTCTCGCAGCAGATCTGGCAGGTCACTGTTACCGTCACCTGGCCGCAGATGAATGGTGCACCACCTATTTCCCAGACAACCGAGGTGGCTCCTGGTAAGGCTAACGCGGTCGACCTCACCAATGGAGAGATTGCCGTAGCTGTCAATGAACCCGCCCTTCCGCCTCACATGACACCGCTCAACTTCACCATCACGCCTCAGTACATCGGCTCGGCAAGCCCGCCTCCGCCGTACCCGACGCCGAGCGGTCAGAGTGACCCCTCCGGTACCGTCTTCAACACCGGCGACAGCGGGTGCGGCGTCGTCTCCGGCCTCGCGCCGGACGCCTCCTGGGACTACGTCGTCACTCTGGAGAACAACCCCGGGTGGGTTTCGTCGAACGAACTGAGCGACGCTAACGTGATCGGCGCCACTGCCCAAGACCCGACCGAGACCCTTACCGCGCTCGCCGGACAGGTTACTCACACCGTCCCGCCGTTCCAGATGGCGCCGGGGATCACCGCCGAGATCACCCTGCAGCCGGTGAGCTACTCCTGTGCCGGAGGCACTCCTTCTCCTTCTCCTACTACTACAACTACATCGACAACTACATCTACATCTACATCTACAACCACATCTACAACTACTTTGCCTCCTGCTCCCTGCTACCTGAGCTCGGGCGACCCCGGCTATGCCGTTCCGGTCGTGACGTTGCCGGTCAGCTTCGGGAACCCGTCGCTTTCGGGAAACCAGTACACCTTCGGCAATGGCGCGGTCGCCGTCACCTCCGAACTTCTCTACCCCTACAGCAGTTATGCCGTCTGGGCAGGAGACTCGGCACTTAGCAGCCCGGGTGCCACTTACCCTGGCACCAGCAACTATGTGTACGCCGGAGCCAGTGGGTCAGATACGCCCGCGCCCGTCAACCTCTCGTTCTCGGGAGGGACGACGGCGACGGTATCGGTGCCCACCTATGACCTGTCGCTGTCAATCTCGAGTTCGTGTCCAGGTGACAACCTCTCTGCCACCGAGCAGTCGGGTTCCAGTCTCGCCTATCAGCTGAACGCCCCGATCGGGACGACGAGCGCATCTGGCGTGCCCCTCGGTCAGTACCTGCTCTCTGGCTCGGGAGGCTCAAGCGGGACCTGTCCACCGCTCTCGGCAACAGGTGGCCTCTACGTCTGGATCACGCCGACGGGCGTATACCAATCTGGATCGCCGACAAGTAATCCGTACACCGGTACCCAGGTGTCGGGCAGTTTGAAGGTGACGGAATGATCGTCCGTGGCCGACGCTCGGCCACCGTTGGTCACTATGGCTCGGTGCGGCAGCGAGTGCGGCGCCTGAGACACCGCAACGAAGAAGGTATGACCCTCATCGAGGTCATAGTCACGCTCGCGTTGACGGCCATCGTGATGGCCATGGCTACCTATATCGTCATCAACGTGCTCAACGAGACCACCGGGGAAGCGGCGTCCATCCAGGGGGTGCAGGAGGCCCAGTTGGCGGAGCGCTCCTTCACCCAATACCTTCGTTCGGCGGTCTCGCTCCTTAGTATCCAGACGAACGACATCACGTTCACTGCCTACAGCGGCGTGACGGACACCACCGTCAGCAGTACAACGATCCCCATTCCGCAGCTCCAGACGATCGAGGCGCAACTGTGCCCGACGAAGTCTCCCTACGTCGACTCCCTCGAGGTGATATACGGGCTGCCACCGGCACCCGCCGCAGGCTGGAACGGCTTGCACGAGTGCATATCTCCTAACTCGCCGACCACGACTACCTTGGCCGTGCCCTCTGGAGCGCGCCTCGTCGAGGCATTCGATATCACCCCGCCGGCGGCGGGTACGGACATCTTCACTTACTTCCAGTTCTCCGGCGGAGCATTCATCCCGTTCGCCTCGACGGCTGCAGCTTCAGCCGATCCGGCGGCGGTGGCGGCGATCGCAATCAATCTCACGTTTCTCCCGCCTCCGGCAAGCGTGACCAAGACATTCCATACCGAGTTCGGCACGACTCTGCGGACGGAGATCTTTCTCCGGAACTCCAGCTCGGAAACCACCACCACGACCACGACCTCCGGGTCTTGAGGGAACAATGACACCTGCCCGCCTCTCCGTTGCACCATGGCTGCGCCAGTCGATCGCGACCAGGCTTGCGGCGCTGCGAGAGCGAGTCGATGAGGGTCAAGCTCTCGTGCTCGCCCTGATCGTCGTTCTCCTTATTGGGTTACTGCCAGCCATCATCCTCTCAAGCCTCAACCAGGAGATGCCGTACGCCTCGGAGTCCGTGAACTACGAGAGCGCGCTTGCCGCCGCCGAGGCAGGAGTGCAGGAGTACGCCAACTTGATGGACCAGTACCCCGGTTACTTCTATAACACGCCTCAGGCGGGCGGAGCCACCACCACCCCTGGTCCCTCCCCACACTCCCTCCCCGGCGGACCCAACCTTGCTCTCGGGGCGTGGGCGCAGGTGCCCGGAACGAATCCTCCGGA
>CAZAMA010000128.1:0-8334 GCA_964485645.1 uncultured Acidimicrobiaceae bacterium | reverse complement strand
GGGCGCGTAGGCGCCCTTTTTTGTGGAACTGTGTTCGCAAAGTGACCGAGCACCCACCTGTCCGGTCATTTGAGGCACGAGGTCCAGCCGAACTGGGCCCGCGGCGGGCTCGGTCCCGCCGAACTCGGCCCCGCCGGGAGGCGGCCCGGGTAATGGAAGGACCCGTAGACTTCCGCCGTGGGCTCTGAGACTTCAGCAGGGGGAGTAGCGGGCGCCGAAGGGGGCCCTCCAACCGCAGGCGATGGCCTCGATCGCGTCTGGACTGTCCCGAACCTGCTCTCGGTTGCCCGTCTCGTCCTGCTGGCGGTCTTCGCCTGGCTGCTCTTCGGCGAGCATGCGCGAATAGGCGCGACCGTCGTCCTCATGGTCACGGGTACCACGGACTTCCTCGACGGCTACGTGGCCCGCCGCCTGCACCAGGTGACGACCCTGGGCAAGGTGCTCGATCCGACTGCAGACCGGATCGTGCTCGGCGTCGGGGTCATCGCGATCGCCGTCTCAGGCGCGGTCCCGTGGTGGCTTGCGGGCTTGGTTCTTGGCCGCGAGCTTCTCGTCTCGGGCGCTGTATTGGCGCTGGCCGCGCTCGGCACGCCGCGGATAGAGGTTGTGTGGGCAGGCAAGGCCGGCACCTTCGGGTTGATGGTGTGCTTTCCGCTCTTCCTGCTGAGCGACGCCCAGGCCGCATGGGCCAGCATCCTGCGGGACGTGACCTGGGTGCTGGTGGTGCCTGCGCTCGCGCTCAGCTTCCTGGCGGCCGTGACCTATGTCCCGATCGCCCGACAGGCCCTGGCGGCACGGAGAGAGTCCCTGGCTCGAAGGACGCTGTCGTCACCGTGAGGAGGCTGTGAGATGAAGGCTGTCATCATGGCGGGCGGGGAGGGGACACGCCTGCGCCCGCTCACGGCCAACCAGCCAAAACCGATGCTCCCGATGGCCAACAGGCCGATGGCGGAGCACGTCGTCAACCTTCTTCGGCGCCACGGCTTCGAAGACATAGTCGTGACGGTCGCGTTCCTCGCCAACCATGTGCGGACCTACTTCGGGGACGGCTCAGAGTTCGGTGTCCACATGGTGTACGCGGCCGAGGAGACGCCACTTGGCACAGCAGGCTCGGTGCTCAATGCACGCGACGTGCTCGGCGAGCGGTTCCTTGTGATCTCAGGAGACGTCCTGACCGACATCGACCTGTCTGAGCTCGTGAGCTTCCACGACAAGAGAGGAGCCAAAGCGACGCTCGCGCTCAAGGCAATGGAGAATCCGCTCGAGTTCGGGATCGTGATCACCGACAGTGACGGGCGGGTCGAGCGTTTCCTCGAGAAGCCAGGCTGGGGCGACGTGTTCTCCGACACGATCAACACTGGTATATATGTGCTCGAGCCCGAGGTCTTCGACTGGATCCCGTCGGGTCGCCAGGTCGACTTCTCTGCCGAAGTGTTCCCAGCGATGCTCGAGGCGGGCCTGCCCATGTTCGGATTCGTGGCAGGTGGGTACTGGGAGGACGTCGGTACCCACGATGCCTACCTACGGGCACACGCAGACATTCTGGATGGCAAGGTCGACGTCGAGGTTCCCGGGTTCCCCCTGCGACCCCACGTCTGGGTGGGGGAGGGGGCTGAGATACATCCGACCGCCGAGATCGACGGACCCGCGCTCATCGGCGACAATTGCCGCATCGGTCCCGGTGCCTGCATCCGTGACCACAGCGTGCTCGGTGCGAATGCTCGCGTCGGCGAGAACTCGCTCTTGGAGCGCACGGTAGTACACGAGAACTCCTATCTTGCCGCGAGCGTGACAGCTCGAGGCGCTGTGATATCACGTTCCTGCGACGTCCGACAGGGCAGCCACCTCGAAGAGGGCGTCGTCATAGGCGACAACTGCCGCATCGGCCGCGGTGCTGTCCTGCGGGCTGGCGTGAAGGTGTACCCGGACAAGACGATCGAGCCTGGAGCCGTCGTCACGACGTCGATCGTCTGGGAGTCGAAGGGTTCGCGGGCGCTGTTCGGGCGCCATGGCGTATCTGGCATAGCCAACGTCGACTTGACGCCCGAGCTCGCTATGCGTGTCTCCATGGCCTTCGCGTCGGTGTTGCCGAAGGGCTCGACTGTCACGACCTCTCGCGACTCCAGCCGGGCGGCTCGCGTGCTGAAACGTGCAGTCATGGTGGGCATAACGGCTGCCGGGTGCAACGTCGAGGATGTCGAGGCCGCGACTGTCCCGGTGACCCGCTTCCAGATCCGAACGAGCGGCTCGAGCGGAGGGGTGACCGTGCGGCTCGTGGCCGGTGACCCGCAGTCGGTGAACCTCAGGTTCCTCGACGCCGATGGGGTAGATCTGGACGAAGCCACTCAACGCAAGATCGAGCGTCTGCACGACCGAGAAGAGTTCCGACGGGTGCTGGCGAGAGAGATCGGAGACATCGACTTCCCGTCTCGGACTCTCGAGTCTTACACCTTGGACCTCATGGGCTCGGTCGATCTTGCGGCGATCAGAGGTGCGCGCTTCAAGCTGGTGCTCGACTATGCCTTTGGCACCGCCGGCTTTGTGATGCCGAATGTCCTCGCCAAGCTCGGGGCAGACGTTCTCGTCATCAACCCGCACGTATCGACGCCCGGTGTCCTGAGCTTCGAGCGAGCGGTTCACGCCGCCCGAGTTGGCGACCTGGTGCGGTCCTCCGGCGCCCACCTAGGCGCTCTGTTCGAGCCGGACGGCGAGCAGCTGACCATAGTGGACGACCGCGGGCGGGTTCTCTCCGACGACGCAGCCCTTTGCGCCATGGTTCGCCTCGTTGTTGGCGACGGTCCCGGATCAGCGGTCGCCGTCCCCGTGGACGCGCCTCGAGAGGTGGAGCGGCTGTGCGCGGCGACCTCGTCGAGGCTCATCTGGACAAAGCTCGGCCCGTCGGATCTGATGGAAGCCGCGGCGGCAATGGGGATGAGCTTCGGTGGCAACACCGAGGGTGGGTTCATCTTCCCCGACTTCCTCCCCTCCTTCGACGCCGTCGCGGCTCTCGTGAACCTGCTTGCACTGCTCGCTCGCAGCGGCAGAGCCCTCTCGGGGGTCCTAGATGAGCTCCGGCTACCCTCGATTGCCCGCGTCGAAGTCCCGACGCCCTTTGAGCAAAAGGGCCTGGTGATGCGGTTGCTACTCGAGCGTTCCCCCGCCGACAGGATTCTCATCGACGGAGTCAAGCTGACCGACGACTCTGGGTGGACTCTCGTGCTGCCGGACCCGGAGGCACCGGTGACAGTTGTGAAAGCAGAGGACGAGTCGCCAGAGGCGGCGCAGAGGCGAGCTCAGGCGATGGCGGACGACATCGTCACGATCCTGGCCGGGTCTTCCTAGTCACGCCTTGCTTGCGCGCCGAGCGCCAGCTCCGGTCGGCAGGGCCGGCGGTTGCCATAGCGCCCAGAAGTGACTACAAAGGAGAGTGATGAACGTTCCCGATGAGCTTTTCTACACAAGTGACCACGAGTGGGTCCGCCAAGCGGAGACGGCCGTCCGGGTCGGCATCACCGACTTTGCGCAGGACTCGCTCGGAGACATCGTCTTTGTCGAGCTACCGGTCGTCGGCGCAGCAGTCACCAAGGGCGCAGCGCTGAGCGAGGTGGAGTCCACCAAATCCGTGTCGGAGATATACGCGCCCGTGTCGGGAAGAGTAGTCGAGTGCAACGAGCAGCTACGTTCCGCGCCAGAGCTTCTCAACTCCGATCCCTACGGTGATGGCTGGATCTGCACCATTGAAGCGAGCGACCCGACGGAGTTGACAGCTCTTCTCGGGCCCGAGGAGTACAGGACCGTCATCGACGGGCAGTGATCGTGGGCGATCCCAACTCTCGACCTCGAGCAAAGGTCGCGCTGCTGCTGGGTGAATTGCGAAGTGAGGCTCAACTCTCGACCGCCCGGCTCGCCCGGTGCGCGGCCGCCCGAAGAAACCCGAAGCTTCGGAGTGCACATAGGCGCTTGCGGCACTAGCTTTAGGATGTGTTCTGCAACAACTGTGGTCATGCCAACCCGGTCGATGCCAATTTCTGCTCGTCATGTGGTAGCTCTCTCGCGCCGGGACCCGACACGACGGTCTCGTTCGTGCCCCAGGAGCCGTCGGGAGAGCAGGGAGACGACGAGGTCAACGTAGGTGTAGCCGAGCTGGCCGGTGGCAACGGCGTGCTCGTGGTGAAACGTGGCCCTGACGTCGGCGCTAAGTACGTTCTCGACCACGATGTCACCCGGGTCGGTCGGCACCCCGAGAGCGAGATCCTTCTTGACGACATAACGGTCTCACGGCGGCACGCGGAGTTCCTCCGCAGCGGGACCGGATACCTGGTGAAAGATGTCGGGTCGCTCAACGGCACCTATGTGAATCGTGAGCGAATCGACGAGGTGAAGCTCAGCAGCGGCGACGAGGTGCAGGTTGGCAAGTTCAAGCTCCTGTTCCTCGTGACCGGCGGTAAGTGAAGCCGGAATGAACGACCGCTCTTACCTCTCTATCGGCGACGTCTTGACGTTGCTCCAGGAGGAATTCCCGGACGTCACGATCTCGAAGATACGATTCCTCGAGAGTCGTGGCCTGCTCATACCTGAGCGGACTCCGTCTGGGTACCGGAAGTTCTACGACCACGACGTTGACCGCCTCCGCTGGATCCTGCGCCAGCAGCGTGAGAACTTCCTGCCCCTAAAGGTCATCAAGGGCAGGCTTGAGGGAAAGGAGCCGAGCTCGCAGCCGTCGACCCTTTTCGAGGTGGCCGAGTCGGACGAGGACTGCGAGCGCCCACCGCGGCCGGCTGGACGCGAGGGTGCGAACGGCTCTTTTCTTCACGAAGAGCAACTGGAGCCGTCGGCAGTGTCGGCGGCTCCGGCGTGGAGCGTGCAGACCGCCACTGTGACTACGGCCCAGGCAGCCCCGAGAGTGAGCGCCGGAGCCGGGCACATCTCGGCGCGGCCCGCGGGGGTCGACCAGCCGGCGGACCTTGGTTTGCCTGCAAGCCCAGCCAACAGCGCCTCGGGAAACGGCGGTGGGTCCTCCGGGAAGGCAGTCCTTGGCATCGACGAAGACCAGTCGGGCAGGACTACGGTCGCTGGGAGCCCGGACAGCGCTGGGAGCGGGCGGCGAGGTGAGATCGCCGCGCCGGCCGGCGCCGGATCCGCCGGCCAAGGCTCGACTCCGGTCGCGAGCCCAACGCCCGTCGCCAGCACCGGGCGAGCTGCCAACCCCGGTCCGGTCGTCAACCGCCCGCCGACACCAGCGAGCCCGAGCCCGGGCGGCGACGATGCGCCAGCGGCCGGGACCAGCCTCACCATCGACGAGCTCGCAAGCGCGAGCGGTCTCGACGCGCAGCAAATCGAGGAGCTGGTGTCCTACGGACTCATGGAGAGCCATTCAGCTGCTGGCGTGCGTTGCTTTGACGAGCGGGCGCTCGTCGTCGCCGGCCTGGCGGCGGGTTTCGCCCGCTTTGGCGTGGAGGCTCGCCATCTGAAGATGTTCAAGCATGCAGCAGAGAGACAGGCGAGCTTGTACTCACAGATCGTCATGCCCCTCCTGCGGCAGCGCAACCCAGAGGCGCGACGTCGCGCGCACGACGACCTGGTGCGACTGACGGAGCTTGGCTCCTCGATGCAAGCGTGTTTCGCCAAGGACATGCTGCGCGACACGACACCGTGATCATGCCGGCCGGCCTGGCCGGACGCGTGCTGCTCGAGGCCGGCGAGCTGTCGAAGATGGTGGCGGGATTCGGCGCGGCGATCTCTTCCGATCACCCCGATGGCGTCGTAGTCGTCGGCATCTTGAAGGGGAGCGTGTGCCTGGTGGCAGACCTCGCCCGGGAGATCTCGGTACCGTGTGCTGTTGACTTCCTTGCACTGTCGGCCTATGGAGCCGGCGGTCGGCGGGTCCGCGTGGCAAAGGACTTGGACGCAGACGTGGCCGGACGATCCGTTGTGATCGCGGTCGACATCGTCGACAGCGGCCTCACCGTCAGCTACGTCCGGCGGTTGCTCAACGAACGCGGTGCACGCTCCGCGGACGTGTGCGCCCTGCTCGATCGGCGCTCGCGGCGACTGCTTCCCGTCGAGCTACGCTACGTCGGCCTCGAGATCGAGGACGAGTATGTGGTCGGCTACGGGCTCGACCTCGAGGAGCGGTACCGCAACCTCCCGATGCTCATGAGCGTAGAACCGCCTCTGAGGGGTGAGCTCGAGATTCACGAAGACGAAGAGCCAGGCGCGAGTGTGAACAGCCTCCAGGCCCACTAACTTTTGTCTCATGGTGGAAGTTCGACTCTCTCGCGTTCGAGTCGACTTGACGTCTAGTACGCCGGTCGTCCTGCTCCAGGAGACCGAGGGCGCGCACAGATCGCTCCCGATCTTCATCGGCCCGCCGGAGGCGGCCTCCATTGCCCTTGCCTTGCAAGGGGTCGAGCCGCCGCGTCCGATGACCCACGATCTCATGGCGCTGCTCCTCGACGCCCTCGGCGCGAGGTTGCTGCGCGTCGTTGTCACCGAGCTGAGGGAGAGCACCTTTTACGCCGAACTGCAGATACGTGCCGGAGAGCGGGATCTCGCCGTCTCCTGTCGGCCTTCAGACGGGATCGCGCTGGCCGCGCGAACTCACTCCCCACTATATGTGGCAGACGACCTCATGGACGCCGAGGGTCTTGTGATCGAGCCGGACGAGGACGATGTGAGGGAGGCTGGCACTCCAGAGGAGCTCGTAGACGAGTTCCAGAAGTTTCTCGACACGATCAGCCCGGAGGATTTCACGCCCTGAGGCCACGCGCGATGCCAGCGCCGCTCTTGACATCACCGAAGGTGCCGTCCCGCGATCGGGATCAGCACGCCAACAGCTGTGGCCGCGCTCGCGGAGCCGACAGCAGTCGCCCATGCGACTGGCCCCAGGGGAACGCAGCCGAACAGGTTGCTTACAACGGGCGTCTGGACTGTCGCACAGAGCAGAGCTGCAGAGCCGAAGGCCACGCTCACCGTCAGTGGGTCCGTCCAGCTCGACGCGATCGTCTGGCCGAGCTGAGTGCCTACGAGGGCGACAAGGGCGGTAGTGCTGGCACGCCGGGGACGTCCAGTAACAGAGGCTATCGACCAGGCAGCAGCAGCGCCCGATGCCGTGGATACGGCCCGAAGAGCGATCTTGCGTCGCAGCGGAGCGCCGAGGGAGAGCTCGGGTCCCTCGGCAGCAAGCTGTTCAGGGGTGCGATTGGTCGGCCGACGTACGGCGATGGTGAGCGCCGGGGCGATATCAGTGAGCAGGTTCACCAAGAGGAGCTGTCGAGCATTGAGAGGGGAGCGGCCAGTGAGCACAGTTGTGCCGGCCGTGAAGATCACCTCGCCTAGGTTCCCGCCCAGCAGGATCGCGATGGCATCGCGAACTGCTGCCCAGAGTGCTCTGCCTTCGATGATCGCATCGACGATCGTCTCGATGCGCCCATCTGCGATCACGATGTCTGCTGCATCGCGCGCGGCGGGTGTGCACCGTTCTCCGAGTGCGAGACCGACGTCGGCAAGGCGGATCGCGGCCGCGTCGTTCGCTCCGTCCCCGGTCATTGCGACGGGGAGCCCGGCTCGCTGGTACGCCGCGACGATCCGCACCTTGTCTGAAGGGCTTACTCTCGCAAAAACCGAGATCCGTGGCAGCTTCGCGTCCAGCTGATCGTCGCTCAGGCGGTCGAGCTCGGCTCCAGTCACGACCTGGCGGCCACCGAGGATGCCAAGCTCCGCGGCAATGCCCTCGGCAGTGCTCGGATGGTCGCCGGTCACCATCACCACATCGACTCCCGCCGCGCGTACCCCCGCTACAGCTCCAGCGGCTGTGGCGCGAACCGGGTCAGCCAGCGCCACAAGACCAAGCAGCGTAAGTCCTGAGAGGTCGGCATCGCTGAGGCACCCTGTTACTCCCAGGTCGTCGATCTCCGCGGATCTCTCGGCTACGGCGAGGACGCGAAGTCCGCCGCGTGCGAGGCGATCTACTCGACCAAGAACGGCCGTCCGGCCGCTTCGGGTCATCGGGACCCGCCGTCCCCCCGAGCCGAGGCGGAATTGGCACCGGCCTGCGAGGTCCTCGGGAGCGCCCTTCACGGTGAGTGTCTGCACGCGTTGAGATTCGCCCAGCGTCACGTGGTAGCCCCGGCTCGACTCGAAGGGCAGCTCGTCGCCCCTTTTCCATGAGTCAAGCCCGAAGCCTTCTTCGATGCCAAGGCTGGCGGCGCCGCGCACGATGGCTTCGTCCGTCATGTGGGGTAGCGTCCTTGACCGATCCCGTGCTGGAGAGGCGCGCACCGCCGCGGCCAAGACGCGGCGGTGCCTCGGCCCATGGGATTCGAGGGGTAACCC
>CAZAMA010000127.1:0-8478 GCA_964485645.1 uncultured Acidimicrobiaceae bacterium | reverse complement strand
GCGCGAAGGCGTGAAGACCACCGTCACGGTCGAATGTCAGGAGAAGTAATTGCCGACCTGGAAACTGGAGCGACTGCGCCGAGGTCGCTGAATCCTGGTGGCTCGCCCAAGCGTCCCACCGCCCCTGAGCACGAGTAAGGGTTCGTCAGACGCTCGACCGAGATTGCAGTCGATCTGGCCTGACGCGCACCCGTTCCAGGCGATCGCAGTCGTGAGCGAACGGTAGCCGAGGCGCTTCTGGGTCCACTCGGGGTCGGACAAGCCTTTTGTGGGGGCCGAAGATCGCTGAGCGCGACAGGTCTCGGGCCGACAGGTTCGTCGGCCATGGGTCCTGGCCATCTCCCTATTGGTGGTTGGGCACACCGCCTCCGGCCCCCGATGTCGAAGCAAGCAACCGTCGAACCGAACCGGCGCCGCGTCCCGCTTTCACCCACTCGCAAAGCCCACAGCGGTGCCGAGGAGTCCGAACGCCAGCCTGGAACGGTGTGACTCCCCCTGACGACGGCGAGACTTTGAGCAGGAGTAGTGCATCTACATGAGAGGAGCTTGGCACCGCGAAGCCCCAGCCTACGGGGCGCATACGCCTCGCCCACCAGCATAAGGCACGTGCGCGGAGCTGAGCAGTGGATCTTCATGGGATGCCGCGAGCCCATTCCAGCCGACCGATGTGGGCGAGCCGTTCTCACTCATTCCGTGCCACTTCCGGTCCGGTGATCCGCTCAATGATCGGAAACGTGAGAGCTATGAGGCCAAGGGAGCCGACAACACCAGCAAGGACGACGGCGCCATAGAGGCCTCCGGGCCAACGCACCGATACGCTCAGCTGGGCGTGAAGGAAGAGCTCAGCGCCCAAGAGCCCCACGCCGATGGACGCGACTGCGGCAGCGAGGAGCGGCAGTGCGGCTTCGAGAGCAACCACGCGGCGTAACGTGGCGACCGGGACTCCGCTCAGCCGCAGCAGGCTGAAAGGGCGCTTGCGATCGCTTACGCCCGCGGTCACCCCGACCGCCAGGCTGCAGCCGGCGATGATGAGGCTGGCGACGATGATGACGTCGGTCACGTACTTTGCCTCTGTGAGTGCCTGTGCCGTCGATGGCATGATCTCACCGAGTGTCGTCGGCCACTGGAAGTAGTCCCGGGCCGGGAGCGCCACTTCGAGTTGGGTGCGAGCTCCTTCTATGGCGGCCGGCGACCCGTCCGTCCCGACCACCACTTCTTCCACCGGGTACCCGGCAAGACGCTGGGGCGAAATACCCTCCGCCGGCCACGCCTGGTCGGCGAAGGTGGCCCTCTGCGTCAGACCATTGGGTTGGGACGACTGGAGATCGATCCTCGCCACCGAGGCCCCGGGTGCGCATCGCCCGAAGGCGGGCGTCCGTGCCAGTTCAGAGCACGAAACGAGTGCCGGACCGTCTGGGGCATGCGGGTCCCAATGGATCACTGTCACCCCGCGTACGCCCTTGATCGAGGCCAGCTCCGCCGTCAGGCCGGGTGGGAGTGTCGGGATGGAGAACTGAGCCGCAGGAGAGGCCGCATTCGGTTGGCCGAACTCGGCCACCAGGGTGTCGACGGCAACACGCCCGCCGGCAGGCGCACCCTTGTCCGCGATGATCGTCGTCACGATGCCACTCGCCAGGCTGGCCAAGAACAAGGCCAGCACGAGGCCGCTGATGGAGCGAAAGGCCGTGCGAGGATCGTCGGAGAGACGCCGTCCTGCCAAGAGGATGTCGGCCCGGTTCGCCCCCCTCGTGATCGCCCGAGCCCCGACGTCGGTAAGCCAGGGACCAGCCCAGATGAGGCCCACCATGAGGAGCAGAAAGCCGATGAAGTAGACGTAGATCACGACATTGCTCTCCGACTTACCGAACAGAGCGAACACCGCCAGCCAGACAATTCCGGCGATCAAGGGAACGAGCCGCCTCGCTCGCGGCGAGGGGGGAGTGACGCGTCGGCTCACGCCGAGGGGTGAGGTCAACACTCGGCGGAGGGCCACCCGAGATGCCAGCGCTGCGGCGACCGGAACGCCAAGGCCTACGAGAACCACGTCGAGAGCGTTGAGCGAGAGGTCACCTGGAGCGAACGGCACCCCGGTGATCGACACCTGCTCGAGTGCAGGTCGAAGAAGGACGAAGAGGAGAAGACCGACGACCACCCCGAAAATCGCCGCGACTGTCGTCTCGACGCCCGCGATCACCGACACCTGCCGCGGCGTCGCGCCGACCAGGCGCATGGCGGCGAAGCGTTGCTCACGACGTGCGGCCGCCAGTCGTGTTGCGCTGGCCAGAAAGACGAGCACGGGAAAGAGCAGGGCGAGCGCACCAATGAAGAGCACAATGAGGAACTGCTTGGATCCGAATCCGCTCGTCGCAAAGCTCGTCACCTCTCCGACACCGGGGATTTTCGAGAGTTGGCCGACCGTGTGGCCAACGACGACGATCAGGGCATCAGGATTGGGCACACCAGCGGCGCCGATGGTGCCGACCTCGTGTCCAGGAAAGCGGTTCCCCAGTTCGGGGCTGGGAGTCTCTCGCAGGAGCTTGCCGAGCGCCGGCGAGACGTAGTACTCCCCCGCGCTCGGCACGCGGGACAGCCCCGGAGGGACCGGCGAACGTGCTCCGGTGGCGGCGACGTCTATGCGATTGATGATCTGGCCCTTGAACTCGTCCTTGCTCGCTAGCCACCCCAGCGGGGATATCCGATTTCCGGCGCTCGCAATGGACGCAGCTTGTGGTTTGGTGTTCAGCCATGCCGCGCGTGCGTCTTGTGCATTGACGGCGTTCATGGCGGCGAGGCTGGCCAGGAGCAGGCAGACGCCCAGCGCCACGCCAAGCGCCGTGACGACGAGACGAGCAAATGCCTCCCGCCCTCCGTTGAGCGAGAGACGCAGACCCAGCCGGATCATCGGGAGGCTCGATCGAGAGCCGCGACCTTGCCATCACGGACGACGACCTCGCGGTCGGCGTAGGCGGCCACCCTTGCTTCATGGGTAACCAGCACGACGGTTGTCCCCTGTTGGCGCGCCATTTGGGTCAGGAGCTCCATGACGACCTCGCCGGTGAGGGAGTCGAGCGAACCTGTCGGCTCGTCGGCGAAGAGCACCTCGGGACGAGCGACGAGGCCCCGGGCGAGCGCGACGCGCTGAGCCTGACCGCCAGACATCTCCCCCGATCGGTGGCCCTCCATGCCCTCGAGGTCGAGCCGTTCGAACCACGTGCGCGCTTCAGAGATCGCTTGCGTGCGGCGCATCCCGCCCAAGAGCAGTGGGAGCGCGACGTTCTCCTCTGCGCTCAACTCGGGGACGAGTTGGCCGAACTGGAAGACGAAGCCGAACCGCTCTCGACGGAGCGCACTACGTTCTTGTTCGCCAAGGGTGTCAATGCGACGGCCCTCGAACCACGTCTCGCCGGCGTCGGGGACAAGGATGCCAGCCAGGCAGTGGAGCAAGGTCGATTTGCCCGAACCACTCGGGCCCATCACCGCGAGGATCTCGCCGCGAGTGACCGAGATGTTGGCGCCGCGCAACGCAGGCGTCTCTCCGAAGGACAAGACGGCGCTTCTCGCACCAAGAATGCAGCTCTCCATCGGGATCATCGGCAGGCTGTCATCGGTACTCACGATCGCACCGCCTCGGCAAGCACGTGAAGACGCGCTGAAGTGAGGTCGATCCACCGAAGATCGGCTTCGAGGTGGAACAGGCCGTGGTCAGCAAGCAACGCGTCAAGCACCGCACCGGTTCGCTTGAGCTCGGTCAGCTCACGCATGCGTTCCAGATGGGTGCTGCGCTGAAGATCGAGGTAGAGCTCGGCGGAGCGTCCGAGCATCAGGGACAGAACCACCTTGGCGAACAACTCAGTCTGGAGGTGTGGTTCTGGTTCGATGGGTTGGCTGAGCCACACCTCGACTTCTTCCCTCCCCTCCTCGGTGATCGAGTAGCGCTTGCGCTCAGGTCCGGCGCCCGGCTCCGCCTCTCCCGGAAGCACCTTGCCGTCCCGTGCCAGACGTCCGAGGGTGGAATAGACCTGACCGAAGGGAAGAGGCTTGCCCCGACCGAAGTAGCTGTCGTACTCGCGTTTCAGGTCATAGCCGTGACTGGGCTCTCGGTCGAGAAGACCGAGGAGGGTGAGGGGAACGCTCATAACTGCGAATCTACACTGAGTGTATATCCGGAATCAACACCCGGCTGATTCCAATGTGGTCGACTTCTCGCCGGTCGAGGCGGCGGCGGAGCCGCCGCCGACGGGCCGGCGGCTTGAGCAGTAAAGAGAAAGAGGCGGAAACCTGTGACATTTCGGGGCTCATCGGGCCATTTGGAACTCTGGCCAGCGGTCTTCTTCTGCCTCTCGTCACGAAGTCCACTAGATGCCTGACGCTCCGGTTCCACCTGACGCGTGACACCGCGCTCTCGATCCCACTCCGTCTCGCCAGGTCCGGCGTCCATCCGAGCTCGAGATCACCTGTCGCGAAACGGACGAATTGGTCGCTGTCGCGTGACGCTGACCTCGGTCTTGTTCGGTTTCGCCATGCTCGCTCCTACATAGGTAGCGATCCTGATGCACAGGTTCGGTGAGCTCGTGCCCTCGGTGCCCGGCCAGCGGCGGCGCTAGCGCGGTGGACGTCCACGCCGATGTCCACAGCCATGTCCACGCCCCTGGTTACGGCGTCGTGGCGCCATGCTTGGGGTTGCCGTTCGACTCGGCTCGCCAGAGCTGTCCAGGCCGGCGCAGCCGAGGCGCCCGATATGTCGGGCGCCGTGCCTTGACAGCTCGGAACGAGCCCGTGGACACGAGGGAAGACGCCGGACCGTCAGGGCCGCCCTGGACGCAATTGAGTCAGTGCGAGCACAACGTCCGTCGCCCACGAGGTGGTCCGGCAAAGAGTCGGGGATGTCCATGCACCGGAGATGCAAGTGTGAGCTACGGATCCACTCGGGCAAACAACGGATTTCTTGCTGCCACTGAGAGGATGGAAGCGGCAACGCGGCCTTGACAAAGCCCGAACAGCTCAGGCTCACGCGGCGTGCCAAAACGTCCTTTCGGTCATTCGTACGCGGAGTGTCGCGGGCGAATGGCCCGAGCGCGCAGGAAGGCGAGCACCATGGAGACGCCACCTGGACGAAGCGCGTAGGTGTGCGGGTTGAGCGGGACCCGAGCGACAGGATCCCATCGAGATCGCTCCTCTTCGAGAACACCGAAGAGCCTCCACCACCGGATCGGGATGTAGATGGCCGAGGAGACCTGCCTGATGGTGATCCTGTCTCCTCCCGAGGACCATCCCTGAGCCGCCAGGACCGGGTGGACGTCAGCCGCAAGCTGGTGCACCTCCGCCCGACCTGACAGGAGCCGGAGGCCCACCGCCTCCGTGACAGCGAGAGCGAACTCGCCGGGTTCTTCGGTTTCCGTCGCCACCATCGACCAGAGACCGGCGGGATCGTCGACCATCTGCATGCCACGGGTGGTGGAGAGAAGCCGTCGTCCCCGTCGCCGGACCAGCCCCTGTCTCCTAGCCGCCTCTCGGAGCGTCATCAGTGGATGGAGATCCGCCTCCGATCGCGGTGGCTTTTCCCAGTCCCACCACCCGAAGCGCTCGGCTGCCTCCACGACACTCGCTCGGGGAAGGTAACCACTCTGGGTGAGCGCGGCGCCGTCGGGTGGCGCGCACAGGTGGAGGAGCCAACGCACTGGCACCACTGCAGCGGCTGGATCGTCGGCCGCAACGGGATTCAGGAGACGGTTCGCCACCGAGGCGCGCCATTCGGAGAGAGCGGGGTGACGTGCCCCCTCGATCCAGTGGGCGACCCGCTCCGTGGTGACCAGTCCGGCCAGGGTCTGGCCCGGCGGCAGATCGAGAGGGGTCGAGAGCACCTCCTCGGTGATCCGTCGAGCTGCCGCCCGAGCCCGCGGGGCGCCCGGGACGATCTCGCCATCGGCCACGGCCTCGCCCAGCGCCCGCTCCACCACGTCGAGTGCACCAGCCTCGTCCAGGCCCATCACCGAGCTCCACGCCAAGACGTCGGTGTCGGGCGGCTCGACTCCCGATGCCCGTTGCGCGGATTGTGCCGCCTTGGCGCCGGCGTCAGGGCCCTGGCGCCAGGCGGCGAGGACCTCCGCCGTGCTCCCCGAACGCGCGACATCCGCCAGCCGATGCTTGCCCACCGCATCGAGAAGCACAGCGGCGGCCTCCGCCAGGCGATCCCAGTCCCGCGATGCGTACTGCCGTGGCAATCTCCACCACAGGAAGGTCTGCACCGATGCTTGATGCGCGAGATCGACGTCCTCTCCGGCCCAGAGCGCGTCCGCCGCCGCCTCGAGTGCCTCGGCCAGGTCGGGACGCAGTTCCTGGGCGCGCCGGACGGCCAGCTCGATCTCATCCATCGTCAGATTCGTCCGCTCGACGACGAACGTGCGGTCCGGGCCGAGGGCTAGTGATCGCTGCGGCTCACCAGGGCCAGGTCGGCATTGAGAGCCTCGGCGATGCGGATGAGCGTCTTCTCGTTCGGGAAGGCGGATCCACCTTCGATCCGGCTGATGTCCGCCTGGTCGACGCCCGACCGCGCCGCCAACTCGACCTGGGTCAGGCCGCGTTGTTCCCGCAGTTCGACGACCTGCATTGCCAGCGCGTAGGCGGCTTCGAACGTGCGGGCCTCGGCCTTGCCCTTCGGCGACACCTTGGCCCGGCGCCTTGCGATTGCCTTGTCGTAGCTGACTGCCATCTGTCTCCCTCTTCAGAGAGATTATGTGTTATTTCCCATAGCCGGTCAAGCTGTGCGGTCGGCATTTGGTCATGGTCGTTGCGGGCGACGCCAATGTGCGAGGTACTTCCGCGCCTTCGCGATCTCTCGCCGACGCTGTTCGCTCGGGTCCCGGCCCTTGTCGTAGCCGGATAGGAGCAGAATCACTCTCGCTCCGTGGAAGTGCACGAACACCCGGAGCAGGATGCGGCTCCGATGCCGGCCCCGAGCCTCTTCGCCCTCGAACATCCGCCTGATCTCGTCCTCGTCGTGGCGGATGCGGAACTCGTGCAGTCCCTCACCCAACGGCTTCAGCCATTCGCTACGGGCCAGGTCGAGCCCGCGCTCGGCGAGGACCAGGCGGAGCGCCGCGTCGAGCGCGACGAACTTGGTCTCGGACAGCTTCTCCGCCCAGGCCGTGAACGGTTGGCGTCCGTCCTCGGTCTCGTAGACCTCGAGCCGCCATTCGTCTTCGCTCACCGGTGCGTCGAGTCCGCTCCGTGTTCGGATTCGCGAGTGTCGCCCTGGCGCTCGAGATCTGCTTCGGCACCCACTGCTCGGAGCACGGTCGGGTCCAGCATCCCCCCATGACGGCCGCAGCAGCGCGGTCGCGCTCCTCGAGGGCGTGGCTGTAGACGCGCAGAGTGACCGACGGGTCAGAGTGCCCGAGGCGGCCCGCCACCGTGCGCACGTCGACGCCGGCGCCGATCAGCTGGGTGGCGATGAAGTGGCGGAGGTCGTGGAGCCGCACCTGCGGCGCTCCGACCTCGTTGCGCACCCGGATGAAGAACGACGTGACGTTGTCGGGCCGTAACGGCGTCGTCGCCTCGACGGAGGGCGAGAACACGAAGGCGTTCGGGGCGACGACAACTCCGGCCTCCCGGACCCATCGCGTCGAACGCGCCCGGTGCTGCGTCATCACCGCGACGCCGACGGGGTCGAGCGCTACGCTGCGGCCGCGATCGGTCTTGGTCGTCTTCTCGGCGAGCCCGCTGGGTACGACGACGACCGAGCGGGTCACGTGGAGCGTGCCGGTATCGAGGTCCACGTCCGACCACCGCAGCGCGCACAGCTCGCCGCGGCGCATGCCGGTGGGCGCCAGTCGGGGATCACGCCGCTCCGCCGCCTCGATCACGTCGTGAACGACGTCGAGCGACGGTACCGACACCCGCTTGTGCGCCACCCGGGGCGGCTTGGCCATCTCGGCCACGTTGGCCCTGGTGGAGGGCGGCCGAGATGACGGCGTGGTGGTTGCGGATGGTCTTGGGCGACTTGTCGTCCTCTCTCATGGCGCCGTAGAGCGCGTCGAGGTTCTTGGTTCGCGACCGTCGTGCGACCTTCGGGTTCCTGCCCGACGAAGCCGCTGGTACCGGCCCTGCCCTTAGCAGCCGCCCGGGCGGTTGCCCTACTCAGTCTCGGCCCGCCAGCCGCTGGTCCCGCGAAACTCGGGGCCAGTCGACGACGGTTCTTGTCTCAACCGCCGGTGACCTCGGCCACGTCGAGCGCACCGCTGATTCGGGCCAGGACGCCTGGACAGCGGCGCCCATGCCATCGACAATCGGCGGCCTGAACAGGAGATCCGGGTCGGTGAGCGCCCACCACACGTCTTCGGCAGATGTCGAAGAGCGGTACCCGTCCCCGTCGAAAAGTGGTGTCATTCGCTGTCGAAAAGCAGTACTGTAGAGTATGCCTATTGCCGCATACCAGCCTCGGCTGGTGGACCGCCTGCTCCGTGAGCTGTTCGCCGAGCT
>CAZAMA010000126.1:0-8544 GCA_964485645.1 uncultured Acidimicrobiaceae bacterium | reverse complement strand
CTCGTCAAGGCGACGCTCGCAGGGTGGTAAGCAGCGCGCACCAACGCGAGTCGTCCTCCCGACCGCTACCGACGGCAATGCCGCCCCAATATGCCGTCCGTCACCGCCTGGTTGACGCTCGCCGGGCTCGACGTGGCGATCGGCCCGTCTGTCCGTGGCGGATGGCCGATCCTCCTGACAGAAGGGATCTCGCCAGAGGTCTCGCGCCGTGACAGATCTGGTGGAGCTGACCGGACTCGAACCGGCGACACCCGGCTTGCAAAGCCGGTGCTCTACCAACTGAGCTACAGCCCCCCGGGCATGCCGCGTTTGAGGCGGCACCGAGAGCACCCTGAGACTACGCCCTCGCCAGGCTGCTCTGCCCCCAAACGGTGGCCAGCCAGACCAGCCGAGCCATCCAGCTCAACCGCTCAGCACCTCGGCGATCACCTCCGACACTCCTACGAGTCTACGAAGCGCCCTTAGGCCACCGCGGAGGGTCCCGAGACTGAGGAGCTCCCTCTCTGGGGTATCGACTATCGAACGCACCACGGCAAACGACCTCGTCGCAGCCAACTGGGCCAGCCAAGCAGATTCTGTGTCACAGACCACCGCTCCGGAGCGAGCAAGTTGCTCTCGCTCGCGTCCTCGCGCAATCCGGACGGCTGACACAAGCGGCGCCGAGGTCGTCGAGCTGTAGCGGCTGGACAGCGCTCGCAGCAGACGCGCCCCCAGCTCACCGGAACGATCGTCCAACGGCCTCGGCGGCTCTTTGACCTCGAGGCCGGAGCCCGCCGCGGCATCTGCCACTCCCAGCGCGCTCGCGACCACGAGATCTCCCGCCTCGAAACCCCTCACCAACGCGCCGGCAACTCCCACGACCACAACCGGGAGGTCGCAGGGCAGAACAGAGGCGAGCCGCAGAGCAGCTCTGCGAGAGCGGACGGGTCCCATCCCGGTAACCTGCACCGTGCCGCGCGGGCCCCGACCGGG
This sequence comes from uncultured Acidimicrobiaceae bacterium, assembly GCA_964485645.1. GTDB lineage: Bacteria > Actinomycetota > Acidimicrobiia > Acidimicrobiales > Bog-793 > JAKACA01. Next base: position 7,572 of record CAZAMA010000126.1, on the reverse strand, counting down.
ACTGCGTCGAGCAAACTGCGCGAGTCCGATACGCGCTGCCAACCCCTCGGGCGGCAGAGCACAGAGCACCACAAAGGCGTCCGGGCCGCGTCGCGTTCCCATGTTGATGCGCATCCTTCCAGAGAGCCCAAGCAATTGCAGCTCAGTCGGTCCCGCACAGCGGTAATCTCTCTAGTGCGCAGGTGACAAGGAGCAAGGGTGGCCAACGACGGACGGTCGTCGATGTCCAATATGACGACTATGACACCTCGTACAGGCGCGCCGCCAGGTCACCAGGACGGTCCTGTGCACGACACGGCCTCTGGCACGGTGATCACGGCGGAGATACCCGCTGTGCGGGCGGGCCCCTCCTATGGCGTGCTGCTCCCTGACGGATCCATCTGGTACCCGGGATCTCGCAAGCGCCTCCCAGCTCCGCTGCTCCTGAGAGTAGTCGTATGGATTCTGGCATTCGCCGTCTTCTTCGCCGGTGTGGGCGACTTCATCATCCACTACCACCAGAGCTGGGTGGCCCCGCTCCGCCACGTCGTCCGGACGCAGTCGCCGGCGACGCTCTCGAGCCAGACGCGACCGCTCCAAGGCTCGGGCAACCACCCGCCGGCTACGGTATTAGCGTCTGGGATCTCGCCCTCAAGCTTGCAACCAGGCACCCTCCCATGGTCGCCCCTGACGGCCTACACCGTGGCAAAGCGGACATACACGGTCTCTGTCACCGCCGGCAGCGGACATCCGGCCTGGGTCGCCGGGCAGGCATACGTGAGCGGACAGCTGAGCGGGCCTGTCACGCAACAGACTCTCAGTCCGGGAACCTCTCTCAAAGTGCACGCCAACGGCACGGTGCTCATCCACATCGGCGCGGGCGGCACGGCGATCGCCGTCTACAGCGGTCTCACCAAGCTCGCGGCGGTGCCAACCCCGGCTCACTGCCCATGCTTCGTCCTCTTCGAGGCGACGCGACGCTGAGAGCCAGTGAGGCTGGTGACGTCGAGAGGCTGGTTACGTCGAGAGGCCACTAGCGTCGCGGGGCATATGGCAACCCCACCACCAGTACCCCTTCCGGCGAAGCGCAACATCGCCCGGCAACAGCGTTTCTGGAACCGCCAGGCTGCCAGCTGGGATCACGGCGCTGGCAACAACCCTGGTCTCGTCAAAGTGGTCGACACCGTGCTCGCCGAGGCTGCACCTGGTCCGAGTGACCACGCCGTCGACCTCGGGTGCGGCTCCGGCCAGGTAACCCTCGCCCTCGCGCGTCACTCCGCAACTGTGCTGGCGATCGACGTCAGCCAGAAGATGATCGACCTGCTGCTCGACAACGCCCGCCGGCAGCAGATCACGAACGTCGAGGGGCGGGCCATCCCGATCGAGCAGCTTGACTTCGCCCCCGGCTCGATCGACCTCGTTGTCTCGAACTACGCCCTCCACCACCTCCGCGACGACGACAAAGCCCATGTCGTGCGCCAGATATTTACCTGGCTGCGGCCCGGCGGTCGCTTCGTCCTCGGAGACATGATGTTCGGCCGCGGAGCCGAGAAGAGAGACCGCGAGATCATTGCCTCCAAGCTGGCCCTCCTTGTCCGCAAGGGTCCAGGCGGATGGTGGCGCATCGCCAAGAACGGTGGGCGGTATGTGTTCAGGACCCAGGAGCGCCCCGTCTCCATGGCAGCGTGGGTGGCGATGTTCGAGGAGGCGGGTTTCGAGAAGGTGAGAGCGGTACCGGTCGTAAACGAGGCTGCCGTCGTCCTCGGTGTTCACCCCGACTGATCACAGGACCTTCTCCGAGGCCGCACAGTGATCAGTCAGGCGGTGCCCCAGGGGCCGGAACCGGCAGCTGGGCCTGCTCGACTTGGCCAACGGGGTCGGGCGAGCCTCGGCCCGACCGCTTTCGCATGCCAAGTCGGACCACTCCGAACGCGAGCTGAGCCGGGCTCATGCGGTCTCCCCGCGCTCTGCGCGACCTCTCCACCTCACGGGTGAAACGCCGGCTGGTAGACGTTATGTGCCACGTCACGACGGCGAAGGCAAGCGAAACAAGAGCAAGTGCTATATGCACGAGCTTGAAGGATCCGGCGAAGTTGCCGACGATCATGTTGCGTATGAGGACGGCCCATACCCAGAAGGTCCAGATGACCGACGCTCTAAGCAGCAACGACGCCCGGCGGCTCATTGCCTCATGGTAAGGGCGCCGGGGGCTGCCTGCGGCCGGAGCTGCTCGGCTGGCCGCACTCCGGGCCAGCCGCGAGTTCCCCTAACCTGCGGCGCAATGGAATACCTCCCCTTCCTCGTGCCGTGAAGATCACCTCCACCGGCCACGCTGGCCTATTTATAGAGACGGACCGCGGATCCATACTCTGCGACCCGTGGCGCAGCTCCGCCTACTTCGCCTCCTGGTTCGTCTTCCCGGACAACAGTGGCGTCGACTTCGCCAGCCTGCACCCCGACTTCTTGTACGTCTCGCACCTGCACCGCGACCACTTCGACCCCGAGGTGCTTCGCCGTTACGTCGGCAAGTCCACGACCGTTCTCCTTCCGGACTACCCGACCGGCGACCTGCGTGAGGCTCTTGCGGTGCTCGGGTTCCGGTCGTTCGTGCAGACCACGAGCGGCGAGCCCCTCGAGCTCGACGGTCTCTCGATCATGATCGAGGCGATGACCTCTCCGGCCGACGGTCCCCTCGGCGACTCGGCGCTGTGCGTCGACGACGGCTCGGTGCGCTTCTTCAACCAGAACGACGCGAGGCCCCGGGACTTCGAGGCTGTCGCGGACTTCGGCCCCTTCGACGGCCACTCCCTCCAGTTCTCGGGCGCAATCTGGTGGCCCTTGGTGTACGACCTTGCACCCGCCACCAAGAGCGCGCTCGGAGCCCGCAAGCGCGAGAACGGCATGGCGAGAGCGCGGCGCTTCCTCGAGACGGTGGGGGCACGCTTCGCCTTCCCCAACAGCGGACCTCCCGCTTTCCTCGACAGCGATCTGTTCTCGTACAACGACTTCGACAACAGTCCCGACAACCCGTTCCCCGACCAGGCGCTCTTCCTCCGCTACCTCGCGGAGCACGGGCACGACAACGGGAGGCTCCTCATACCTGGCAGCACGGCCGAGATAACGGCGACCGCCACTGGCCCTTCCTGCACCGTCACCCACGAGCTGTCCGAAGCCGAGGTCGACGCAATCTTCACCCACAAGGCGGAGTACCTCGAGTCATATGCCCAGCGCGAGCGGCCCCACATCGCGGCCGCGAGAGCTTCATGGCCCCGCTATGACGGCGACCTCGAAGAAGCACTTGCCGGGTGGTTTGCACCCCTTCTCCAGCTGGCGGACCGGATCGGCCCTGGCATCGGAGGTCCGGTGTTGCTCGAGATCGGAGACGAAAAGCTCGTCGTCGACTTCGGTACCCGCGAAGTGCGCCGCTGGGACGGCGACGACTGTCGCTACCGTTTCTCGATAGCCCGCGAGCTCGTCGAGGCGCTCGTGGCGACCCACGAGATCGACTGGGTGAACAGCTTGTTTCTCTCGCTGCGCTTCCGAGCTGCCCGGCGCGGAGCGTACAACGAGTACATCTACACGTTCTTCAAGTGCCTCGCGCCCGAGCGTCTGTCCTACGCCGAGGGGTGGTACGCCGAGCAGGAGGAGCCGGAAGACCTCGTCCGGATCGGGGACTTCATGGTCCAACGGCGCTGCCCGCACCTGAAGGCGGATCTGGCCCGTTTCGGCGAGGTGCACGACGGCGTGCTGCAATGCGGGATGCACGGCTGGCGCTTCGATCTGCGAACCGGTCGCTGCCTGACCTCCGAGGGGCACCGCATCGTGGCACTCCCATTCGAGGCGGCCAAGACTCCCGCGACGGGCTCGTCCTGAGAGGACACGCTAGATTCTGATCACCTCGGTTTCGCTCGTGAGGGCTTCGAGGGTTTCTTCGATGACTTCCACGCCGAGCCCCGGGCCCCGCGGGACGTCGATCTGTCCGTCGCGCAGCACGAAGGGAGCGGTGATGTCCTCGCGGAAGTACCGGTCCGTGGCCGAGATATCCCCGGGCAACAAGAAACCCGGCAGTGCTGCCAGCGCCAGGTTCGCAGCCCGGCCGATCCCTGTCTCCAACATGCCCCCACACCAGACCGGCACGCCGTGGGCGGCGCAGACGTCGTGCACCGCACGTGCCTCGAGGTAGCCGCCGACGCGCCCGGCCTTGATGTTGACGATCGAGCAGGCGCCGAGCACGAGCGCGTCGGCGGCCGAGCGCGCCGACACAATTGACTCGTCGAGGCAGATCGGAGTAGCGAGCCGGCGGGCCAGCTGCGCGTGACCAAGCAGATCCTCCTCGTCGAGCGGCTGCTCGATCATGAGCAGTCCGAACTCGTCGAGCCTGGCCAGATCCCCCGCGTCGCATCGCCGGTAGGCGGCGTTCGCGTCCACCTGCAGTCGCAGGTCATCGCCGAAGTGCTCGCGCACTGCTCGCACCGGGAGGACGTCCCAGCCGGGCTCGATCTTGAGCTTGACTCTGCGATACCCGTCGGCAAGGTAACCGGAGACCACCTCGAGCAGCTCGGGGATCGTCTCGGTGATGCCGACGGAGACACCCGGTGTGATCGCCTTGCTCACGCCGCCGAGATACGTGCTCAGAGGCATGCCTGTCGCGCGGAGCTCTGCATCGAGCATGGCCATCTCCAAGGCGGCCTTTGCCATCCTGTGGCCCTTCACCACCGAGAGCAGGGGCGCGACCTCGACAGCTTGCAAGTCCGGTACGCCGCCGAGTCGGGGTATCAAGTGCTCGCGGATGGTGAGCCAGGCGCTGTCGACGTACTCCGCCGAGTAGGAGGGATCAGAGCCAGCTACGCACTCCCCCCACCCCTCGCCGATGTCGCCCATGACGCGGACGACGAGGGCCTCTCGGACGGTGTCTGTCCCAAGCGAGGTGCGGAACGGCCGCAGGAGCGGGAGGCTCACGCGTCTGAGCTCGACAGCTTCGATCCTCATGGCCACATCATGGACCCTCAGGAGGTGCGCGCAGGACATAGTCGCCGTCGTCGTTTACCCCGAGGAGGCGGCCGCCGCGGGCCAGCGCTCCGCCCATCACGTCCCTCAGGGCTCGGCGCCAAGCGGCGGCAAGAACTGGGTCGGTCGATCGCAGGGTCTCGATGTCGTCCGGCACGCGGCATATGAGCATCCCATCGGCTGCTGCAGAGGCTTTCGAGACCACTGGAAGTCCCCCAGGCGAACATCTGAGGGCCTCGAAGCCGACCGGCGCCGCGACGCGCCAGGAGCTCCCGCGCAATACCGCCTCCACCTTGGGGTCGACAAGGCGCCAGCACGCCCACAACCGATCGCTGTCGTCGCTCTTGTTGATGGCATCGTCCATGTCGCCGTAGATGTTCTCGAGGTAGCGGTCGGCGGTGGCCCCAAGGCGCGCCAGGTTGAAGACGGCGTTGCGCTTGACGAGCGGATCGAACGTCCAGGTGATCACGCCGATCCCGCGTTCGAGAGCCCACGCCCGCTGGTGGAGCTTCAGCGCGAGCCCGGCACCGGAGCGACGCTTGGACGTCGCCACGGCGGTGACGTGAGAGTGGAGCTCACGCTCGGCCCCTACGGCCGCAAAGGCCAGAGACGCTCCGACAAGGCGAAAGCTGGCGTCGAAGGCGCCGGCGACATAGTTGCCGGAGAGCTCGAAGGCCCGCAGAAGGTGCGCCGAGAACGGCGACTGCCAGAGATCGGTGAAGAGCGTCGCCGCCGCTTCGAGCTCCTCGGCAGACCCAAGGGTGCGAACCTCGACTTCGGCGCGTGCGGCGGCCGACACTGCAGCGTCGTAGGCGGCTCGACCCTCGCCGGCGCGGATCGGTTCGGCTCCGGCATTGTCAGCTGTCAACAAGGACGTCCAAGGTCGCAAGTGCGGGGTCGGAGGCATAGGCAATCCGGACGCCGTCGGCCCGGGCCTCTGCCAGGGCGGCGAGCGTTTCTCTCGTGACGAGCTCGCCCGGAGCAAGCACGGGGACACCTGGGGGGTAGGGAGCCACGAGCTCAGCACTGACGCGGCCCGCGGCCCGGCCGATGGGCACCGTCTCGGTCGGCGCGAAGAAGGCCTCGCGGGGCGCTACGACCATCTGCGGCTCCACCACCCAGGTAGCAGCGGTGGCAAGGGTCCGCGGGGCTCCTCGCCGGCGTTCGATGGAGGCGATGAGCTCGTCGGTGAAGCGTTCGACGTCCTCGGGCCTGTCCGCGACGGTGACCAATCCGACGATCGTGTCCCGATCAGCCATCTCCACCGGCATACCGGCGCCTATGAGATCCGCCTCGACCTCGACCCCGTGCGCTCCGGTGCCCGCCAGGGCGACGGCCAGCTTGGCCGGATCGACGCCGGGGCCCTGGAGCACCCTCAGACCCCTTACCGCTCCGAGACGCTCCCGCGCCTTGGAGACCGTGTCGAGCATCTCACCGATCAGACTCTCGCCGTGGTACTCCATCAGGGCCCGGACCGCGTCGATGCTCGCGAGAATGGTCGCCGCGGGACTCGTCGTGTGGGTCGCCTCGAAGGCCCGCTCGAGGCGGGCCCCGTCGATCCGCTCGGTCCGGGCGAGGACGAGAGCAGCTTGGCTGTACGCGGGCAGGGCCTTGTGGGCACTGGTGACCATGGCATCGGCACCAGCCTCGAGCGCGTGCGGGGGCAGGTCCGGGTGAAAGCCGAAATGAGCGGCCCACGCCGCGTCCACGACCAGCGGCACGCCGGCTTCGTGGGCGATCCGGGCGTGCGCGCGAATGTCGGAGAAGGTGCCCACGTATGTCGGCTCGACAAGAAAGACGGCACGGGCTCTCGGGTGCTCTACCAGCGCTCTGGCCACCCGCTCGGGAGCCACACCCATTGGCAGGCCGGTGACGGCGTCGACCTCCGGCCGGACCCATACCGGCGTCAGGCCGGCAAGCACGAGTCCGAGGAGAAGCGATCGGTGCAGGGTTCGCGAAACGATGACCTCGTCACCGGGCTTGCCAATCCCAAGGGCCAGGGTCTGGTTGCCGTGGGTGGAGCCACCTGTTGAGAACCGGGCGAAGTCGGCTCCAAAGAGCTTGCCGGCGCGCTCTTCGGCCTGCGCGAGCCAGCCATGCTTGAACTTGACGGTGTCGAGACCACCCGAGGTTGGGAAGTCCCCTGCGACTACCACCCCTGTGAGATGCGTCGTGCCCTTGTGTCCGGGCGTAGTGAAGGGGTGTTCGCCCGCGGCGCGACGATCGAGAGCCGCCAGGTAGGCCCTTAGGAGCGGCGCTTCGGCGGCAAGACCCAGCGGGTCGCGAGGGTCTTCGATATCGATGGCGTCTGCGTCGGCTCGGTCTTCCATGACGGGATAGTTGTACACCGTAGGGTCGCCGAGCCGACAAGCACGCACCCTCCAGCGCGGTGGCCGCTGGACCGGTGGCTCGGCGGTCCGCCGGCTTGCTGGACCGGTGGCTCGGCGGTCCGCCGGCTTGCTGGACCGGCGATGATGCCGCGCGGTGTATCGTCGCGGCTCATCCCAGAGAACTGACAGGGATCCGGGGCTATAGCTCAGCTGGTTAGAGCGCAGCACTGATAATGCTGAGGTCAGAGGTTCAAGT
>CAZAMA010000125.1:0-8687 GCA_964485645.1 uncultured Acidimicrobiaceae bacterium | reverse complement strand
GGCTGGCCCGTCTCCTTAGAGCCAGGGCGTCGCTATGCCGGCGCGCCTCAGCTGTGAGCCGGCACCGCGCTGACCGGGCGCGGTCCCGGCCCGACATAGCGCGCGCTCGGGCGCACCAGTCGACCCGTGCGATGCTGCTCGAGGACGTGGGCGCTCCACCCAGCTGTGCGAGCACAGCTGAACATGGAGGTGAACATGTGGGGAGGGACCTCGGCGTAGTCGAGCACTACGGCTGACCAGAACTCGACGTTCGTCCGAAGCGCTCTGTCTGGATAGCGGTTGGTGAGCTCCTCGATCGCGGCCGCCTCGAGCGCTTCTGCCACCTCGCACCGCCGTGACCCGAGCTCGCGTGCTGTGTGTCGAAGGACCCGGTAGACCCGATGCCCGAAACCCATCAGCCGTCGGCCGGCATCCAGCTCTCGCCGCACATAGCCTTGCGGATCGCCGGTGTGCTCGACCTCGTCCAGCATTGCGAGCACCCGACTCGGAGCGCCGCCGTGGAGCGGTCCCGAGAGCGCGCCGATCGCCGCCGAGATAGAGGCTGCAGCGTCAGCGCCCGTGCTCGCGACGACGCGGGCGGTGAAGGTGGAGGCGTTCATGCCGTGCTCGGCGGCCGAGATGAAATACGCGTCGACGGCGCGGACGTGCGCCGGATCAGGCTCGCCACGCCAACGGATCATGAAGCGCTCTGTGATCGTCCTCGCCCGGTCGACCTCGCGCTGGGGGACGACGGGAAGTCCCAGCCCGCGGGCGGACTGCGCGACGAAGGAGAGGGCGGTTACCGAGATCCGCGCCAGATCGTCCCGGATCTGCGGCTCGTCGATGTCGATGAGCTGTGAAAGACCCCAAAAGGGAGTGAGCATGGCGATCGCGCTCTGCACGTCCACGCGTATGTCGCCCGAGTGCACCGGCACGGGGAACGGCTCGGCCGGTGGCAGCCCGGGCACGAACGATCCGTCCACCAGCAGACCCCAGACCCTGCCGAAGGTCTCCCGGCCGACGAGATCCTCGATGTCGACGCCGCGGTATCTGAGGGCGCCGCCGTCGCGGTCCGGCTCCGCGATCTGTGTCTCGAAGGCGACCACACCTTCTAGACCTGGCACGAACTCGCCCATGTCCACCATCGCTTCACCCTTCTCGGAGTCGTACCGCGCTACCTGTTCGGCTCACGCTACCGAGAGATCGCGCACTCAGGTGCCTTGAACCTCTAGGGTCGGACACCGTGTCGAACGACGCCTATCTCCGCCAGCCGAGCATTGCCGCCGACCGCATCGTGTTCCTCACCGAGGACGACCTGTTCGAAGTGGCGGCCACTGGAGGGCGGGCTCGACGACTTACCGTCGGGCTCGGCGAGGCTTCCAACCCCGTCCTGTCGCCCGATGGAGGATCGATCGCCTACACCGGACGTGACGAGCACCACTCCGAAGCGTGGGTGCTCCCAGGGCAAGGTGGTCAGGCTCGCCGCCTTACCTACTTCGGCGCGGACGCCGAGGTCCGTGGCTGGACTCCCGACGGCCGGATCCTTGTGGTGACAGCTGCGCATGCACCGCTCAGGGCGAGGAGCTGGGCCTATGCCCAGCCAGTCGACGGAGGGCCGCCGGAGCGCCTCGCCTACGGTCCGGTGCGCGACGTCGCCTTCGGTCCCGATGACCAGGTGGTGCTCGGGCGGATGACGAGCGACCCGGCTCGCTGGAAGCGCTACCGAGGCGGTAGGGCCGGCCAGCTCTGGACGAGGATCGACGGCACTTGGCGGCGGCTCGTCGAGCTGGCAGGGAACCTCGCGTCGCCCATGTGGGTGGGAGAGCGGGTCTACTTTCTCTCGGACCACGAGGGGATCGGCAACATCTACTCCTGTGACGCGTCGGGTTCCGATATCCGCCGCCACACCGATCACGGGACCTACTACGTCCGTACAGCTCGTAGCGATGGCACGCGTATCGTCTATGCGCACGCGGCCGACATATGGTGCTTCGACCCGGCAGCGGACCGCACCGAGCTCGTAGAGATAGAGGTGCGGGGGCCGCGTGCCCAGCGCCGCCGCCGTCACGTGCCGGCGGAGGACTACCTGGCGGGCTGCGCGCTGCGTCCCGACGGGAGCGGCTTTGTGCTGCAGTGCCGGGGGAAGCTCTTCGAGACGGCGCTCTTTGCGGGGGCCGTCATCCAGCTCGGGTCGCCGCAGGGTGTTCACTACCGTTACTGCCGCTACATCGATGCCGAGCGGCTGCTCGTCTACTGCGACGATGGGGGCGAGGACCACTTCGAGATCGTGGCCACCTCGGGGACCGAGCCGCCCCGCCGACTCGAGACTGCCGGTGCGGCTCTCACGGAGGTGGTCGACGTTGCCGTCTCGCCGGTGGCAGCGGTCGCAGCAGTCGCGACGGTGAACGGCGATCTCGTGATCGTGGACCTGGACACCGACACAGCCACAGTCGCAGACCATGGCGAGTTCGGTCCGCTCCATGACGTGTGCTGGTCGGCCGATGGGTCCCAGATCGCCTACGCGTATCCAGCCTCGTCGCGGACCCAGCAGATCCGCTGCTGCGCGCCCGCTACCGGCGCGGTCGTCGAGGTTACGCGCCCTGAGTTCTCCGATTCAGCGCCAGTGTTCGATCCCGAAGGCAAGTACCTGGCGTTTCTCTCCAGGAGGCTGCTCGACCCGGTGGCTGACGAGGTTTACTTCGACTTCGGGTTTCCTATGGCGTCGCGGCCGTACGTCGTGACGTTGTCGGCAGAAGAGCGGTCGCCACTGCGGCCCATAGCCAGGGGGATGCGGCCCACCGACCAGTCCAGGGAGGACGCGCAGGGTCAGCGCTCTGTAGCCACCCAGCCCGCCGCCCCCGCCCAGCCCGCCCAGCCCGCGCCGCCCGCGGGTCCGCTGCGGATCGACGCCGAAGGGATCGCCGACCGAGCCGTGGCCGTGCCGGTTCCCAACGGCAGCTACCAGGCTATTGCCGCCATCCCGGGGAAGCTGCTAATGCTGAACCGACCGATCGCGGGCACTATCGCCGCCGATCCTCTGGACGACAAGCCGGCGAGCGGCGCGCTCCAGTCTTTCGAGCTGGCGGAGGGCCGTCACGAGGTCCTGGCCGGCGGCGTGGATGAGTTCTGGTGCTCGCGCGATGGGTCGACGGTCCTCTATCTAGCCGGCAAGCGGCTACGGGCGGTCGCGGCCGGGGAGAAGGCCCCCGAGGGCTCCGAGGCCGACAAGCCGGGACGCCAGGGGGGTATCGTCGACCTCGAGCGGATCCAGGTCGAGGTCGATCCGCCGGCTGAGTGGCGCCAGATGTTCCTCGAGACCTGGCGGCAGCAGCGCGAGCATTTCTGGGTCGACGACATGTCCGGGGTCGACTGGTCGACCGTGCGCGACCGCTACATGCCTCTCGTCGAGCGGTGTTCGACCCGAGCTGAGCTCGGCGATCTCATCTGGGAGCTCCAGGGTGAGCTCGGGACTTCGCATGCCTACGAGCTAGGTGGTGACCGTCGCCGCTCGCCTCAGATCGCCCAGGGCTCGCTCGGGCTCGACACGGTGTTCGATCGGGATAGCCGTGGCTGGCGGGTGGTGCGCGTCGTCGTCGGCGACAGCTGGCATCCAGGGAGCGGTGGCGCGTGCACCGAGCCAGCTGCTGCGATCCAGATCGGTGACGAGATCGTCTCCATCAACGGGCGGCATACCGACGACGTCACGCCACCGGGCGCCTTGCTCGTGGGTCAAGCGAACCGAGACGTCTCGGTTGGAGTCCGTGGTAGTGACGGCGGCGTGCGCAGTGTGCTCGTCACCGCGCGCGCCGGAGACGGGGCCGCTCGGTATCGCGACTGGGTGCGCGGGAATCGGGACCGGGTGCACGCGGTGGGCGATGCCAGCATCGGCTATGTCCACGTACCGGACATGGTCGCACGCGGCTTTGCCGAGTTCCACCGTAGCTACCTTGCCGAAATCGACCACCCGGCGCTCATCGTCGACGTTCGTCACAACGGTGGTGGCAACGTTTCCGCCTTGCTGTTGGCCAAGCTCGCGGCGCGCCGCACCGGCTACGAGGTGAGCCGCTGGCAGCCTACGGTTCCATACCCACCGAACTCACCAGGCGGGCCGCTCGTGGCGATAGCCGACGGGGATGCTGGATCGGACGGCGACATCTTCACCCACAGCTTCAAACAGCTCGGCCTTGGTCCCGTAGTTGGCACTCGCACCTGGGGAGGCGTCATCGGCATCTGGCCACGACACCCACTTGTGGACGGGACTCTTGTCTCTCAACCCGAGTTCGCTTTCTGGTTCGCAGATGCCAAATGGGGCGTCGAGAATTACGGGGTGGCTCCCGACGTCGAGGTCGAGATCCTGCCTGACGATTGGGCCGCAGGTCGCGATCCACAGCTCGACAAGGCGATCGAGCTGGCGCTCGCAGCGCTGGAGCAGGCGGCGCTCCCCGTCCCAGACCTCTCGCGGCGCCCTCGCCTCCCCTTGCCGGTCCTACCTCCCCGGGGGTCGGCGACCTGAGGGCTGGCGTGCGTGCGAGCGGTGGCCCTGGCCGCTGCCCCGCTTGCTGCGGTCCTCGTGTGTGCCTGTCGGTGCTGCACTTTTCCTCCGTGCTGAGCCCCGTCGTGTCTGGAGAGGAGAGGAACCTGATAACTGGGGCGACACATGTGTTCTACGCTCGACGGGGGCACCCCGTGGCGGCGGCAGCGCTGCTCTGGGAGGGTGGTTTCTCGGCGCCGGCGGGTGGACGGTCGGACTGGCGGCACTCAGCCGCGAGGCGTCGCGCAGCGATCTGCGGCTCGGCGCTCTGCGGATTGGAGCCCTAACGCTCGGACGACGGCTCTCGGTCAGGGTGTTCTCGTGGTGGGCCTGATAGCTCTCGAGGCGACGATGGCGTTCCGGGCTGCCGGGGGGCCAAGTGGCAGCCTGCGATACGTTTCTCGCCTTGGTCCGTGGACGGTTCCCGCCCTCGTCGTGTTCGGGTGCGTCGCCGCGCTGTCGGTCATCGGTGCGACATGTGCGCGCAGGGCGTCGGTCGAGCTCCGCGCTCTTTCTGGTCAACCAAGCTCATGACGGCTTCCGGGCCCTTGTCGTACCTCTCGGGCCGAGATGGATAGATCGACCCGCTCCAGCAACCGGTCGGAGGTTGATTGGGATGTCCGGTTGCTCCGGCAAGCACCTGTTGAGCACCGCGGCGGGTGACATCCCTGCGGGGCGGGGATCGGCATCCTGCGGAAGCCGTCAGGGGTAGTAAGCACTGAAAGTATTGATGGCGGGTGTACACACAGCGTATGCTCGCAGTAAAGAGCGTACCTATGACCCTCCTTGGGCTCCTCGATCGCGAACCGAGCCACGGCTAGGACCTGAAGCGCGACTACGACGCGTACTTCGGCCGCGGCAGGCCCCTGCAGTTTGGCCAGGTGTACGCGACCCTCGCCCGTCTGGCGAGGGACGGATCGGATGCGTGAGCTCACCGCGGTGAAGCAAAAGCGTGGGATCGTCGACGCTCTCCTTGCAGACCACGGTCTCTTCCACCTCGAAGCTGATCTGCGCTGGATCGACCTCACCCAAGCGCGGCTCGCAGTGCTTGCGGAAGCAGTGTCGGCGTGAACCCGGCGAATGGTTCCTCTGTGCTCCAGGTCGGGAGCATCGTCAGCGAGGCGCGAGACCCGGTGCCGCCCCTCCGAGGAGCCTGTCGGTGGGTTGCGGGCTTGCAGGCTTGCGGTGGCGCGGCAGCGCCAGGATTGGGGTGATGGGAGGTCCCGGACTGCATGCTCAGGGTCTCCTTCGGGTGGCGCCGAGGAGACGTTCGCCGTTGCGTCGCATGGCCAGGCGCATCCGGCGGCGGCTGGGGGCGGTCGGTCCGTCGGTGGCTGCGGCCGAGCGGAACCCGTCGAGCAGGACGTGGGCGAGCCGGGCCGATGCCTGCGCCGTGACGCCATGGGCTCGTTCGACCAGTCCGGCGTTGGCCATGAGGAGCACGACGACATCCGCCGTGGTGAAATCGGCCCGTAGGACCCCGGACGCGTAGGCCCGTTCCACCAGGCGGACCAGACCGTCGAACGCTTCCGAGCGGAGCCGTTCGATCTCCGGCGCGCGCGACACGTCCATGGAGACCAGGTCGGCGATCCCTCGATCCCGCGACTGCATGGCGGCCACAGTGCGCACGTAGGAGGCGAAACCCTTCCAGGGGTCTGGGTCGGCCAGGCCGGCCTGGACGGCGGTACGGTGCTCGGCCATCCGCTCGGCGAATACGGCCGACACCAGGTCCTCGCGGGTCGGGAAGCGCCGATAGAGGGTGGCGTTGCCCGTCCCGGCCCGATGAGCTATCTCATCCAGGGGGGCGTCCAGACCCTTCTCGGCGAACACCTCCCGGGCGGCTTCGACTATCGCATCACGGTTGCGGGCAGCGTCAGCTCGAAGTTCCACCGGTAGGCGAACCTAGCCGAAGTGGGGAATAACCCCCAGTTCTTCTCTGCTGCACAGACCGTGACCGAAAAACTCGACATCCCAACCAGCCACACCGACCTCCTCGAGGCGCCCAACACCGTAACCTCACCCGCAACCCGAGGGCCACGCTGTTCATCCTCGACCCGGCCAACCCGTTCAGGACCGTGGAGATCCGCGCCACCGTCGAGCTCGCTCCCGACCCCGACAAGGCGCTGCTCCCCAAGTTCGCCGCCCGCTACGACACCCCGCTCGAGATGCTCGACGCTCCCGACAGCGGGCGAGCCTCCGTCGCCCCTATCGGGGTCGTGACCAATGGCTGACGCCCAAGTCGAAGCCCTGCGAGCCTCCGTCGCCCGGCTCCGAGACCTCGTGTCCACGATGAGCCACGCTGACCTGACCCGCCCGGCCTACCCAAGCGAGTGGAGCATCGCCGACGTGCTCTCCCACATCGGCTCCGGCGCGGTCATCATGCACCGACGGCTCGACGACACCCGCGCCGGCCTAGCAACCCCCGACGACTTCGCCCCCCGAGTCTGGGACACCTGGAACGCCAAGACGCCGACGGCCCAGCGCGACGACGCCCTTGCCGCGGACGCCGCCCTTCTGGTCGGCATCGACACCGTCACCGTCGACGAACGTGGGTCCTTCACCTTGGACATGGGCCCGATGAGCCTCGACTTTGGTGCCTTTGTTGGGATGCGCCTCAATGAGCACGCCTTCCACACCTGGGACATCGAGGTAGTCGCCGATCCCGCCGCCACTATCCCCGAGCAGGTCGCGGCGGTCGTCATCGACAACCTCGAGCTGATCGCCCGCTATAGCGCGAAGCCAACCGGCGACACCACGACGATCACCGTTGCCACCGACGAGCCCCGACGCCGCTTCACCGTCGCGCTCACCCCGACGGCGGTGACTTTCACGCCCACGACGGCGGAGGTGGCCGCGGACGTCGAGCTCACGGCCGAAGCCTTCGCCCGGCTCGTCTACGGACGCCTCGACCCCGAACACACCCCCCACAAGGATGAAGGGCTCGTCCTCGACGGGCTCCGACGGATCTTTCCCGGGCCATAGCCAGCGGGACCATCGAGCATCCGGGCCGCCCGCGCCATAGCCAGCGGGACCATCGAGCATCCGGGCCGCCCGCGCCATAGCGATAGCGTGATGTCGGCCTGGGAGGCAAAGTAGCATCGGCATCGGCGCAATCGCTAAGTCTCAGGGAAGGTAGGGGGAACATTCACTCGGACATAGTCGACCAGGTGATCGAGGTGGCCAACAAGGTCGTGGCCTCTGGGGCGATTTCGGCCAATGGTCACGGCAACGTGAGCCTGCGCGTGCCCGGCGAAGATGAGATGTACTTCACCGGCGGGTCTTCGCTTCGCAATCACCCCCCCGAGGCTGTGGCCCGCGTCGGCCTCGACGGCACTCTCCGGGAGGGCCAGCTTCCCCCTATCCAGGCAGCAGTGGTCGCCATGCACACGGCCATGTACGCCGATCAGGCTGACGTCGCTTGCGTAATCCACACCCACTCGACGTTTGCCACGGCTTATGCCGTAGCCCACCGGCCCATCGGTTGCTGGATCGAGGCCTTGGCTATGTTCGGCCTGCCTGACGGCGTGCCGGTGACGAGCTACGGGCCACGGGGATCTGAGCAGGCTGTTGCGCACATCCGGGCCGCCGTCGTGCCGGGCGTGCCTGCGGTGCTTTTGGCCAATCACGGTGTGTTGGTGTTCCACCGGACACCCGAGCTTGCCATCATGGTCGGCGGGATCGTGGAGGAGGCCGCGCAGGCCGGCATCAATGCCGCTCGTCTCGGTGGTGCTGTGGAGATCCCTACCGACATGAAAGCTGCCGCGCTGCAGCGGGCCATGGCGTTCGAGCAGAAGGGAATCGCCACTGTGTGAGTGCTTCCGGCCGGGTCGTCGGCTATCGCAGGTCAGGTAGCCGGAAACGCCGGCTACCGACGCCTGGGGACGTTCTCGGATCGACGCGGCAGTGTTGGCCTGAGCCGCGTCGAGGACCACGTCCGCAATCCTCAGGCGGTTGGCGAAGGCCCACGAGACTGCTGTGCGGTCCCAACCAGCTTCAACCCGAACCGTGGTCGGAACTTGGATGTTGACTGCAACGGCGCGGCGCTTTCTTCGGGTAACGACCTGTACATAGCTGAGCACTCTCCGGTGCTTGGGGTGCTCGACGGCTCCAAGAGCTTGCACAGCTTCATTGTCTAGAAGGATGAGGCTGCTCATGCCGAGGCACTGGCTCGGGCCTC
>CAZAMA010000124.1:0-8699 GCA_964485645.1 uncultured Acidimicrobiaceae bacterium | reverse complement strand
TTATCCGGGCACAAGTCTCTGCTGGCCGCGCGAGCGTGACGCGAGAGGCCGCGGGCGCCGTCGCGCGCGCGGCTCAGATGTCCGCGGCTTCGATCTGCTGGCGACGGCGCGCGACGTACTCAAGCAGCTCGGCATCGACCGCTTCGTCGATTCCGGGATCCTCGTAGCTGTCGAGCAGATGCTTCCACTCAGCCGTCGCCATCTCGTCGGCCCTGCGGGAGCCCTGCTTGACCCAGTTGGGATATGCCTGGCTGCGAAACAGCGGGCTCATGAAGACCCAGTCCCGGAAGTGCTCGAGGGTGTGCTCGGAGCCAAGGAACATCCCCCCGGGACCCTCTGCGGCGATCGCGTCGAAGGCGAGCTCCTCCTCGCTGCAGCCGATTCCCTGGCGCATCGTCGCGAACATCCTCAGAACCTCGAGGTCCATGGCAAATTTCTCGTAGGAAGTCGTGAGCCCGGCCTCGAGCCAGCCGGCCGCATGCAGTACGAGGTCGCAGCCCGAGAGGAACGTCGCCCATAACATGTTGAGCGACTCCGAAGCGGCCTGTGCATCGAGCGCCATGCCGGAACAGAGCCCGCCGCCCCCTCGGTAGGGAATGTCGTAGCGACGCGCGATCTGACCCCCGGCGAGGGTACCCAGAACTCCCTCCGGCATGCCAAAGGCCGGACCCCCGCTGCGCATGTCGACTGCGCTCAGGAAAGAGCCGAACATGCACGGCGCCCCCGGTCGGGTGAGCTGCACGATAGCGATGCCGCTCAAAGCCTCGGCAATCTGCTGCGCGAGTCCGCCCGCGAGGCTGACGGGAGCCGTGGCCCCGACAAGGAGGAACGGCGTGACCGCGACGGCCTGGTTTGCCTCGGCCCACACAGTCATGGCTTCGACCATCGAGCCGTCCCATACGAGCGGGCTGTTCGAATTGACGATCCCGATGAGCGAGGGCGACTCCTCGATAGCTTCGCGACCGCCACAGGCGATCGCCGCAAGGGCGACTCCGTCCGCGGCTCGCTCACCGGTGCCGCCGTAGCAGATGAAGGGCTTGTCGGAGAACCGAATGACGCCGTAGTCCATATCGAGATGCCGGTGCCGGTCGTCAAGATCGGTCGCTTCGACGACCCCGCTCTGCTGGCAGGTGAGAACCTCCGACGCATGTGTCATCTTCACCAGCTCGACGTAATCGGCAATCGATCCGTCGCGCCTTCCCCGCTCGAGATCTGAGCAGAAGGGTGCCCCGCCGGCAGGCGTGAGCACGAGCGAGCCGCCGCCTACGGTGACCGACCGCGCCGGATTGCGCCCCCGCACCGAGAAGCTGGCCGGAGCTTTGGCGACGAGCTCCTCGACAAAAGCGCGATCCCATCTGACACGGGAGCCATCGACATGCTGGCCCGCGGCCCGGAGGCGTCGCAGGGTGCTCTCGTGGCGCACCTCGGTACCGATTTCCTCGAGGATGGCGCAGGCTCTCTCGTGCACGACGTCGAGCTGCTCTTCTGTAAGGACCTGAGCGCGTCCGCCACTGTCGAACATCATGACGGGGAACCCTAGAGGGCAAAGGGCAAGAGGCGCATTCCGAGTGCAGCCGCGTCTCGCCAATAGGACGGGTAGGTCTTCCTCACACAACCCGGCTCTTTGATCACGACGCCAGGCACGACCGCGGCCACTGACGACAGCGCCATCGCCATGCGGTGGTCGTCATATGTGTCGACGACCGTCCCGACGAGGGGGCGCCCACCATGCACGATCAGGGTGTCGCGCTCCTCCTCGACACTGGCGCCGAGCTTGCGCAGCTCCCTCGCGATAGCCGCGACCCTGTCAGTCTCGTGACCGCGGGCGATGGAGACGTTGCTCAGCCGGGTCGTCCCGTGTGCCAGCGCCCCGAGAGCGGCAAGCGTCGGCACCTGGTCGGGCATCGCGGCGACGTCGACGTCGACCCCGGACAGCTCGGCTGGCCGCGTCACCGTCACTCCCCCACCTTTGGCCAGAGCGAGGATGCCTCCCATCTCCCCGAACACCGCAGTGATCCCGGCATCGGGTTGACGAGTCTCGACGGCGTTGAGCACGGTGACACTGCCGCCTGTCGCCATGGCCAGAGCGAACAGATGGCATGCGGCGCTGGCGTCGTACTCGACCTCCTCGTCGCGCGCCTTGTACCGGTGCAGCGCCGCGACCTCGTAATCGCCGCGAGTGCTCCGTCCGACCTTCGCGCCCCAGCGCGTCATGGCTTCGAGCGTGAGGCTCACATATCCCTCGGCCCCGAGGTTGTCGACCTCTATCTCCAGATCTGAATCCCCGTAAGGGCCTACAAGGAGGAGGCTCGTGACGAACTGGGAGCTCGCCTCGGCGTCGACCCTCACGCGACCGCCCCTAAGGCCACCTGAGGTGATGCGAAGCGGCGGATGGCCACCGTCGGTCTCGATCCTCGCGCCGAGAGCCTCGAGCGATCGAATCAGGGCCGCCATGGGCCGTCTCCTGAGTGGCGGAGCGCCGTCGAGGACAACCGTGCCGCGCACCAACAGCGCGGCGGCCGCGAGCCAGCGCAGCGTCGTACCAGAGAGGCCCGCGTCGATCACGCCGTCGGGAACCGAGAGATTGCCGTTTGCTCCCTGTAGCTCTACCGCACCGCTGCCGAGGTCCACGACGCCGCAACCAAGACGACGCAGGGCCGCGATCATGACCGCGGTGTCGTCGCTCGAAAGCACCTCAGCGAGGTGGCTCGTCCCCTCGGCCAGCGCCGCGATCAACAGCAGGCGGTTCGTGAGGCTCTTGCTCGACGGGGATCGGCAGCTGCCCGAGAGAGGTCCGTTCGGGACGACCTCGACTGCGCCCGTCTGTGGGCTGTCGGAAAAGCTCGTGGCGGTGGCGTCGTGCATCGCTCACCACGCTAAGGCAGGGGCGGCGGCTGGGCTGCCGGGGGCTGGGCTGCCGGGGGCTGGGCTGCCGGCGGCTGGGCTGCCGGGGGCTGGGCTGCCGGGGGCTGGGCTGCCGGGGGCTGGGCTGCCGGCGCTGGTCCGGGACCCGACCTTAACTTCCTGGTCGGCCGAGGAAGCGTCGTAGGAGCGCCCGGCCTGAAGCGGCCATACATCGAAGTGCTCCCGTCAGGTGATCGATGAGGGGGCCTCACAGGCATCTGCAGCGCCTCGGAGAGGTGCCGGCGGTCTCCGGACCACGGCGCGCGCGGAGCGACAACTCGGTCCGCCAGGCGGTACGCGATGTCCTCGTAGTTGACGCGCCAGCCGTGGAAGTGGGGCCACGCCTCTTCGGCCGTCCGCTCCATCGGGAAACCGACCGCATCCAGGACGGAGACCGCGTACTCGAAATCGGCGAAGCTGAGCTGGAGCGGACCATCTGGCTGCGGGTCCTCGTCGTAGGACCACTTGAGCGTCGAAGCTATCCGGCGGAGACAGGTGAAGCCCATCCGCAGGCACATCCTTGCCGAGCTCGGAGCGGTTGAAGGCGCGAGCGCCAGCTGCATCGCGGCGGCATCGAGGACCGCGAGCAGCGCGAGGACCCAGGAGTACCACGGCTCAGGCGAGCGGAAGTACAGCAGCACCGGGTAGCTCGTGTGGCTCTCGGACACCTCCGCAGCCCACTGCTCCCAGTCGCTGTACAACCCTCGGAGGGCGTCGAGAGATCCGATCAGCTGGTGGCGCCCCAGCAGCTCGGGGCCCCAGGCCGGCAAGCCGGCGCGAGCCTCCAGGAGAGTCACGAGGGCCTCTCGTCGGTTGAAAGCCTGGTATATCGCGGGCAGGTAGCCGATCTGGAGCGCGATCGCGATCGCGCCTGTGGCCGCTGCCATGATGACAAGGACGTCGCTCGCCGGACCTCCGACGCGTGCGAGGCCGATAGTGAACATCGACGAGCCGGCCTCCCGGAGCGCCACGACGAAACGGGTCGCGTACGGCCACAGCGCGAGTGAGTAGCCAAGGAGGAAGAGCGCGAGGAACGCCACCAGTTGGGCCAGCAGCGTCAGCGGCCCGAGCGTAGCCAAGATGGCGTCTTTGAGGTCGAAGTTGGAGAACAACCGAGAGATTGCGACGAGCCCGGAGCGAGCCACCCGAGTCACGACCTTGCCGACCAGCTGGAACGGGGAGCGACCCCTGGGCGTCACCAGCGTCGACACCATGCTCGCTGCGGTGAGCGCCACAACCAGGAGTCCGAGGGCGATACGAAGGCTTGCCACGGGCGTCAGCCTTGCACGACCGGCGCCAGAGCCCGGAAAAATGGCCAGTGCTGGTCAGATCAGCTTTCGCAGAGCGGCCACGGTGTGCATCCGGACGTCATCTCGCTCAAGGTCGCCACCGTCCTCGAGGCTCCAAAGGAGCGAGAGGACAGATTTCACGTAGCCCCACGCGGCCAGTAGGGGTTGGTCTATGGCGACCACGCCCGACAGCACGGCGAGGCGCCGTCGCACAACGCTCTCGACGTCGTCGAGCCGCGCGGGGAAAGGGCGCGGGTTGTAGAGCATTGCTCCGACGTCGTAGCCAGGAGCCCCTTGGTAACCCTTCGGATCTATGACAACCCAGCCCTTCTGGTCGTCCGCGAGGACGTTGCGGTGGTGGAGGTCACCATGGACGACGACGGGGGCGACCTTGTCGGCGAGCAGCTCCTGTAGGACGCGGCGCGCCGTTGCCGTCGCCCTGCGCAGGTCACGAAGACCGCTGTCGATCTCGGCGAGCGTGTCCTCGAGTCCCCTGCCCCGGTAGCTCGCCCCATGAGGCCCGCGATCGAACTCCTCGAAGGTATCCTCCAGGACACTTAGGGGCGGCAGGTCACTTCGGGGACCGGCCGCCGACTGGAAAGACACCATCGAGCTGGCGAGGATCTCGGTGGCAAGGTCGTCGTCTGTCTCGCAGACCTTGTCCAGAGACGACCCCGTGGCTCGTGCCAGCAGTAGAGCGCCGGCATCGGCGTCCTCCGCCAACAGTCGCACGGCCGCTGGCCCGGCAGCTCGAAGCGCCCGGGCCTCCCGAGCCGGGCCCTCCGTGCCACCTCGCACCGGCGCCCCGATCTTTAGTACGCACGCCTCCCCGGACTCTCGGTCAGCCGCAGCCACATAGCTCCGCGAAGACGGCAACGCCGGGCCGACCGTGAGCTCCCACCGCTCGGCAAGCGCGTCGACGACGTCAGGAAGATCCGACAGCCACCTCTCGATGTCGCCTCGGCTACCCGACGGCGCTCGACCGACGAGCCGCTCCCGGAACGACTCGGATAGATCAAGCTCGGCGACCATCCCTGCGACGTTAGCTCCGGGCAGGGCTCAGCTCGTCTCGCGATTAGTTGCGTGGTCGAGGAGCCCATCGCCTCAGCGGGCGGGATCGATGCGCTCCGGATGGGCATAGACAGTGCACCGCTCCCCGCGAAGAAACCCGACGAGCGTCATGTTCTCCTCGTCCGCGAGCCTCGCGGCCAGACTGCTCGCAGCCGAGATGCCGGCCACTACCGAGATCCCGGCCCGGAGCGCCTTCTGCACGATCTCGAACGAGGTGCGGCCGCTCACCAGCAACGCGGTCTCACCCAGGGGAAAGCGCGACTGCAAGAGCGCCCAGCCGATCACCTTGTCGACGGCATTGTGCCGGCCGATGTCCTCTCGCACGACTAGGGGCTCACCTGCGAAACTGAGAAGGCCAGCAGCATGCAGGCCACCAGTGGAGCGGAACTGGCTCTGGGCTTCCGCCAAAGTCGCCGGCAGCCCGGTCAGCGTTCGCCAACCGATGGATCCACCAGGTGCCAGCTCGGGGTGACCCAACTCCCGGAGCGCGTCGATCGAGGCCGAGCCGCAGATCCCGCAGGAGCTCGAGGTCACCGCCAAGCGCTCGACGACGCGCCCGGGCGGAACCTTGAGGTCCGTGGTCACGATGTTATAGCGCTGCTCTTCGTCGACGTCTGGGTCTGTGCAGTAACGAATCGCGCGGATCGCCTCGGGGCCTTCGATGACGCCCTCGGCCAGGAGCCAGCCCGCGGCGAGCTCGAAATCATGGCCCGGCGTGCGCATGGTCACCGTCAAGGTCCGTGCCCGGGGCTCCGAGGCGAGTCGCAGCTCGAGAGGCTCCTCGACGGCGAGGTGGTCCGGGCGGCGCGTGAATACGCCGTCCTTCAGCTCAGAGACGAGCCGCGAGGCTGTCACCACGGGACCGGACACCTCGCGGCGCTCGAGAAGCGCCAGATGCGCAGAGCACGTCTCATCTCCTCACCACCGTAGGCGGCCACCGCGCCCGCTTCGGTCACAGCTGGCCTAGCTTTCCCCATATGGCAACCGACAGAGCAAAGAGCAGGACACACGCCCGATGACCGCCGCAGAGCGACTGTCGCGTCAGCGGGTGGTGATCGCCGGCCGCGTCCAGGGTGTCTGGTTCCGTGAGTCGTGCCGAAGCCAAGCAGAGGCGCTCTCGGTCCGCGGCTGGGTTCGCAACCGCGACGACGGCACGGTCGAGGCGATCTTCGAGGGCGCGCTCGCAGACGTCGAGGCCATAATCACCTGGTGTCGTGTCGGCCCTCCTCACGCTTCTGTGACCTCGGTCGTGAGCACCGCAGAGATCCCCGTCGGGGAGCCAGCATTCACCGTCCGCTGAGCCCGTCGCTCGGACGACCTCCACAGCGCTCCCACCCCGATTGCCGCCGCGACCGCACACGACACCGCCCCGACACCGAGTCCCACCCTGCCACTCGAGACAGCGATTATCCACCCGAGCAAGGGGCCCCCGATCGGCGTCGTGCCGAGGAATGCCACCGCCCACAGCGACATCACGCGACCGCGCATCGACGGGTCGGCCTCGAGCTGCAGAGTCGTATTGCCGATCGCGAGAAACGAGACGCTCGCATAGCCGACGATGGCCAAGCCGACGAGCTCGATCGAAAGCACCGGGGAGACGGCCGCAATCGCGATGGCAAGCGCGAACCCACTCGCAGCGACGGTGAAGGGACGCAGCCCGGTCTTGCCGCGGGCGGCGGTGACGAGCCCGCCGAGCACCGCCCCGATCCCCATCGCGGCAGTCATGAAACCGTATGCCTCGGCACCTCCGTGAAATGTGCCCCTTGCAAGGACGGGCAGGACGACCTGGAACTCATATGCAAGCGTTCCGACAATCGCCATCATGACGAGCGGCACGGCGAGGCGAGGCGTACGAGCGACGTAACGGAAGCCCTCCCGAACTTGTCCCTTTGCCCTTCCAGCAGGCGGACTCGGCTGCAATAGCTTGGGATCCATCGTCGCGAGCGAGAACACCACCGCGATGAAGCTGACGGCGTTCAGGAGAAAGCAGATGCCATCGCCGACCGTCGCGATGAGGATGCCGGCGACCGCCGGGCCGATGGCGCGAGCAGCATTGAGCAATGTCGAGTTGAGACTGACCGCGTTCCTTACCTCGTCGGGCCCGACCATCTCGAGGACGAACGCCTGCCGTGCCGGGTTCTCGAAGGTGTTGTTGATGCCGAGGATGAGGGCGAGCACGAGGATCTCCCAGAAGCGCACGGCTCCGAGCACCGCGAGTATGCCGAGAACAAGGGCTTGGACTCCCATTGCAGCCTGGAGCACGATCATGAGCCGCCGCTTGTCCACTCGGTCGGCGATGACGCCGCCGTAGGGACCAAGGACAAGCACGGGAATCGTCTGGATCGCGACGGCAAGGCCGAGATCGGTGGCCGAATGAGTGAGTACGTATACCAGCCACGACTGGGCGACCGACTGCATCCAGGTACCGACGAGCGAGATCGCCTGTCCTATGTAGTACCTGCGGAAGTTGGGAACCCTGAGTGCGGAGAACGTGCGTTTGCCGACAGACAAAAACCGGCTCACCGGCTGTTCGGATCCGATGCATCGAGAGCCGGCCGATCGAGCAGACGCTCCGCGAGCGACTCGAGGGCCGGAAGGGCCGCCAGCAACGCTTTCCGGTCGCCAGGGGGAAGCAGGGCGAGCTCGCTCGACAGCACGTCGTTGCGCTCGCTCCTTACGCGCTCACGAAGCTCTTTGCCGGCCCCGGTCACCTCCACCCGGCATACTCTCCCGTCGAGCGCGTCGCCGAGCCTTTTCAGCAGACCGTGCTCCTCCAGTTTGGAGACGACGCGAGACAACATCGTCGGGTTGAGCCCGGTCTGGCCAGCCAGCTCCGAGAGCTTAACAGGGCCGACCCGGGCGACGGTGTGGATGACGTCGACCTCCGTCGTCGTGAGCGCGCCCGCGGCAGCAGTTGGCTTGAGGCGCTTGGCGAGGCGGAAGACGGCTATGCGCAATCGGGCTGGCTCGTCGCCGTCGCTCTTCTCGTCACCGGCCGGGACCATTTCTTCCAGCCCTCCTGTCTCGGGTCTTCGCACTGGGCCATCGGGCCATCGGGCCATCTACTTGCTTGCCAGCAAGCATATTAGCAAACCTGCCAGCCCGTCATGTCAGTCGCCCGGTCCGCACCTCGGTTCCAGCTCCCGAACCATCGGCGTGACGGGAGATCGGTGTGAGGGGACCCCGGCGTGACGGGGTTATCGGCAATTGGCGTAGATTCTGGCGGTGAAGCGGTGACCAGCGAAATCTTGGAGTTACCTCGAGTGGTGCGAACCTCAGGCGGGCGAAGCAGCAGAATGACTGCCGGTAACGGCGCGGGGCTATCGGCATGAGACGGTTCCGTCGAGGCACCAGGTCGCCTGACGAGGCGGTTGGGCCGGTGGACGACGGGCCCGAGGCGGACGACGGGCCCGAGGTGGACGACGGGCCCGAGGT
>CAZAMA010000123.1:7447-8707 GCA_964485645.1 uncultured Acidimicrobiaceae bacterium | reverse complement strand
TTGATCGTAGGTGAGCTCGTGTCCAGACGCACTCAGACCAGAGGTTGCAGTTCGAACAACGCCACGGCTGTTCACCCGCTGGCTCGTGGTTGGCGCGGTGGTCGGACAAAGGCAGTGATCTGATCTCGGCGCTCGTCCGAGATGTTTGTGACCGCCAATCGGGAGACGATGACTTCGACATCGACGATGCCCCCTTGCAGGAGCTGTCGCACGAACTCTCGGTCTTTTTCTCTGTTGGCGACTAGCTTTGCCACGCAGAGATCGTGACGCTCGAGGCATAGCCCTGTGACGCCGTTCGTGTTCGGATTGCTGTAGGCGATTAGTCGGTCCCGCCAAAGAGCGGGCAGTACCGATGTGCTTGCGGACACCCCGTCAGCGTGGATGCCGTACGTCGAGTCGAAGGGGCTGAGCTCGCCGAGGGCTCCGTCGATGAGGTCAGCTTTCACGCCGTCGGGATCATCCAAAGGGAGAACGTCGCCTTCGAGAGAGCGCATCGCAGCTGGCGGCAGATCGTCTTCGCTTCGCGACGCAAGGATCGCCTGGCTGCCGACAATGATCACGGTGTCCTCGCCAAGGACGTCTCCTGCTGCACGGATGATGTGCTCGAGCTCAGAGCGCTTCACGCGACGGCTCGCGTAGCTCTCATGACCTCACGTCGCTCCTCCTCGCTGAGCAACCCGGCGAATGGCGCCGTATGTCGCAGCGCGATCGAGTCCTCATCGGTTGAGCTGAGTACGCGCAGGACTGTGTCGAGCGGGCCGACGAGCAGCTCCTCCCAGCGGTCCAGGTAGTAGTCGGCTGAGCCGTCTGAGTGGACGGCTCGCAGGTGGGCGAGGTTCCTAAGTCCGGCACTGATCACGATGTCTGGCTGTGCGACGAGCTTGGCGGCGATGAGAAGCCCATAGCTCAAGCTCCTGCGGTCGGTGAGGTTGAGCAAGGAGAACCCACTCTGCTTGGTACCCGCCGTTAGACCTGCCCGATAGGCGATGACGTCTTCCCGGCGGAAACGCCGGTGGCTGCCGGCATGCCAGGAAGGAAGTCTGCCGCTGTCGGCAAGATCGGCCACGTGTTGTCGCGAGACGCCCAGTACCTGCGCCGCCTGCGAGCTCGTGAGAACTGGATGCGCCATCGAACACAGTTTACCGGCTAAACGCTATATCCGCGACGCACTCAAGATGGCCGGGGTGTCTGGGGGAGGCGACATGGGTGCTCATGCGATAGGTGCGGGACGTCAGTCGATACCGACCTCATCCTCCCGAC
>CAZAMA010000123.1:0-7347 GCA_964485645.1 uncultured Acidimicrobiaceae bacterium | reverse complement strand
TGGGACGGTCTGCGCACCCGAACCACCAACGCCGGGTGCGCGGATTCTCACCATCATCTCGCTCACAACCACCTGGTTGTTAGTGTGGCCCTCGGCAGCACTTGGACCGCTCGATCGTCACAAGGTCGGGTGTATGGGAGTTGTCGATCACATTTGCCGATCAAACGGGTAGCACTGACGAGGACCAATCACACTCGGCGAACACAAAGCCCAGCTCAGAAGCACTGGGGTTGACGGAGTAGGCGCGCTGGACACCTTAGATCGCTCTCCGGAGCCGGGTGCGCAGGTTCAAGTCCTGCCGAGGGCGCCACCTAGAAGTCCAGCTCACCGGCCCTTTATGCCAGGTGGTGACGACCGGGTGCCGCCGGGGGGAGGTTTGCGGGCTCCGCTGGAAGGACGACGCTCTCGCCCGACGCCTACGTCTTCTCCCCGAGCGCCGACAGTGGCAGCCCCTACAACCCACACACGATGACCCGGGTGTTCATCGAGATGTGCGTCACAGCCAAGGTGCCACACATGCGGCTTCACGACCTCCGACATCACTCGGCAACGGCCTTGTTGAAGTCGGGGTCGAGCGTCGGTGAGGTGATGGATCGCCACGGCTGGAAGACAGTCGAGATGGTGAACCGCTACCGCCACCTCCTCGACGCTAAGGACGCCCGCGCGGCCGAGGCACTGGAGAACATGTGACAGGGGGCGGGATCGAGCCGTGCTCGGCCAGGACAACGAGAAGCTGCGGCGAGGAAAGCACCTCACCGTCAACCGCACCACCATGAACTACCAGCCAGCCCGTGGAACAAGTTCTGGATCCGACCTGCCGTCACTCGGGACTCGGCCCTGCTGCTGCCGACAGGCGGTGAGAGCCTGCAACGAACCTTGTCCCGCCGGTTGTCCGAGCACCTGAAATGCCTCGGCTCGTCGAGCTCTACGACAATTCACTCATCTATCCCGAATGGCCGCAGCGACCAGTCGGAGTCGCCTTCGTGCCCGTCAGGGCTTCGCGGGGAGCAAAGACGAGGCCGGTTCGGCCGCGTAAATCCGATCAGCCGAGCCTCCATCGAAGCCAGTGTGCTTCACTGCGCGCTTTCCTGGTTCGATCGGAACCGCGGGTGCGGGGCACGATATCAGGGTGATCTGTTACACGCAGTGTCAGGCCGTGTCGCGCAGCCCGAGTGCACGAGGAGTGATCTCGATGCTGAGGTCGATGCCGAGCCCTCGCGCCAGCCGGGCGAGGGTGCCCAGCGAAGGTTCGTGCTCACCCGCCTCCAGGCGAGCGACCGCCGGTTGGCGCATGCCGAGCTCACGGGCCAGCGCGCTCTGGGACGGTCCGTGCTCTGCCCGATAGCTGATGACTCTGATGGCCACCCCATAGGCGAAGGCGGTGCGCTCGTACTCCCGGCGTACCTCCGGGTCGCGCAACTCTTCTGCGGCGAGATCCGCAGCGTTGCGCAGCTCGGACATCTTGACCATGGCCTTCGTCCCTCCTCGATCTGAGCGAACCGCTGCACGGCCGCCTGACACGCTCGACGAAACCCGCGGGGATCGACTTGCGCTTCTGGCCCGACCGCGGCGACAACGAAGCCGGCATCAACCTGGCGGTAGAACGCCCTCCAGGGACTACGACCACCGCGTGGTCGCAGCTCGCGCAAGCCGGGCTCGCCACGCGCGGCACTGGTGTGCGGGTATCCCAGAGCAGGTCCGAGGGTCGCTGTGGGTCAACGGCGTTGACGTCGTCCCGCTCGTGGAGATCGAGCTCAACCGCCGCTTATCCGACCGAGAGCCCAAGACCGCGACCACCCCCGATGGCCGCCGCACCGCTTGGGTCGAGGTCCTGTCGACCGCCGCTGGACGTGAGGACGTCTCAGTCGACGGCGAGTGGAGCCTGTCCCAGACGCTTCGCCATCTCGTGTTGGCCACCAACGCCTGATTGCATGGCGCGATCCTTCGCCAGGAGCAGCCCTTCCACTGGATTGGCCAACCGTGCGCCGAGTACGAGCCAGGGGGCGGCGACATGACGATCTTCCGGGAGCCCGCCTCGTACGACGAGATCCTCGCTGTCGGTGGCGAGCACCAGGCGATGGTCCGCGACTACCTCGCCACCGTCACCGACGAAGTGCTCGCAAAGACCCGCCCCCATCCGTGGGCGCCCGAGCACCGGGTCCAGGTCCTCCACTGCCTCCACGTCATCATCAACGAAGAGTGGGAGCACCAGCGCTACGCCGTCCGCGACCTTTGGAGAGCCGCCGGCGGTTAGCGGCCTGTGGATGGCGCACGTCCGCTACAGCCGCCACCTTGTGGCCGCGCCCGATGAGGCTGAAGCTGCCCGGTGGCAGGGACCACCGAAAACGCCCCATGACGTTCGTCGTGAGTGCCTGCTGGCACCATGGCCATCACCTTTTCGGGAACCGAATGGTGCGACACCGGCCCGCCGAAGGAGAGCACGCCTGCGACCGTCCCGTGAGAAACGACGCGGGGCTGCGTTCTTGGCGTGCAGTCGGCTCCTGCGAGCACGCCAGCAGCTACAGCAGTCCGTGTCAGCAATATGTGCGAGCGCACCATGGCCGTAGGACAATGGAGCCGGAGAGGGGAACCGGAAGCTCCCTTCGGCACCGACTTTCCCACCTGGGCGACCGCTGCACTTGAGGCGGGCGTGGCACCCACACGTACGCACGAGCCACGTGCTCGTCAACCAGGCGCCGGCCCGAAGACCCGGGGCTTGATCACCTACAGCACCGCTCGGTGCGCGCGCTGTGTCGAGAGGGCTGTCGTCAGCTTGAGCCCGAGCGCCGACTCGGCGCTCCCGGCGTTCGGTCGCCGCTCCGACCGGGGCGGTGCGGGATGGACTGTTCGGCACCGAGCAGATGGGCTTAGGGTGCAGCCCATGGCCTTGGACTGAAAGCAGACGAACATCGACGCCCGGGGTCCGGTCGCCTTGGGGAGATGGTGGCGAGAGGTGCTCGGCTGGGTGGTCGTCGATGAAGGCCCGGACGTGTTCGAGATCCGACCAGAGGAGACCCGGATTCCGGGACTGCTCTTCGTCTCTGTCCCGGAGCGTAAGACGGCCAAAAACCGCCTACATCTCGACTTCCGGCCTGGTGACCGGGACCGCGAGGTCGAGCGGCTGCTTTCGCTCGGAGCTACCAGGGCCGACATTGGGCAGGGAGAGCAGTCATGGGTCGTGCTCGCTGACCCGGAGGGCAACCTGGAGTTCTGCGTGCTCGGCTCCCGTCGAGAGGGCTGACGACGCGGAACGTCCGATCTGCGCTGCTCCGAGCAGAGCGACAGTCGCC
Organism: uncultured Acidimicrobiaceae bacterium; assembly: GCA_964485645.1. Lineage (GTDB taxonomy): Bacteria > Actinomycetota > Acidimicrobiia > Acidimicrobiales > Bog-793 > JAKACA01. Next base: position 4,057 of record CAZAMA010000123.1, on the reverse strand, counting down.
TCGGTAGCCACTCCGAACGACGGCTCGGGAACTTAGCCAGGCTCACTACTGCCGAGCAGAACGTGCCGCCCAGATCAGCGGGCGGGTTTCGCCCTGAGGGGAACGTGGACCGGCAGGCAGAACGGCCCTTCGGGAGCGCTCCACCAGCCAGGCCGCCCGGAGCGCTCCACCGGCCAGCCTGCCCGTCACGTCGGACGTGGCGTTCGGGTGTCGAAGGGGGCTTCCGGGAAGCCTCGATCGGATCGGCTCCTGGCTGGCGCGTCCAACTCGTTGGACGCCCTCGGGTGCGAAGTTCAGGCGCGCTCGCGGCAATGAGCGAGTTGGCTGGCATCCCAGAGCGGCCCTCTCCTCGAGCCGGTGATCTGGTATGTCCGGTCTGACTCGCGAGGACGTGTTATGCGGGCGGTTACTCGATGTACACGAGGCGGTCCTCGAGATGCTCGTTTGCAACGGAGCGGACAGCTGCAGCGATCGCATTGATCCCGCTGGGACGGCGTGAGAACCGTGACGAGAGCGCGATCAGCACGCCGGGATGGTGTTTGCCGGTGTTCAGATGCTCGGTGGCCAACCGAGCGAAGTCCGCGACATTCTCGGTGAGCAACACGTAGCCGCCTGCGTCCGCTGCAGCCAGGACGTCTGGGTCCGACCATCCACCGAGTCCCAGCTCGCCGACAATGGACGTCTCGATACCGCCGGCGCGGGTCGCCTCGGCGAGAGACGACGGGTACATCTCGTCAAGCAGCAGCTTCAAGATGTCGATGCAGCGGCAGTTTCCTGGCGGTGCAACTCGATGCGGGTGTCGATCTCGTCTGGATATGCGGCTCGGTACCGCAGCGCCGCATCGATCTGAGGCCGAGGCAGGGCCAAGTCCTCAACGAGCGCAGCTACCGGATCCGGCTCTGTCGACAGGTCCTCGACCCACATCGCGACCTCCCACACGTCGGGACCTCCGACCACCCCGGCACGCCGGCCGGTGGGGCCGTCCCGGAAGGTGATCAGGGGATGCTCATCGCGCCGGATACCCTCATCGGCGTACCGCCGCAGGCGATCCGAGAGGGTCTCGCCCGCAGCCCGGGCCCGCAGGCGAAGCCGCTGAGACAGACTGTCTTCGAGGCGGACGGACACGTTTTCAGACATGTATGCACTGTAGCACAACGTCCGCACCATTCGGAACGGGGCCGGCAGGCGAAGTGCAGAACGACGCCAGGACGCGGCCCGGTTCTTCGGGCTTGGCGCGCCCAAGTCGGCCATCACGCGCGTTCCGTCGGACACAGAATGCCGCGCCAAAACAACGAGCGGCGCTCTCATGGCCAGGGCGCAGAACGGCACCTCGGAGGCGGGGCATGCGGCCTCGGGCACTGCGCGGTTGTAGGCGCACATTCGGTGGCCGGCTCGACTGGTAGGTCCGTGCCCTGAGCCGCTGTTCTGGCGTGCTCACAGCCTGTTGGGCTTTGGCGCACGTGATGTGAGTCCCGGGCGTCCGCGCAATGACCTTGGGACCTCGATCGACTGCCCATGGCTTCTCACGGATCGGGACATAGTCCGCGTTTCCAACCGAAGTCACAGCGTAGCTCGAATCTCCAGGCAGCCTCGATAGGCAGGCGGGCGCTCCGAGGTGTCTCTATGGCGAGCTCAGTTGGTCGGCCATGGCGTCGATGGCGACCGTGAACTTCTCGCCCATGCTTCCGCCGAAGTGACCGGCGTCGTCGACGACGACCAGACGGCTCGCCGGCCATGCTTTGTGCAGCTCCCACGCAGTGTCCAGCGGACCGGAAATGTCGTGGAGGCCGTGAATCAGCGTGGCGGGGATCTGCGCGATCCTCGCCACGTTGGCGAATACTTCATTGTCGGCCAGGAAGCAGCCGTGTCCCCAGTAGTGCGTCACCAGTCGGGCGAAGACCATCTGCCAGGACAGGTCCCTCACGCTCAGGTGCGGCTCGTAGCCGGGAGCGAGGGACATGTGGGTGTCCTCCCACTCGCACCAGCGTCGAGCAGCCTCCTCACGCACAGCCTGATTCGAGCTGGCAAGAAGCCGAGCGTAGGCCGCAGCAAGATCGCCGTCACGGTCCAACTCGGGCAGCAGCTCCACGAAGCGGTCCCACTGACGGGGGAACACACGTCCCATGTCTCGGGTGATCCACTGCGTCTCCCTCCACCGCCCGGAGGTCACGGCCGCGAGGACCATGCCGAGGACGCGGTCCGGGTGTCGCTGCGCGTAGACGAGGGCGAGCGTCACGCCCCACGAGCCCCCGACAACGACCCATCGGTCGATGTCGAGGTGCAAGCGCAGCCGCTCGATGTCAGCGACGAGATGAGCAGTGGTGTTCGCAGATAGGTCGGCGTCGACGTCGCTGGCCAAGGGCCTGCTGCGGCCGCAGCCTCGCTGATCGAAGATGACGACCCGGTAGCGCGTAGGATCGAAGTGTCGCCGACTGTTGGGCGAGGCCGGCGCGCCTGGGCCCCCATGCAACCAGATCGCCGGGAGGCCGTCAGGCGATCCGACAACCTCCCAGTACACGGCGTGACCGTCGCCCACCTCGAGGCGGCCGGAGTCGTATGGCTCGATGGGCGGCAACATGAAAATGATCCTTCCAGATAGTCGTCTCCGCCTTCACTTATTCCGGGCAGGGCCGCACAGAACGCCGTCGTACGACGGACACCGCCCCGCGAGACTCGCGGACCGATTCGGCGTGCTGGCGCACCTTGTCGCGCATCGAACCCCGCGCCAGAACGACGAATCCCGCTGTCGTCAGAGCAGTCCCGCTCGGCGCCTCGCACGTCCTTTTCGAGCGGCGCTCAAGGCGTTGCGGGAAGGACCGTCACAGCGGTGGGGTCAGATGAGTTTGGTGGCAGACGCAACCTCGTACATGACGATCTCCGCCGACTTTGGCTTGGGCCGGTCTCCCGCCGGGCGCGACGCTTGGCCGTCCAGATGCCGCCGAAGGAGCTCCATTGACGCCCAGCGCTCCGAAAGCACGACCCGACCGGGCGCGAGCGGGTCGGCGGCGAAGACGTACTCCAGACAGCCTTCCTCCGCCCGCGAGGTCCGCATTCCCAAGATGCTGGCCTCGATGAACCGGTCCCGGTCCTCCGGGTCCACCATGAACACGCCCTGCACGATCATTTCCGTCATCACGCCCCTCCTGTCTCGACGGGGGATCTTTGTTTAGCCAGCTCATCATGCCGCGTAGCGGCTTGTTGACCGATCAGCTCGGCCGCCGAGTGGTTGCCCGATGGTGGTCGGGCGCCGAGTAGGCGCTCGGTGGGTCTGGTCGGCTTCGAAGAGGAGCGCGGTGGGATCCCCACAGACGCTAAGTGAAGCCGACCGACGTCTTCTTGCCGCATGGGCCGCCGACTGCGCAGAGCGGGTTCTCGGGCTGTTTGAGACGGAGGCTCCAGCTGATGACCGCCCTCGGGCTCTCATCGCCCGGACCCGCGCGTACGCCCGGGGCGAGCTACGCACTGCCGAGGAGATAGGCCGTCGGTTTGCCGGTGGCGTCGGTGCAGGTGAGGTAAAAGCTCCCGTTGCAGCGGCTGCGGCCCGAGCCGCCGGTCAGGCCGTCGCCTCTGTCATATGGGCGCGCACGCACTCGGGGCCGCCGGTTATGCCGCCAAGGCCGCCGGCCTCGCGGACTTGGACCGGCTCCAAGCCGTCGAGGCCGAGATCTGCTGGCAACTCGACCACATGTCGGCGCAGGTTCGCGCCGCCCTACGAGCCCTCCCGCCAGTCGGTGAAAACTCGTCAGGCCCACTTGGACCCGGACTCCTCGCTTCGGGCCAAGTCGGTACCATCATCGGTGACCTGCAGGCCGGTCTCACCCAGACCGACTCGGATCAGCACAAGGTCAAATGAAGCAGGCCCGCCCGGGATCCGACTGTCGGTGACGAACAGACCCGAGCCGACCAGCCCGGCGCCGGCGGTAGCGACCAGGATCGGCACCACCTGCGGCCCGACGACGCGGCGGGGGGTCTGCTGCAATCCGCGAGCCGCGGCGCACCACAGCATCCCCGTGACGACAAAGTTGCCGCGCTGCCACCATCCCTGGCGACCGGATGC
>CAZAMA010000122.1:0-8927 GCA_964485645.1 uncultured Acidimicrobiaceae bacterium | reverse complement strand
GAGCACCTCCTGCTGGCTCTAGCCGACCAGCTCGGCGTGTCGAGGGACGCTCTGCTCGCGGCGCTCCGCGATATCCGTGGTAGCCATCGAGTCACCTCGCAGGAGCCCGAGGCACAGTACCGGGCGCTGCAGCGGTACTCCCAGGACCTGACCGACCTGGCGCGGCGGCGCAAGCTCGACCCGGTGATCGGGCGGGACGAGGAGATCCGCCGGGTCATCCAGGTGCTCTCGCGGCGCACGAAGAACAACCCGGTCCTCATCGGCGAGCCCGGTGTAGGCAAGACGGCCATCGTCGAGGGCCTCGCGCAGCGAATCGTCGAGGGGGACGTACCCGAGGGCCTCAAGAACAAGCGCGTGGTGTCCCTCGATCTCGGATCCATGGTCGCGGGTGCGAAGTACCGGGGCGAGTTCGAGGAACGCCTCAAGTCGGTGCTGAAAGAGATCTCCGACGCCGAGGGCGAGGTCGTCACTTTCATCGACGAGCTGCACACCATCGTCGGCGCCGGCGGCGCCGAAGGCGCAATGGACGCCGGCAACATGATCAAACCGATGCTGGCGCGCGGTGAGCTCAGAATGATCGGCGCAACGACTCTCGACGAGTACCGCAAGCACATAGAGAAGGACGCCGCCCTGGAGCGGCGGTTCCAGCCGGTCGTCGTCGACCCTCCGTCGGTGGCGGACACGATCGCCATCCTGCGCGGTCTGAAGGAGCGTTACGAGGTTCACCACGGCGTCCGGATTCAAGACGCGGCGCTCGTAGCTGCCGCCGTCCTGTCCGACCGTTACGTGACCGGGCGCTTTCTCCCGGACAAGGCGATCGACCTCGTCGACGAGGCCGCGAGCCGGCTGCGAATCGAGATCGACTCGATGCCGACCGAGCTCGACGTCGTCTCGAGGCGGATCAGACAGCTCGAGATCGAAGAGATGGCACTCGCCAACGAGCAGGACCCGGCGTCGCGTGATCGGTTGGCGCGGCTGCAAGCAGAGCTGGCCGACCTCGGAGACCAGCGGACCGCGATGACGGCCCACTGGCAGGCGGAGAAGGAGGCCATCGGCACCATCCGGTCCCTCAAGAGCGACGTGGAGGGTTCTCGGGGCGAGGCAGAGCGCCACGAGCGCGAGGGAAACCTCGCGAAGGCCGCCGAGATCCGCTACGGCAAGGTTCCCGAGCTGGAACGGCGGATCGGGGAGGCCACGTCCAGGCTCGCCGAGCTGCAGTCGACGCAGAAGATGCTGAAGGAGGAGGTGGACTCAGAAGACGTCGCCGAGGTCGTAAGCCGCTGGACCAAAGTGCCCGTCTCGCGCCTCGTAGAGGGCGAGATCGCCAAGCTCGTCCACTTGGAGGATCTCCTGCACGCACGCGTCGTCGGCCAGGACGAAGCCGTGACGGCAGTTGCCAACGCCATCCGTCGCAGCCGTGCAGGGCTCGGTGATCCGAGCCGGCCCATCGGCTCCTTCCTCTTCCTCGGCCCGACCGGGGTCGGCAAGACCGAGCTTGCCCGGGCTCTCGCGGAGACGCTCTTCGACGACGAGCGTGCTGTCACGCGGATCGACATGGGCGAGTACCAGGAACGCCATACGGTCTCGCGCCTCGTCGGCGCGCCTCCCGGCTATGTCGGCTACGAGGAGGGCGGCCAGCTCACCGAGGCCGTGAGGAGGCGTCCCTATGCCGTCGTCCTCCTCGACGAGATCGAGAAAGCCCACACAGACGTCTTCAACATTCTCCTTCAGGTGCTGGACGACGGTCGACTGACAGATGGGCAGGGCCGGACGGTGAACTTCACGAACACCGTCCTCATCATGACCTCGAACCTGCAAGGGGACCCTCTCTCGGTGTTCAAGCCGGAATTCGTCAACCGCATCGACGAGATCGTCCGCTTCAGATCTCTCTCGCGTTCCGATCTCACCGAGATCGTCGACATCCAGCTCCGCCTCCTCGAGAAGCGGTTGGAGGATCGACGGCTCGACCTCGAGGTGTCAAAGAGCGCCAAGCAGTGGCTCGGCGACCACGGATACGATCCTGCCTTCGGCGCCAGACCCTTGCGCCGCGTGATCCAGCGCGCGCTCGGCGACCCGCTCGCGACCGCACTGTTGGAGGGTCGATTCGTCGAAGGAGACACCGTGCACGTGGACACCGACGAGTCGGGCGAGTCTCTCGCCCTCAAATGACGCCCGGCCCGAGCCCGACCGAGATGGACATGACCGGTAGATTTGGCATCCACGAGACAGAGGAGATCGCGCCGTGACCACCAATTTGTTGCGCGACCCCCGAGACCGCCGCCTCCCGCGCATCCCCGACCCTTGCGCGCTCGTCGTCTTCGGGGTGACAGGCGACCTCGCTCGCAAGAAGCTCATCCCCGCCGTATATGACCTCGGCAACCGCGGGCTGCTGCCGCCGGGATTCGTGCTGCTCGGTTTCGCGCGGCGTGACTGGGGAGACGGCGACTTCGAGCAGATCGCCCGCGCGGCGGCCAGGGACCACTCACGCACCGAGTTTCGCGACGACGTCTGGCGCCGCATCGCCGACTGCGTCCGGTTCGTCCCGGGATCCTTCGACGACGACGACACCTTCGACGGTCTCGACCGGACGCTCGTGGATCTCGAGGCGAGCCACGGGATCGCCGGCAACGCGGCCTTCTACCTCTCGATACCGCCGGTAGCGTTCCCCCAGGTGCTGAAGCAGCTCGACAGGACGGCGATGGCCAGCTCCGTGGACCAAAGCGGGTGGCGCCGCGTCGTCGTCGAGAAGCCCTTCGGCCACGATCTTGCCTCGTCGCGCGAGCTCAACAACCTCGTCGACACCGTCTTCCGGCCGAGCGAGGTGTTTCGCATCGATCACTACCTGGGCAAGGAGACCGTGCAGAACCTGCTCGCCCTCCGGTTCGCCAACACCTGGTTCGAGCCTGTGTGGAACTCCAACTTCGTCGACAGCGTGCAGATCACTATGGCCGAGGACGTCGGCATAGAGGGAAGAGCCGCTTTTTACGACTCGGCTGGCGCGGCGCGAGACGTGCTGCAGAACCACCTCCTGCAACTCCTTGCCCTGACGGCGATGGAGGAGCCGGTGAGCTTTGACTCCGAATCCCTGCGGGTCGAGAAACGCAAAGTGCTCCGCGCCATCTCGCTGCCCGAGGATATGGCGGCTTTCACAGTCCGGGGCCAGTACGAGCAGGGGTGGCTGGCCGGACAGCGGGTGAGGGGCTACCTCGACGAAGACGGCATTCCGCCCGACTCGCGCACCGAGACCTACGCCGCGGTGCGCCTCGGCGTCGAGACCCGCCGCTGGGCCGGAGTGCCGTTCTACCTTCGAACCGGCAAGCGCCTCCCTCGCCGGGTGACAGAGATAGCGGTCGTGTTCAAGCGTGCGCCACACCTCCCCTTCGCCAAGACCGACACTGCCGAGCTCGGGCACAACCAGCTGGTCGTGCGGGTGCAGCCGGACGAAGGGATCACGTTGCGGTTCGGCTCCAAGGTACCGGGCTCGGCGATGGAGGTGCGCGAGGTGTCGATGGACTTCCTCTACGGCTCCTCGTTCACCGAGTCGAGCCCGGAGGCATACGAGCGCCTGCTCCTCGACGTCCTGCTCGGTGACACCACCCTCTTCCCCGACCACAACGAGGTGGAAGCCTCCTGGCAGGTCGTGGATCCACTCGAAGAGTTCTGGGCGACGAGAGAGCCCGACCGCTACAGAGCTGGAGAGTGGGGCCCCCGGGCCGGCGACGAGATGCTGGCCTGCGAAGGACGGACCTGGAGGAGGCCGTGACGACGACGCTGTGGGACACCAACGGTGGCGACATAATGCGGGCCCTCAGCGCGGAGCGCCGGGCCGGGGGCGCCGTCGCTTCGGGCCTCGCCGTCACGTTCATCACGGTGGGGGAGGACAAGAACATCGGCGATGCCGGGCGAGCGGCCATGATCGCGTCCCAGGCCCATCCGTGCCGGCTCCTCATGGTCATCCGCCGCCAGGTCGAGACCGCAGACCGGCTCGACGCCGAGGTGCAGGTCGGTGGGCGGCTCGGCCCGATCGAGGCCGTCGTCATGCGCCTGTACGGGCGGCTGACGCTTCACGCCGAGTCGGTAGTCCTCCCGCTCCTCGCACCTGATGCCCCGGTGGTGACATGGTGGCACGGTGCTCCCCCGGACCACATCGCCACTGACCCTCTCGGAGTGCTCGCGAGCCGGCGGATAACGGACTGCGCGCTCGCGAGCGACCCGATGGCGGCGCTGCGCTGCCGTGCGGACGACTACGCGCCTGGGGACACCGACCTTGCCTGGACACGCGCGACGCCATGGCGCTCGCTGCTCGCCTCGGCCCTCGACGCCTCGGCGGCGACCGTGCTCTCTGCCCGTGTCGCAGCCGAGGAGCACAACCCCACGGCCGCTCTGCTGGCCGGCTGGATCTCGGCACGTCTCGCCATCCCGAGCGAGATCGTCACGACGCCGGGGCCGGGAGTCACCGGAGTAGAGCTGCTCCTCTCCGAGGACGGAGAGGAGCAGACCTTGAGCATCGACAGGCCGGACGGCCACCGCGCGACGTTCTCCCGGGCCGGCCGACCCGCGCGCGAGCTGCCGCTGCCACGTCGAGAGCTCGGCGAGCTGCTCTCCGAAGAGCTGCGCCGCCTCGAGGTGGACGACATCTACGGCGAGGCCCTCTCCTACGCCACCGGAGTGGCCGGTCTCAGCGACCGGCCACCGCGCCGGACGCACATCTGGCGGGATCCAGCTCTATTGGAAGCAGCCCTCTGACACTCGCGCCAGAGGGCGCTCCCGAGGGAGCGCCCGAGGGAGCGCCCGACCGGTTAGATTTGCGCCCCGGCAAGCAAACCGGAGGCAACAACGTGCCCGCCACCGTAGTGGTCGGAACCCAGTGGGGCGACGAAGGGAAGGGTAAGCTCACCGACCTCCTCGCCAAGGACATGCGCCTCGTGGTGCGCTATCAGGGCGGGCACAACGCCGGGCACACGATCGTCGTCGCCAATGAGACGTTCGCGCTGCAGCTCGTCCCGAGCGGCATCCTTTACGAGCACACGGTACCGGTGATAGGCAACGGCGTCGTCGTCGATCCGGCGGTGCTGCTGGAGGAGTGCGACGTGTTGTCGCAACGAGGCATAGACACGAGCCGCCTCGTCGTCTCGGGCAACGCCCACCTGATCATGCCCTATCACTACGAGCTCGACAGGATGACGGAGCGTTTCCTCGGGCACAACAAGCTGGGCACCACGCGGCGAGGTATCGGGCCGGCTTACGCGGACAAGGCCGCGCGTATCGGCCTGCGGGTGCAGGACCTGCTCGACCCGAAGATCTTCCGCCAGAAGCTCGACGTGGTGCTTCGCGAGAAGAACGCCGTCTTGTCGCGGGTCTACAACCGGCTCCCCCTCGACGGCGATGAGATAGCCGACAGGTACCTGGACGAGCTCGCCCCGCGGATCGAGCCGATGATCGGTGACACGGTGGCGCTCATTCACGAAGCGCTGGCGGCCGGGGAAGAGGTGATGCTCGAGGGCGCGCAGGCGACCTTCCTCGACCTCGACCACGGCACCTACCCATTCGTGACATCCTCGAATCCGACCGCCGGAGGTGCCTGCGTCGGCAGCGGCGTCGGGCCCCGCGACATCAACCGGGTCGTCGGCATCGTGAAGGCCTACGTCACAAGAGTCGGCGCCGGGCCGTTCCCGACCGAGCTCGAGGAGGGCGCCATGGCCGACGCCCTGGTCGAGCGGGGGCACGAGTTCGGCACCAACACCGGGCGCCGCCGCCGCCCGGGCTGGCTTGACCTCGTCATGCTCCGCCAAGCCGTCCGGCTGAACTCGATCTCGGAGCTCGCCGTCACCAAGCTCGATGTGCTTTCGGTCTTCGACACCCTGCAGGTCTGCGTGGCCTACGAGGCAGGCGGCGTGCGCTACGAGCACGTCCCTTACCACCAGTCGGTCCTGCACGAAGCCAAGCCGGTCTTCGTGCAGCTGCCGGGGTGGGAGGCCGAGCTTGGCGGGGCGAGAGAGGTCGAGGACCTGCCGGCTTCGGCTCGCGCGTATCTGGATCTGATATCTGCCCACGCTGGCGTGCCCGTGACCTACGCGGGCGTGGGCCCCGAGCGCGGCCAGTACGTATCGCTCGCGCCATGAGCGAGCCGCCGTGACAGTTAGGTTGGCCACGTGATCAGCCGCTACTCGATGCCGGAGATGGCGGCGCTTTTCAGCGACGAGGCCAAGCTCACCTTGTGGCTCGAGATCGAGCTGCTGGCCGTGGAGGCTCTGGCGGATCTCGGGACCGTGCCTCGAGCTGACGCCGTGGCATGTCGCGCTCGCGCCCCTGAGATCGATGCGGCCTTCCTCGCCCGCGTCGTCGCACGCGAAGCCGTCACGGACCACGACGTCGCCGCCTTCGTCGACGTCGTACAGGAGTCGATCGGAGAGAGAGCGAGCTCGTGGATTCACCACGGGCTCACCTCCTCGGACATCGTGGACACAGCGCTCTCCGCCACCCTCGTGCAGGCGGCCACGCTGCTTTTGCACGCGCTCGACGCGCTCGTGCGCTCTCTTCGCGAGCGCGCTCTAGAGCACGCTAAGACTCCCATGGTCGGTCGTACGCACGGCATGCATGCCGAGCCGACGACGTTCGGAAGCAAGCTCGCCCTTTTCTGCCTGCAGGTCGATCGCGACCGCGCGCGCATGGCAAGGGCCCGCGACGGCATCTCGGTCGGCAAGCTGTCTGGAGCCGTCGGCACCTACTCGAACATCGACCCGGCCGTCGAGACCCACGTCTGCAAGGCCCTCGGGCTCACGCCCGTACCAGCCACCCAGGTCATAGCCCGGGACCGGCACGGGGAGTTCCTGTACGCATGCGCGGCCATAGGCACCACGGTCGAGACCCTCGCCACCGAGATCCGCCATCTGCAGAGAAGTGAGGTGGCAGAAGTCGAAGAGGCGTTCTCCTTTGGCCAAAAGGGTTCGTCTGCCATGCCTCACAAGAGAAACCCGATCACCTCTGAACGACTGGTCGGTCTCTCGCGCGTGCTTCGCGGCTACCTCGTCGCCGGCCTCGAGGACGTCGCCCTCTGGCACGAGCGTGACATCTCGCACAGCTCGGTCGAGCGGATCGTCCTGCCCGACGCGAGCCTCGTCACCTACTACGCCGTCAAGGCTATGACCCGCCTCGTGGAGACCTTGGTGGTGCACGCCGAGACCATGGCCATTAACATACGGGAGGTTTCCCACGGGCTTGTCTTCTCCCAGAGTGCCCTGTTGGCACTCGTCAGCGCTGGGATGCCCCGCGACGGCGCCTACCGAATCGTGCAACGCGACGCGAGACTGGCCTTGGAAGAGAAGAGAGATCTGCAGACCGTGCTGGAGGAGGACCCTGAGGTGACAAGCATCCTTGGCGACTCGCTCGACCAAGTCCTGGACGAGATATTCGACCTCGACCGGGCACTTGAGCACGCGGGCCGGACGATCGAGGCGCTACGAGCGGTGCCGGAGACACGGTCATGAGCTTGCGGCGCCTCTACTCCGGCAAGGTGCGTGACGTCTACGAGGCCGGAGACGACCTTCTCCTCATGGTCGCCTCGGACCGGATCTCGGCCTTCGACCATGTCTTTGCCGAGCCTGTGCCGGACAAGGGCCGTGTGCTCACCGCTATGACGGCGTTCTGGGCCGTGGAGCTTGCCGACATAGCACCCTCGCACCTCCTTACGACCGACGTGGCCGCGTTCCCACCCACCGCCGTCGAGATACCCGACGTCGAGGGGCGGGCGATGCTGGTTCGCAAGGCCGCGATGCTTCCGCTCGAATGCATCGTGCGCGGCTACCTCGCCGGGTCGGCCTGGAAGGAGTACTGCGCGACAACCACGATGCACGGCAAACCTCTCCCGGCTGGGCTGGCCGAGTCGGCTCGCCTGGACGAGCCGGTCTTCACTCCTTCCACGAAGGCCACGGTCGGCCACGACGAGAACATCTCCTTTGACGAGGCTGCGCACCTCGTCGGCACATCGGTCGCGGAACGGGCGAGAGAGATATGCCTAAGTGCGTACACGCGGGGCGCGGACATCGCGCTCCGGCGCGGAATCGTCGTCGCGGACACCAAGTTCGAGCTCGGCTTCATCGACGGGGAGCTCTCGATCTGTGACGAGGTGCTGACCCCCGATTCGAGTCGGTTCTGGGCAGCAGATACCTGGAAGCCCGGAAGCACACCGCCCTCCTTCGACAAGCAGCCCGTGCGAGACTGGGCAGAGGGCACGGGTTGGGACAAGTCGGGTGCTCCGCCCCGCATGCCCGCAGAAGTCGTCATGGCCACGCGGGACAGGTACGTGCGAGCCTACGAGCAGATCTCAGGCATGCCGTTTGCCGCTTGGTGGGGGGTGTCGCCATGAAGTTCGCCGCCTCGGTCGAGGTGAGCTTCCTCGGAGGCATCGCCAACCCTGAAGCTGCGACCATTGAGCGCTCCCTTCCTCTCCTTGGGGTCACGTCCGTCTCCGACGTTTGCATCGGGCGTCTCTTTCGCTTCGTCGTGGACGCAGACGACGCCGAAGCGGCGCTCGAGACAGCCAGGAGTCTCGCAGACCGCCTGTTGGCCAACCCGGTGATGGAACGTGCCGAGGTCGCGGTCGGTCCCTTGCGAGACGCGGGGCGTTGATGAGCCCTCCGGGAGCGACCCAGGCGGTGAGGGTAGCTGTCGTGGTGTTCCCAGGGACCAACTGCGAGCATGACACCGTCCTCGCTCTCACCGAGCTCGGGGCCGATGCCGACCTGGTGCGGCACACAGACTGTTCTCTGCATGGTTTCGACGCCATCGTGATACCCGGCGGCTTTGCTCACGGCGATTATCTCCGGCCCGGAGCGATCGCCCGGTTCTCGCCGGTCATGGAGTCCGTGCGGCGCGCGGCCGCGGCCGGCAAACCGGTCCTCGGAATCTGCAACGGCTTCCAGATCCTT
>CAZAMA010000121.1:0-8983 GCA_964485645.1 uncultured Acidimicrobiaceae bacterium | reverse complement strand
AGCTGGACCGCCTCACCATCCCCCGGCTCACCGAGACGGCCCGGCGTCGGGACCGGGCCGAGCTCTACGCCCGGTACCCGGAGGTTCTTCGCGGCGGCGGGTTCGACCCCGACGGCTGTTATCTCATCACGGACTTCCCGATCATCTACCTGGCCGTCGGCTATACCCGAGGCGGCTTCGGGCCACGCGAGTGCGACCTGGTCGCCTACCGCGGACGCGCTGCACGCGGCCAACAGCTCACCACGCTCCTGTACGCCAACCCGGCCGAGACCGAGGCGCTGCTGTTCAACCTCGACCGGTCCCGGCTCACCGACTGGCTCGTCGCCAACCGTCTGGCCACCCCTGCCGAGGTCGACCAGGCCGGCGGCGTCCAGCGATGGTTCGCATCGCGCATCGACCCTCGCCACGGCCAGTACCCGACCTGGGACGGCGAGCCGCCACCCGACCATCCCGACCGACCCGCGTACGACGTCTTCGGCCTGCTGCACACCATGGCCCACCAGATCCTGCGGGCCCTGGCCGTCGACAGCGGCTACTCCGAGGAAAGCCTGTCGGAGTACCTCTTCCCCTACGACCTCGCCTTCGCCATCCACCCCAACGGGGCAAGCGAGTTCACCATCGGCGCCCTACGCACCGTCCTCGAACAGAACCTCGACCAGATCGTCGAGCGGGCGATGGACAACGACACCTGCCTCTACGACCCACACTGCATGCTCAGCAACCAGGGCGCCGACCACGGATGCCTCTACCTGCCCGAGACGGCCTGCCAACTGTGGAACCGCAACCTCAGCCGCTGGCACCTCTACGGGTCGCCGGACCGCTCCCGTACCGGGTACTGGACCCTCAACACCTGACGGGACGCGCAGTCCCTGCCAGGCGCTGTCTCCACCAGTAGACTGACCGGCCGTGGACGAAGAGAACGGTGACCACCTCGTCGACGCCGCCGAGGTGGCCGGCCTTCTCGGGCTCAGTCAACGCAACAGTGTCTCCACTTACCAGCATCGCTACGCCGACTTCCCCCGCCCCGTCATCGACCGTGGCCCGCGCAAAGCCAGGTTCTGGCGCCGAGATGACATCACCGCCTGGCAAGTGACCCATCACCTGGCGGTCCGACGGTGACCGCCGGATTGACCGTCGTGGACCTGTTCGCGGGATGCGGGGGAGGGTCGCTCGGATTCCGCGCCGCCGGGCTCACCCCGGTCGCCGCGGTGGAGATCGACCCGGTGGCCGCCGCTTCTTACGAACAGAACCTCGGCATCACCCCCATCACCAGGGACATTCGCAAAGTCGCCGGTGCCGACCTGCTCGCCGCCGGCCACCTTGGCGTCGGCGACCTCACCCTGTTGTTCGGCTGCCCGCCCTGCCAGAGCTTCACCGTCCTCCGCCGCGGACAGAACGCCACCGCCAAGGACAAACAACGCAACCGGCTCCCACGCGAGTACCTTCGCCTGGTGGGCGAGCTACGCCCACGCCACCTGGCGTTTGAGAACGTCCCCGGCATGCTCGACGGCTCCGGCCGGCCCGAGTTCGACGTGCTCATCAACGGCATCGCAGCGCTCGGCTACCGCGCCGAGTGGCTGATCGTCGACGCAGTCGACTACGGCGTCCCCCAGCGCCGCCGCCGCCTGCTCGTCATCGCCAGCCGCGTCACCAACCCCGTCCTACCGGTGCCCACCCACGGCCCCGAAGGCAGCGGCCTAACCTCCTATGTCACGGTGCGCCAGACGATCGGCCACCTTCCCCAGGCTGCCGACTCCACCGACCCGCTCCACACGCCACGACGCCACAGCGAGGTGGCACTCCGCCGGCTTCGCGCCCTGAAGGAAGGACAGGCGCGGGCCGACCTCCCTGCCGACCTACAACTCGCCTGCCACAAGGGCCACAACGGGCACTACGACATCTACGGAAGGATGTGGTGGGACCGCCCCGCACCTACCCTGACCTCCGGGTGCACCAACGTCACCCGGGGTCGCTTCGCACATCCCGAAGCAGACCGCGCAATCACCGTGAGGGAGGCCCTCATGCTCCAGACCTTCCCTCCGAACGCCGTCGTTACCGGCGGAGTGGAGGCGATGGCACTTCAGATCGGCAACGCCGTCCCACCCCGCCTCGCACAGCACATCGGCGCCACTGTCGCCAGCATGGACCGCAAGGCAAACGCCACCAGGTCGGGCCAGGGAGGCCGCCTCCTGTCCGGTTAGCCCACCGGTTCATCCGTCGGGTGAGCGGCACCCGGAGACGATCGAGTACCCGAACTGGCCATTCAACTCTCCCACCTCGGACGACGAGGGTCTTTGGCTAGCCTCAGAGCCGATGGGGGGTATCGATCACGTACTCGACGGGTTGGAGCGCCACATGGATGACTCCAGCTTCGCGGCCACGGCCGCCGCGGCGCCGTCCGCCGACGTTGACTGGCTCGCTCGATTGGCCCGCATCCTCGGCCTCGTAGGCGGTCGGTCGGTAACTCCGACCGCGTCCGACGTTGTGGACATCGCGTCGACCGGCGGTCCGGGAAGCTTGTCGACCCTGATTGCCCCGCTGTATGCTCGAGCCCTAGGCGCGAGAGTGTCCAAAATCGGCGTGCCCGGCCGGCCGGCCGGGGGTATCGATGTCCTCGGTAGTCTTCCGGGCTATGAAACCCAGCGGAGTGCGGACAGCGCACGCCGCGTGCTTGACGCATGCGGCTACTTGCATGTGGCGGCGGGTGTCGAATTCTGCCCCCTAGACGCGCGCTTCTTCTCCTGGCGACAGCACTACGGGGCGCAGGCGGTTCCGAACCTGGCCATCGCCAGCCTGCTGGCCAAGAAAGTCGCCGCAGGCGTCGGTCGGTTCGTCCTCGACGTGCGGGTAGGGCCCCACGGCAACTTCGGCGCAACCCTCCCCGAAGCTCGAGAGCACGCTCGACGGCTGATCGCGGTCGCCGAGCAGCTCGGAATCGTCGCTGTGTGCGTCCTGGAGAAGTCTGCCGGAGTCGCGCAGCCCTGGATCGGTCGCGGAGAGGCCCTTGTAGCCTTGGCGAAGGTCTTCAGGCGGGGCGAACTCGGATCCCTACTGCGAGACCATGTCAATCGATGTTTTATCATGGCCACCCTGGCGGTCGGGTTGGACGAATCTGTAGCAACATCGGCCAGCCTCGAACTTGCAGGCCTGCACGAGGACATGCTGGCGGCCCACGGCGCGGACCCACAGGTTTTCTGGACGCGCCAGGAAGCGGTTGCGTCGGCCGAGCGTAGACCCATCGTGGCCGAGAGCCTCGGCATCCTCGCGGTCGACCTGGCCACGATCCGGGAAGTCCTCGTAGGGCGGCAGCGGGAGATGCCTCCCGTACTCGGGACCAGCTACCCGGACCCGTGCGGCCTCGTGCTGACCGTCGCTCCGGGTGTCCGCGTCAAGGAAGGGACCGTGATAGCGCAGGTGAGAGACACGGACAATCCACTGCAGCTCGTGGATGGGCTTCGCGCGGGGTTCACGGTGACGCGCGAACCAGATCGGCGCGATGGTCCCGAAATGGAGGTCATCCGTGGATAGGCCTCTCTGCTGCTTCATCGATCCCGAATACAGCGACGAGCCCAAGGATCTCACCGACGTCTGCCCCAGGTGCAACAAGCCTTACGGCTTCCCACTCTTCGACGCCCCCGCCGAGATCGGACCTTTCAAGGTGGTCAAATCCTTGAACCGGGGCTTCTACTCGGCAGTCTTTCACGTGACGCACGGATCACTCGACGCACCCTACGTCCTCAAGGTGGCCTCTAAGGCAATCTACGAAGCCTTCGCCGACTACGGAAAAGACTTCGAAAAGGAATGCCGCCTACACCGTGAGATTGCCGCTGGTTCGGACCACCTCGTACCGATTCGCGACATGTTCGACGCTGACATCCGCTTCGGCGACGTCACCGTACCGTGCCATGTCGCGCAGCTCGACTATGTCCCGGGTGAACCGCTGGAGCAGGTGTTGGCCGCCGAACCGCCACCTGCCGCCCGCACGGTCGCGCAGCTGGCACTCGACTTGCTGCAATTGCTGGAGGAGCTTCAGGCCCGCGAAGCCTTCCACAACGATCTGCATGACGGAAACGTCATTGTGGAGCGCCTGTCCAAGACGTCCCGCCGGGCGGAGGCACTCGACGACTCCATTCGTGCTGTCGCGATCGACATGGGCTCAATCACTGACCGGAGCAAGAGCGGGACCAGCCGCCTCGGAGACCTCGCGTCCGTGGCTCGGCACCTGGAGAGCTTCTCCAGGCGGCTACTGTCCCGGCCGCATGAGACGTCCGACATCGACTACCGCTTGGCAGGCCAGCTGGCGGAGATAGCAGCCCTACTGGCATCGGACGCGGTCAATCAACGGCCAGCCGAGTTTGCGGTGCTCCGGGATCGGATCCGTCAGGCCCACGACTTTGTCGCGTCGCCGTGGAAGCAGCCTCCACCCCTTCGCAGCATCGACGACTCCTATAACGCGCAGACGCTACACCCATGGTTCGTTCCCAAACTCCTTGTCGACCCGGAAGGCCACTGGCGCAACGCAATTAGTGTCCGAGGTCCGCAGGTGATCACCGGAATGCGCGGCTGTGGGAAGACGATGCTGCTCCGCTCGCTTATGTTCCACGCCAGGGCCGCAGAGATTCAGAGTGTGCGGGAAGACCTACTTGTCGACAAGCTTCAGCAAGATGGCTACGTCGGTCTATACGTGTCATGTAACCGCCTGCTGGACCCGCTTGGCTCCACGGGTCAACTGCATCAGCCAGACGCTCGACTCTTCGTCGCGTACGTGCGAGAGGCGCTACGGGCGGTCCGTCATCTCCGGGAGCTTGACCGTTCGCTGCCTGTGCCGGGAGCAGTGCGGCGCATTGGGGAGGTGCTTCACGACTACGTCGGCGCGGTCGATCAGCCTGACACTGACGACGAACTAGTGCTGGAGCGCCTCACTCTGCGTATTCTGGCGTCTTTACAGCGCAGCGACGAGGGCCATGGTCTCCTCACCGACCCGTCAGCCGCATTTGTGGCTTTGGCCGATGCCGTCAAGGCCGTCTCGTCTGTGTGGGCAGGCGCGACGGTGTTCTACCTCCTGGATGACGTTTCCACGCGCCATCTAGACGAGGACAGCATCCGTGCACTCGTCTCGCGGCTTATTTTCTTGAGCGACATTTGCGCCTTTAAGATGACGACTGAACAGCAGACGCTGGAGTACGTACTCAAGTCGCCGGGTCTGGTTGAAAAGGCTCGTCCCGGACGTGATTATGAAGTGTTCGAATTTGGCTCGGCGGTGTACGAGAGAATCCGAGAGCCACTCCGCAAAGGTGGAGGGACGAACTTCATTCGCGACGTCCTGGCATTGCGCGCGGCTCAGTATCCGGCTCATCCCGACAACGTGACGCCGGCCGATCTGCTCGGCAACGAGCGCCTCGAGACCATTGCCCAGCAGCTGGCGGTTCTTCCTCCTGCTGCCGCGGAGCGAAAGCGCATCTATCGGGGACTGCGTGCTTTGACTGCGGTGTGCGTTGGAGACATCGGGGATGTGTTGGCCATTTATGAGTCGATGTTTCGTCGAGGTGGTGGAGAGAGGGTCCCCATCGCACCCGAAATCCAGCATCAGTGCTTCCTCGATTACTGCTCCCAACGTCTGTATCACATCAACCATCGAGATGGAAGGTTCAAGGATGCCGCACTTGGGTTTGCCCAGGCGGCGCGTGATCTGCTGGTCGCTTCAGCACGCGGGGAGGGCCGGTTGCGTCAGTACTCAAGTCTCTATGTGCGGGTCACTACGGAGGACACCGAGCGTCAGTTCGAGCAACTCCGGACTTTGATAGACGCCGGGGTGTTCATCCTTGAGGGCGGCGCCCCCCGCACGAAGACGCGTGATGATGACCCGGTGCAGCAGTTCATCTTGAAATATCGCAAGCTCTTTGGTCTCGCAAGTCATATCGGTTTGTCGGATAGGGATAGGTTTGAGCTGAGCGGCGAGGATCTTCGCGAGTGGCTGGAGGAGCCCAAACGCGGAAGAGAGATCCTGATGCGTAACCTAGGGGGTCCGCTGGAGGAGGGTGAC
Organism: uncultured Acidimicrobiaceae bacterium; assembly: GCA_964485645.1. GTDB lineage: Bacteria > Actinomycetota > Acidimicrobiia > Acidimicrobiales > Bog-793 > JAKACA01. The sequence goes on along the minus strand of CAZAMA010000121.1, from coordinate 2,940 downwards.
GAGGCGGAGCCGTCCCTAGAGGACGGGATGAAGACAGCCGTCGAGCAGGTCGAGGACAGCCTCCGCCCGCAGACCCTATTCGAGACGCTTTCCGCCAAAAGTACAGAGGAGCCGGATACGGGTTCCCGGGCGGATCTGGCCCTCAAAAGGGCCCCGACGGCGGCGGAGGTGTCCACCCAGCATCTGCGAGATGCCGGCATCAGGTCGGTGGTGGTCGGTCTGGGATTCGAAGAGCGCACGCGGATGTCAGCGGAACGGATGTTCTCAGTTCTCAAGCCGGAGACCGCCGTCCTCGTGCGCTACGCAGAGCGGGGGTTCGGGGCTGAGATCGAGGCTCTGGCTGAGGCGGGAGCGGAAGAGGTCATGGTGTTCGACTATGACGCGCTAGGGCCTACTGCGGAAGAGCTACCGCCAGGAGGACCCTGTCTGATCGACATCACTGGCCTCACCAAGCCGGTCATTTTCCAATGCGTAAGACGGGCTCTCGGTCGTGACGGCGTGGTTTACGTCGCCCACACCCAGGCCGAGCAGCATTACCCGCTCGATGAGAGCATCGAACCGGTCCTGGAAGCAGAGAAGGACGGAGATGTTTGGACCGTGCTCGACAGGCTTGACGATGTTTGGTCAGGGGAAGCGGGGCCTTATACGTTCGAGCAGATATTGATGACCGACGCCGACGAGTCCCGGCGGCGTCATCTGTTCGCTTCGGCATCCCCGAAGCACCAGCGGCTTCTCTCCCTCGTCGAGCAGCGCGAGTTCGACCGCATGGAGATTCTGGTTCCTTCTGGAGAGGCCCCCCGTGACATGCTGGCGCGGAAGGCCGCCGAAGTTGCTCGCGGGCTCGTTGAGGACTCAGAAATCAGGGAAGTGGGTTCTGACGACCTCTCGGGAGCCCTTCAAGAGATTAGTCGAACGCACCAGCGCTTCTATGTCGACGGCAATTTCAATTTTGAGGTGGGGCTGACTGGTTCGAAGCTTCATGCCGTGGCACTTGCCGCCGCGAGTTCGACGACGCTGTTCTCCCAAGCGTGGTATGTACGTCCGGCGTCATTCGATGCGACCCGCTTCAGTCTAGGGGTAGGCGAGACGCGATACTTCGAAGTACGGATCGCCCTTCCGGACCGCTAGCGTTACCCGCAACCCGCTACGATTCCGCCGCTCTCAGGGTCGGCAGAGCGCTCCTTCGAACTGCTTCAATCGTGCCTCGGCGAAGGTCGTCGTTGTGGAGTTCCTCGGGACCCGGCACATCGGAGCCAACGTTGAGTAGTGCAACCACTCGGGCGGCTGCATAGGGCAGAGCCCTGACCAGCGGCTCCGTCGGGTCTGTAGCCCGAAGGTGCGTGCTGGTCCTGAACCCCCGCCACCACATAGCTCCAACCGGGCATGGACGAGTTCCTGCCCGGTTGGAGCTTTTCTTTCGTAGCGGAGCGCGAGCCCGAGGGACCGGTAGAGAGCGGACCGTTCGCTGCGTTCGGCCGCCGCGAGGAGAGAGATCATCCCCTGAGCCTGTACGAGCACGGCTCGTACCTCTTCCTCGTGCAGCGGGGTGGGACGCTCGTGCGAGCGTTCCCAGCGTTCGATAGTGGACCGCGCGCTGACGATGTCGGCTTGGATCTTGCGGGTCTGGCTCGCCGCGAGGGCGGGGTCCATGCCGGCGCGAAGGGCGGCGAGGATTCGCTCCAGTTCGACGCCGAGGCGCCGTTCGCGATGGCGGGCCTGGGTGACCTCGGCCGGCTCGACATCGGATGCGGTGTCGGCACCGAGGACGGCGGCAATGGTGTCTTCGACGTGGGTGGGGTCGGCGAGGGTGGATAGCCATTGGTCGACAGCGGTGACGATGCGCTCTTCTCGAACCATGTAGGTGGGTGGGTGGCCGGGGACCGAAGGGGTCGCGTAGTCGGGTCGGGTGGCTGCACAGCGGTAGTAGGCCTTCGTCTTGGCGGTGTTGCCGAACATGGCCTTGCCGCAGTGCGCGCAGCGGATCATGCCGGCGAGCAGGTACTGGCCGGGAATCGAGCGGGGCCGGCGGGTGCCGTTGCCGTGGGTGTTGAGGATGCGCTTGTTGACCCGCTCGAAGAGGTCGGTCTCGACCAGCGCAGGCCACGAGGGCTGCTCGGACCACGCCCAGGCGCCGGGCGCTTGCCAGTGCTGGCGGGAGACGGTGCCGAGGGCGGGGTCTTTGGCGTCGAGCAGTTCGTCGTGGCGGCGTTGGCGTCCTGCGACTTGATGCCCGAGGTAGCGGGGGTTGATGAGGATGGCCCGGACCACCGAGCCTCCCCAGACCCCGGCCGAGCGGGGGTGGCGGAGCGGGCCGATCTCGCCTGGGCTCGGGATGCCTTCAGATTCGAGGGCGTGTGCGATGGAGCGGTAGCCGACGCCGGCGTCGTACATCTCGAAGATGCGCCGCACGACCGGTGCGGTGTCGGGGTCCGGTTCGAGGGTGCGCAGCTTTGCGCCGGCGGAGGCCTTGGAGCGGTTGGGGTGCGGTAGCCCGGTGTCGATGAGGCGGTAGCCGTAGTTTGGCCGTCCGCCGAGCCAGCGCCCATCGGCGGCGAGCGCGAGGTTGGCGGCGCGGGTGCGGTGCTGGATGCGGCGGCGCTCGGCCTTCGACAGGCCGCCGAAGAGGCTCATGACCAGGTCGTGGGCCTCGCTGTCTGGGTCGACCGCCCCGCCGATCTCGGGGACCCACAGTTCGATGCCGTAGTGGGTGAGGACAGGGAAGACGAGCTGGAACTGAGCGCCGGAGAAGGCCCGCTGCGGTTCTCCGATCACGAGACGACGCCATCCCCGGCCCGGGTCGATGGCGTCGACGAGCAGGCGGCTCGCCTCTGGTCGCCGCGACCACGGAAGCGAGCGGCTCACGTCGATGTCGTGGTAGACGGCGGTGATAGCGGCCCCGTTGGGGCGGATCAGCTGCTCGGCGAGGGCGAGCTGCCAGCG
>CAZAMA010000120.1:7342-9085 GCA_964485645.1 uncultured Acidimicrobiaceae bacterium | reverse complement strand
GGTGCTTGCCCTGCTCGTCGTCGAGGTAGCCGATCCCTGGCCCACGCAGAGCCTCCCGCCCGGTGAGCGGCAAGACCTCGCATTCGTCGGCCACGATCGGCCACGATCGGCTGCGGGAGCGCGCGAAGCCGCGGATCCGGCTAGCGCAACTCCAGCTCCGAGGAGTCGTAGGTGACGCTGATCGGCTCGAGCACGACACGCCGAGGACCAGCCTCTACGACGCCGGCGACGAGAGAGCGATAGCCTGCATCACCTGCCGCCGCGACCGCTGTCTGACCGGCGCCGTTCGCGACGAAAAGCGAGAAACCCGCCCCCATGTTGAGCGTCGCATACGCCTCCCGGGCACCTAGGCCGGCGCGTTCGATTATGAAGGTCAGCACCTCGGGGACGTCGGGCAAAGCTCCGATGACGTAGGTGAGGTCCCGCTCGGCCCGCATCAGCTTGCGCCATCCATGGCCCGTCACGTGGCTCGCGTAGTGCACGGGCACCTCGTGCTCGAACATCTCCTCCACCAACGCCGGGTAGAGCGCGCTCGGATCGAGAACGGCATCGCCGAAGGCTCTACCGCTCGGGAGGCGCTCTGCCCAACCCCCAGGGCAGCGGTCCAAAGAGCTGGCGAGTGCCCTTGCGATCGACGCGCCGTTGGCATGGAGTCCTGTCGAGGATACGAGGACGATCTCGTCGCCGGGCTCGAGGCGCCCGCCGAGAAACGGGTCCTTGCCGTCGGGGACACGGCCGAGGGCCGATCCGGCGATGTCGATCTGCTCGGCATCGACGAGGCCCGCGAGCGTAGGGGACTCGCCCCCGACCCACGCAGCGCCGACCGACGCACAGGCGCTCGCCCACCCGGTGACGAGCGACCGGTGGCGAGAGCCCGCGTACCAGTCCGCCGATCCGGTCGCGAAGTACGCGTTCAGGCTGAGTGGCAGCGCGCCGACGCTCGCGATGTCGTTCACGATGGCCGCCACCGCGTCGATTCCGACGGCGTCCCAGCGGTCCAGGCCGAGGACGTCCTCGACCTCACGGGCGATCATCGACTTCGTGCCGACGCACTCGAGAACCACCGCCAGCATCAGTCCGCCGATCTCCATCAACGTCGCCGGCTCGCCGATCGAGGCGCGCACCACCGTCGCACCCTGCTCGGCCGGCTCGCCGAGCGTCGCGCCCGCGAGGTCGATCGCGAGCCGCTTGGCGGAGTCCAGGATCGCGTAATCGACGCCGGCAACGCTGTAGGCGTCGGTCAACTGATCTCCCCTGAGGCACCCGGTGCGACGACAATGCCGCGGCGCGCGGGTGACGCGGACGACGACGGGGACCGGGCCGCCGGCATGGGGCGGACGGTGTCGGCGATCGCCGCCAGCACACCGTTCACAAAGCGCGGCGACTCCTCCGTCGAGTACTCCTTTGCCAGCTCGACGGCCTCGTCGATCACGACGGCCACCGGGACGTCGAGCTCGCTAATGAGCTCGTAAGTGGCAATGCGCAAGATAGCGCGATCGACCGCAGGCATCCGATCGATCGCCCAGCTCGACGAGTGGCCTGACACGAGCTCGTCTATGTCGTCGAGGCGCTCGGTCAAGCCCGTGACGATGTCGAGTGTGTAAGGCGCAGGACATGCCGGCAGCTCGGCGAGGAGCTCTACAGGCGACAGGCCCTTCTGCTCGGCCTCGTAGGCCAGCTCGAGCGCCCGCTCGCGCGAGCGACGCCGCTCCCCGGTGCCATCGAGGAGGTGGCTGCCGGTTC
>CAZAMA010000120.1:0-7242 GCA_964485645.1 uncultured Acidimicrobiaceae bacterium | reverse complement strand
GGGAGGGTTGGCCCGTCCGGGAGGGTTGGCCCGTCCGGGAGGGTTGGCCCGTCCGGGAGGGTTGGCCCGTCCGCCGATTGCTCCCGACTCCGGACGGCTCAGGCCCGGGTGATGTACTCACCGCTCCGGGTGTCCACCTTGATTCGGTCACCCGGGTTCACGAAGAGCGGCACGTTGAGGACGCGTCCGGTCTCGAGGGTGGCGGGCTTGCGGGCCCCCGAGACGCGATCCCCCTGGAGGCCCGGCTCGGTATCGGTCACCGTCAGCTCCACGGAGGCCGGGAGCTCCACGTCGACTATCTCGCCGTCGTACATCTGCAAGACAGCGGAATCTCCTTCTTTCAGATAGGAGTCCGCTCCCGCGAGCGACGAAGCCTCGACATAGATCTGGTCGTAGGTCGAGTTGTCCATGAACACGAACTGGTCGCCGTCGCGGTAGAGGTATTGCATCTCCCTCTTGTCGATGACCGCCTGCTCGACCTTCTCGTCGGCACGAAACGTCTTCTCGATCACGGCCTTGGTCCTCATGTTCCGCAGCTTGGTGCGAACGAACGCGCCACCCTTGCCGGGCTTGACGTGCTGGAACTCGACGACGGTGAACAGGCCGTCGCTCAAGTCCAGTGCCATGCCGTTTCTAAGGTCGTTCGTGGAGAGAGCCATCAGAGAATCGTGTCCTTGGTCGACTTGGTGAGGGTGCGGGCGCCGGTAGCCGTCACGACGAGGGTGTCCTCGATGCGGACACCTCCTACTTGGGGGATGTAGGCGCCCGGCTCGACGGTCACGACCGCTCCTTCGACGAGGATATCAGGGGACCCGGCGGCAACTGCCGGGGCTTCGTGTATCTCGAGGCCGACACCGTGGCCGGTGCCGTGCACGAAGAGGTCCCCGTAGCCGGCGCGCTCGAGCGAGTCTCGGCAGGCGGCATCGACCTCGGCACCCAAGACGCCCGGTCGTATCGCACGGACCCCGGCCCGCTGGGACACGAGAACCGCGTCGAGGAGGTCGAGGAGCTCGGGGGCGGCGACGGTGCCGACGCAGACCGTCCGAGTCATGTCGGACCGGTACCCGTCGACCTCCGACCCGAAGTCGATGGTGACGAGGTCACCCTCGTCGATGCGCCTGTCCGAGGGTTCGTGGTGCGGGAGCGCACCATTCGGGCCTGCGGCCACGATCGTCGCGAACGCGACGCCGTCGGCTCCGCGCCTTCGCATCTCGAAATCGAGCTCGAGAGCGAACTGGGCCTCGGTGAGGCCGTCCTTGAGACGTCCCTTCACCTGAGCAAGAGCGACGTCGGCGATGTCGGCCGCCAGCTCGATCCGGGCAAGCTCGCCAGCGTCCTTCACTGTCCGCAGCTCTTCGACGAGCCCTTCGGTCGCAACCAAAGATCCGCCGGAGCCGAGAAACGAGAGCTTCTTCTCGAGACGCTTCTTACCACCCCAGGTGATATCGCCCGCCTCGAGGCCGAGCCGTCTCAAGCCCCTGGTGGCACGGTCGATGGCGCCGAGCTGCTCCAGAGGTCGGCCGATCTCGATCGTCGCCTCCACGGCCGCAGCTGCGAGCTGGTACTCGGCCTGCTCGCGGTAGCGGCGGTCCGACACAAGGAGGGCGTCCTTGGCGGTGACGAGCAGCAGCGCGGCTGATCCGGAGAAACCCGTGAGGTATCTCACATTCGTCAGACTCGTTACGAGCAGGCCGTCACAGCCGAAGTCGTCGAACCGTGCGCGCAGGCGGGCGAGCCGGCCCGCCACGTCCATGGGCGCCAAGTTAGAGCGATCTCGACCGTCGGGCATGGCCTGAACTCTAGAGGCAGAGCTCAAGAGTCGACTAACCGGGCGGCCGCCTCGACGGCGATCTCGTAGCCAAGGCCCCCGAAACCGGCCACGACGCCATCGGCGACAGGCGCGATCACAGAGTGCCGGCGCCACGGCTCGCGACTCGCGGGATTCGAGACATGAAGCTCCACCACCACGCCTTCGAAGGCAGCAAGGGCGTCGTGCAGCGACCACCCGTAGTGAGACAGCGCCCCCGCGTTGACAACTATCCCAGACGCCCGGTGCCGTGCTCGATGGACGGCCGCGACAAGCTCCGACTCGGAATCGCTCTGGGTGTGCTCGAGGTCGAAGCCGAGGCGGGCGGCCGCGACGGAAGCCCGCTGCACGCGCGCGGGGAGGGTTTCTGGACCGTAGATCTCAGGCTCGCGCTGGCCGAAGAGCTGGAGGTTGGGTCCCGACAGCAACAAAAGCACGCGGCGCTGCGTCACCTCAGCTCTCCCAGCACTTCGAGGACCGTGGCGACCGGGACGCCGCGCACCGGCTCGACGCCCCTTGGTCCGTCGAGCACGAAGGTGAGGTCCTGACGAGCCTTCTTGTCCCGACCCATCAGCTCGACGAGACGGTCGGGGTCGGCGCCAGCAGGCAGCCGGTCCGGGAGCCCGTAGGAAGCGACGAGACTCTCGTGGCGGTCGACGCGGCGGTCGTCGATGCGGCCGAGCCTGCGTGCCAGGCGAGCAGCGAACACGAGCCCGATCGCTACCGCCTCGCCGTGGCGCAAGAGCGGCGGTCCGGCTCCCCCCGCGTCCTCGAAGTCGCCCGACTCCCCCGCCAGGCCCGCTTCCCCCGCCAGGCCCGCGTCCTCGAAGTCGCCCGACTCCCCCGCCAGGCCCGCGGCTTCGAGCGCGTGCGCGAGGGTGTGACCGTAGTTGAGAACCATTCGTAGACCGCCCTCGGTCTCGTCGGCCGAGACGATGCGCGCCTTGCACTCGACACAACGCGCAACCTGCTCTGGCACCTCGAGCGCGTCCAAGTCCTCGACGCCCAAAAAAGCGTACTTTGCCAGCTCTCCCCGCCCCGACCTCCACTCCTCGGGCGGCAAAGTCGAGAGCACCTCGGTGTCGCATATGACTCCGAGCGGCTGCCAGAAAGCTCCTACGAGGTTCTTGCCCTCCGGCAAGTTGACGCCGGTCTTTCCTCCTATGGCGGCGTCGACTTGGGCGAGAAGCGACGTTGCCACCTGCACCACGCCGGTGCCACGGTGCCAGCACGCGGCGGCGAAGCCCGCGAGATCGGTCACGACGCCGCCACCGACCCCTATGACGACGTCGTCACGGACGAGGCCGGCTGCGGCGAAGCTGCGGCAAAGCCTCTCCACGGTGGCGAGCGACTTCGCCCGCTCCCCCGCCGGCACCTCGACGACGGTGGTGGGCAGGCCCGTGTCGAGTTGGGCGGCGACGCCTATCCCCGGCTGAGTGACGATGACAGCCTGGCGCGCCGAGACCGGGACCATGTCGGCGAGCTCGAAACGCGCTCGCGCCCCGACAACGACGTCGTAGGAGCGCGCCCCGAGGTCGACCCGGACTGAGGTGAGATCGTCCCGGCGCGAGAGCTCGCTCACGCCGTCGCCTCTTGCCGCCGGAGATCGAGCCACGTTCTCGCCAGCTGCTCGGCTCGGCGAGCCACCACGGCTGGCGCGACCCAGTCGACGTCGAGCACCTCGTCCGCCACGGCCAGGTACACCGGGCGCCGGCGGGCTTCGAGCAGTCGGAGGGCCTGGTGCGGCTCCTGCTCGAGAAGCGGCCGGCCGAGACCGGCTCCCACTCTCCTGGCAAGGACGTACGGAGCTGCCCGCAGCCAGATCACGAGGCCCGCTCGCCTGATCCGGCGCCGGGAGTCAGGATCGAGCACCGCTCCCCCGGCCACGGCGATGACCGCGGGAGGACCCGAGGCGGCGGCCGATGCCAGGACCGCGTGCTCCTCGGCCCGAAACGCCGCCTCCCCGCGCGCCGCGAAGATCGCCGGGACGGTCATCTTGGTGCGGGCGATGATCTCCTCGTCGCTGTCGTGAAAGACGCGACCGAGCCGTGACGCGAGCAGCCGGCCGGTCGTCGTCTTGCCGGAGCCCATCATCCCGACGAGCAGGACATGGTCAGGCATCGATCGTCCCGGCAGCGATGCCGTCTTGGAAAGGGGCGTCTCGGAGAGGGGCCTTTCGAGCACCCGAGGGCGTCTCGTGGACGGAGGACGCGTACGCCGCGGCGTTACGGACGAATTCCGCAACCGAGTCCCCGCCGAACTTGCGCAGCGCCTCGCCGGCCAGCACGAGCGCGACCATCGTCTCGGCGACGACCCCCATGGCCGGCACCGCGGTCACGTCGGTCCTCTCCTTGAAGGAGAGTGCGGTCTGTTTCGAGACGACGTCGACAGTGGCAAGGACGGGGCGATTGAGCGTGGCGAGGGGTTTCATGGAGGCTCGGACCAACAGGAGCGATCCGGTCGAGATCCCGCCTTCGATGCCGCCTGCCCGGGCGGTGCGCCGCACGTACTCGCCCGCCTCCGCGTCCCAGTAGATCGCGTCGTGTGCCTGCGAGCCCCGCAGGCGGGAGATCTCGGTGCCCTCGCCGATCTCGACCGCCTTGACCGCCTGGATGCTCATGAGAGCCTGGGCCAGCAGGCCGTCGAGCTTGCGGTCCCAGTGAACGTGGCTGCCGAGGCCTACCGGCACCTCGTATGCCAACACCTCGACCGTGCCGCCAAGGGAGTCGCCGGCCTTTGCGGCGGCCTTTATCTCTGCGATCATCGCCTCCTCGCCAGCAGGATCTGCGCAACGGACCGCGGACTCGTCGATGCGAGCAAGCTCACCGGGCAGCGGGCGGGTGTCGCCGGACACGCGTGCAGCCCCGAGAGCGATGACGTGGCTGAGGATCGACACCCCGATCTCGGCCAGAAGCGCCTTAGCGAGAGCGCCGGCTGCGACGCGGGCCGCCGTCTCCCGGGCCGATGCCCGCTCGAGGACATCTCGGGCGTCCGAGAAACCGTACTTCTGCATGCCCGCCAGATCGGCGTGGCCCGGCCTCGGCGCGGTGAGCTGTTTGGACGGGGTGCCCGCCTCCGGCGACATCTCCTCCTGCCACTTGGGCCACTCGGTGTTGGCGATCTCGATGGCGACAGGCGAGCCGAGTGTCCTTCCGTGGCGGATCCCCCCGAGGAGAGTGACCTCGTCGCGCTCGAAACGCATCCGCGGTCCGCGGCCGTACCCGAGCCTGCGGCGGGCAAGCTCGTCGGCGACCTGCTCGGCCCCGAAAGCCAGGCCCGCAGGCAGACCCTCGACTATGACGACCAGCGCCTTGCCGTGCGACTCGCCGGCTGTGAGGAACCTCAGCATCCCCCCACCGTACTGCCAGGGCTGCAGGGCCCTTGACGGCTGCCGGGGCTGGACGGCTGTCGGGGCTGGACGGCTGTCGGGGCTGGAGGGCTGCCGGGGCTGGAGTGGCTGGAGGGCCCTGGCCGGCGGCTACTTCTTCGCCGGCTCGTAGAAGGGGTTCGAGCCCGAGGCGTGGTCGGTGACGTCGACGATGTCGAGCACCTCGGGCACGGCGTCCTGGATGGCTACTGCAATCCCCTGGCTGAGTGTCACCTTGGCGAGTCCACAGCCCTGGCATCCGCCCGACATGCGCACGTACGCGGTCCCGCTGTCGAAGGAGACGAGCTCTGCCCAGCCGCCGTGCATCGCTATCTGGGGGTTGACCTCCTGCTCGAGGATCTCGAGGATCTTCTGTGCCGTTGGCGAGGAGAGGTCCGCCTCGGGCATCGGCGCTGCGCCGGCAGGCGCGCGAACCGGCGCCGGCACGTTCGGGTTGATCATGACGAGCCCCTGGTCGCCTCCGGCGCTGCTCACGTCGAGCGTCGCCCCCCGCACCTGGTCGATGCTGCTCGCGGCGACCACGACATAGAGGTCGCCGTCCTGCCAGACGGCGTCTCCCGGGCCGGCATCGGCGGCCCTTTGAAACCACATGTCGTAGGTGTACGCACCGTTGGCCGAGCCGCTCACCTCCAGCCACAACGCCAGCTCGGTCGCGTTGTCCTCGCCGGCACGGATCTCCGTCACCACCGTACGCGCCTCGTCGCTCACCCTCAAGACGTCTTTCACATCGGGCTCGGCCATGCCTAAAGGCTAGACCCATTGCGCCCTGGATCCGGTCCGCCCACCAATGCTCATAGCATCGGGTTCCGACATGGCAAGAGTTCTGCTCGTCCTTCCCACCGCGACGTACCGGGCCGCGCAGTACCTGGCGGCGGCCGAGCGCCTCGGAGTCGAGATCGTGATCGGCTCGGAGCGGGCACAGGCTCTGGCGGCACAGATGGGGGAGGGTTTCTTGGAGCTGCCGCTGGAGCGGCCGGATGAGGCGGCTCGCCTGATCGTCGCGCAAGCCCGTCGGGACCCCAGATTGCGCCTGGACGCCGTCGTGGCCGTGGACGACCAGGGACTCATGACGGCCGCGCTGGCCGCCGCGGAGCTGGGCCTTCGCCACAACGCTCCCGCGGCCGTAGCCCTCACGCGGGACAAGGCGGGGATGCGTATCGCGTTCGCGAGGGCCGGCGTCCCCCAGCCCGATTTCGCCGTCGTCGAGCGCGCCGGGGCCGACTTCTTCGCAGAGGTGGCCGCGGCGGCAAGTCGTCTCGGTCCGCCTGTCGTCGTCAAAGCGTCCTCGCTCTCGGCCAGCCGGGGGGTGATCCGAGCCGACTCGGCCGCCGAAGCCGTGGTTGCCGCCCGGCGGGTCAACGACATCCTCGAGAGTGACGGCCACGGCGACGGCCACGGCCACGGCGACCTGGCGGGCAGCCCAGGGCGTTCGCCGTTGCTGGTCGAGCGTTTCGTGGCCGGGCCGGAGGTGGCGGTCGAGGGGATCATGTCCCATGGGGAGGCGGAGATCATCACGGTCTTCGACAAGCCCGACCCCCTTGACGGGCCCTTCTTCGAAGAAACCCTCTACGTCTCCCCGAGCAAGCTCTCCCCCGACGTCCTGTCCGCGGTCGGCGTGGCCTGCCGTGCGGCGGTCCGTGCCCTTGGCCTGACCGACGGCCCCTTCCATGCCGAGCTCCGGGTTCCCGGTGCAAGCTCCGTCGCGGTGCTCGAGGTCGCAGCCCGCACGATCGGCGGCCGCTGCTCCACCGCGATGGTGATGGAAGACGGTTCGAGCCTCGAGCAGGTCGTGATCGCGACTGCCCTTGGCATCCGCGAGGGGCCAGCGCGACTCGCCTCCCCCTGCGGCATCCTCATGATCCCCATCACGGCAAGCGGCACTCTCGTCGCCGTCGGTGGCATCGACGACGCGCGCTCGGTGCCAGGCGTCACCGGCGTCGAGATCGCTATACCGCTCGGGAGACCGGTGCGCAGGCTTCCCGAGGGCGACCGCTACCTGGGGTTCGTCTTCGCGGCGGCCGAGAGCCCGGACGCGGTCGAGGCCGCG
>CAZAMA010000119.1:4008-9091 GCA_964485645.1 uncultured Acidimicrobiaceae bacterium | reverse complement strand
GAGATCGCCCACACGAACCCCGTGTGGATCCACCCTCGAGATGCCGCGCGCCTCGAGATCGGGCCCCGGGATCTCGTCCGGGTCGAGACCGACTCGGGCTACTTCGTCGCCGAGCCCTGGATCACCGAGGGAATCCGCCCAGGGGTCGTGGCCTGTAGCCACCACATGGGCCGCTGGAAGATACACGACCAGGGACAGCGCCTCATGGCCCAGCCCGTCGCCCTCGCTCGAAACGGCACCGAATGGAGCCTCTCGCCCCGAGGCACCGTGGCACCCTATGAGTCGTCCGATCCCGACACGAAGCGGATCTGGTGGACCGACGTGGGAGTGCACCAGAACCTTGCGTTTCCCGTGCATCCCGATCCCGTGTCGGGCATGCACTGCTGGCACCAGGCGGTGCGTGTCAGGCGGGCAGATCCAGGCGATCGCCGCGGCGACATCTCCGTGGACACGGCCCGTTCGGGCGAGGTCTACCGCCGCTGGCTCGCGATGGCACGCTCGGCCCTGCAGGTATCCCCTGACGGCACGAGGCGCCCGCACTGGCTCCTGCGACCGCTCAAGCCGAGCGCGGAGGCCTTCGAGCTCCCGCACGGGAGCGCGCGCGGTGTCCCGAGCGTGAGCCGGGGCGGTGTCCCGAGCGTGAGCCGGGGCGGTGTCCCGAGCGTGAGCCCGGGCGAGGTGTGATGAGCTCGGGCCAGGAGGAGACGGGCGCGGATCGGGGCCACGTCGCCCTCGTTGCACGCGAGGCTGGGGAGCGAGCCGCGGGGCGCGCCGAGCTGATCCGGGCGCTCGCCGTCCTCGCGGAGATGCCCGGCGAACGCCATCGACGGCTCGCGGCGTCCCTCGGCCTGCCAGGCTCGCCGACCGCGAGTGGCCATACCGAGGCGCTCGTCCTCGGCGTCCACCCGTACGCCTCGGTCTACCTCGGCGCCGAGGGGATGCTCGGGGGCGAGGCGGGCGACCGGGTCGCGGGGTTCTGGCGGGCCATCGGACTCGTGCCGCCGCCGGAGGCCGACCACCTGAGCACGCTCCTCGGCCTGTATGCCTCCTTGCTCGATGCCGAGCGCGAGGCGGAGAACCGCCAACCGCTCGAGCAGGCTCTCGTCGACTCGAATCGCACGCGGGAAGCCGCCGCCTCCCGCCGCGCCAGAGTCACCCTCCTCGGTGAGCATCTTCTCCCGTGGCTCCCCCTATTTTGCCGAGCCGTCGAGAAGGCAGGCGACAAGACTCACGCCGCCTGGGCGAAGCTTCTGCTCGAGGTGGTGCTCGACGAAGCCGCGGGATGCTGCGAGCCCATCGGGCTTTCGGCTCACCTCGCGCATGCTCCGGCACTCGCCCCGGATCCAGCGTCCGTCGCCGAGCTCGTCGACCAAGCCTGCACGCCAGCTCGTACCGGCATCGTGCTCACCAGGCTCGACCTTGCAAACGCATCGCGTCACCTCGGCCTCGGGCTTCGCATCGGCGAGCGCCGCTACATGCTGAGAGCTCTCCTCGAGCAGGATCCGCCGGGCACGCTCGACTGGCTGGCAGCCGAGGCTCGGAGCTGGGCGCAGTGGCTCGCCGGGGTCGGAGAGCGGGCTGGCCCCTCCGTGAACTTCTGGTCCGCGCGCGCCACAATGGCGGCAACGCAATGGGCAGCGGCCGCCGCCGAGGCACGGCGCGAGGGCACGAAGGGCACGGCGCCTTCGGGAGAGGGGGACACGACGTGATAGAGGTGCTGGCGATCGAGACGCCCGAGCTTGGCGATCGCAGCTACGTAGTCCACGACGGATCCGAGGCACTCGTCGTCGACCCACAGCGCGACATCGACCGGTGCCTCGCCGTCGCCGAGCGCCTCGGAGTGAGGATCACGGCGGTGGCCGAGACCCACATCCACAACGACTACGTCTCAGGGGGCCTTGCCCTTGCCACCCTCGTCGGCGCCCGCTACGTCGTTGCCGCGGCAGACGAGGTGGGTTTCGAGAGAGTTGGGGTGCAAGATCATGACATCGTCACCGTCGCTTCGTTCACCGTGGAAGTGCTCTCGACGCCGGGGCACACCCCGAACCACTGCTCCTATTTGATAAAAGAGGGCGATCACCCCGTCGCCCTGTGCACCGGTGGCTCGCTCCTCTACGGCACCGTCGGGCGCACGGACCTCATCGGCACGGACGTCACCGAGGAGCTCACGAGGGCGCAGTATCGCTCGGTGCAACGCCTCGCTCATCTGCCCGAGGACGTCGGCGTATATCCGACGCATGGTTTCGGGAGCTTCTGCTCCTCGACGGCCCCTTCCGGCTCGACCACGAGCACGATCGGGCAAGAGCGGAGGATGAACCTCGCGCTCACAAGTGACGACGAGGACACCTTCGTAAAGACCCTCCTCGCAGGCCTGACTGCCTATCCCCGCTATTACGTGCACATGGGGGCCGAGAACCGCCACGGGGCCGCCCCGGCCGACCTCTCGCCCCCCGAGCTTGTCGATGCAGTCGAGCTGCGGCGGCGGGTCGAGGCCGGCGAGTGGGTCGTCGACCTGCGTGCCCGGCGGGCATTCGCCAGGGGCCACATCTCCGGGACGATCGGGATCGAGCTCGGGGATCTGTTCTCGACTTACCTGGGCTGGATCATCCCCTGGGGCACGCCGGTGACGCTGCTCGGAGAGACCCCGGCTGTGGTGGCCAAAGCCCAGCGCGATCTCGTCCGGATCGGGATCGACCGCCCTGCCGGGTCCGCCGTCGGCTCAATCGACGAGCTCGCCGGAGGGTCGCCGCTCGGCTCCTACCCCTGCATCGACTTCGAAACCCTCGCGCGCGAACGCAGCACCCATCCTGACCTTTTGATCCTTGATGTGCGCCGCGACGACGAGCGCCTCTATGCGCACCTGCCGAGCAGCATCCATATCCCGCTCCAGGACCTCGGAGAGCGCATGGAAGAGATCCCGGCCGGTCGGGGCCCGCTCTTCGTCCATTGCGCCGCGGGCTTCAGGGCCTCGCTTGGCGCCAGCCTGCTGGATCGGGCGGGCTACGAGGTCGTACTCGTGGACGACGACTTCGCGGTCGCGGTCGCGGGCGCGGTCGCGGGCGCGGGCGCGGGCGCGGTCGCGCTCGAGCGGGGCCGTGTCGCCAAGCAAGAGCAGTGACCGCGACGGAGCGCGGGACACGGGGCGCGGGGCACGGATCTGGCAGAGCCAGACAGTGACGACAGCCAAGGGAGAGGGCAATGACGCTTTACAACGTTGAGCCGGCGCGATCGAGCGTGAAGGTGAGCGGAAAGTCCAGCCTGCACCCGATGCACGGGTCGGCAAGGAGCGCCTGCCTGTCCGGCGTGATCGAGGCCACCGTCGCAGCTGGGGCGGTCGACCTCAGCTGCCCGACGAAAGGGCGAGTCGAATTCCCCGTCGAGCAGCTGAGCTTCGGCAACAGCCTCTACGACAGGGAGCTGCCAAAGCGGCTCGACGCCCGGCGGTATCCACTCATCGTCATCGAGCTCACCGCGGCCGCCGATGCCGGCGAGAGCCGGATGCGCCTCGATCTCGACCTCACATTCCACGGCGTCACACGGCACTTCCGCGAGGACGTGTCCGTGTCCGTGCGCGGCGGCGAGGGCGGCGGCGAGGGCGACACTCTCGTCATATCCGGCCGGCATTCGTTCGACGTGCGGGACTTCGACGTGCAACCCCCGAAGATGCTCGGGTTGTCGGTGAAGCCCGACTTCGACGTCGAAGTGGAGTTGGTAGCCAAAGCACAGGAGTAACCCCCGACGGTTGTCTCGACCGCCGGAGACCCCTGGCCGGCGGCTGCTGACACGCGGTCCGGGCCGGCGGCTGCTGACACGCGGTCCGGGCCGGCGTCCGGTGTCCGGTGTCCGGGGACGTTGCTGCTATCCCCGGCTCGCGCGCCTCCGGATCGCCGCCACGTCGTGCAGGGTGAGGGTTCGCCCTTCGATCGTCAGCCATCCGAGGCTGCGCAGCTGGCGGAAACCCTTCACGACAGCCTCTCGCGACATCCCTGACCAGGCCGCGATCTCCCCCTGGTGGAACGGAGCGGTGACCTCGGTCAGGTCTGCTTGTTCCTGCCCGTAGCGGTCAGCGAGCTCGATGAGGGTCGCACACAGGCGAGCGAGGGTATCCATCGTCCCGAACTCCAGCTGGCGAACCGAGGCGTCGCGCAGACGCGCCGCCACCAACCGTAACAGCTCGGTGGCCAGCCGTGGGTGCTCCTCGAGCAACTCGTTGAACTCGCCATGAGTCGTGACCTCGACCTCGACTGGCTCGAGAGCGACCACGGTCGCCGAGCGCGGGACCCCGTCGACTGCGCTCAGCTCACCGAGGAGCGCTCCCTCGTCCAAGACAGCGAGGATCACCTCCCGCCCAGCGCGCCGCGAGCACACTTTGACTCGGCCGGTCCGGACGACGAAGACCTCGTCAGCGGCATCGCCCTCGCGAAAAAGCGTCGCACCGCGCTCGTAGCTCCTCCGCCGGCTCCGACGCTCGAGGCTCGAAGCCTCGGCGTCGGTCAGCCGGGAAAGAAAGCTGCCACTGTCCGCTCCAGCCGGCACCAGGATCCCGCAACCAGCTCCTAGCGGGGGGGAACCATGAAGTCAGCGCGCTTGCTGATGTCCGCGCTCTTAAGCTCACGCTTCTCGATCATCATGAACCCACCGGCCACCTGCGAAGCAGTCTCGTCATCGACGGCGAGGTCGCCATCGAGCTCTGTCTCGTCAAGCCCTGTCTCGATGCTCTCTTTGCTCATCTCGTTCTCCTCCTCCGTGGTCCCGCTTCCTGCGGACTGAGTTCATAGTAAAGGCGCACCAACCTCTTGCGAAGCCCCCAACACTGAGTACGTGTACCACCTCCCGAGCCGGGCGCGGCCCCCGGGCCCCGGGGGCCGGCGGGGCTGCAGGGCGGCCCGACAAGAGAGCGGGGCGGGGCGGGGCGGGGCGAGGGGCGGCGGCCGAGCCCCGAGTGAGCCCCGGCGCTGGCCAACTGTGTGCCGGGCATGACCGGACACCCCCTTCTCCGGTCACTTCAGGCACGAGATTGCCCGCACAACTATCCAGACGCCGGCGATCCGGTCACTTCAGGCACGAGATTGCCCGCACAACT
>CAZAMA010000119.1:0-3908 GCA_964485645.1 uncultured Acidimicrobiaceae bacterium | reverse complement strand
CAACTGTGCAACTGCACAACCCAACTACTCAGGCATCGGCTATCCCGAGCTGCTGGCTGTAGAGATAGAAATAGACCCCGCGACGGGCGAGTAGCTCGTCGTGGGTCCCCTTCTCCACGAGCCGGCCCCGGTCGAGCACGACGATGACGTCGGCGTTGCGGATGGTGCTGAGTCGGTGAGCGACGACAAAGGCCGTGCGACCCTCCAGGAGCCGGTCGATGTTTGCCTTCACCTTGGCCTCCGACTCGGTGTCGAGGGAGCTCGTAGCCTCGTCGAACAGCAACACGGGCGGCCGGCGGTAAAGGGCCCTCGCGATCGCGAGACGTTGTGCCTGGCCTCCGGAAAGTGGCAGCCCACGGTCGCCGACCGTGGTCTCGTATCCAAGTGGCAGCCGCTCGACCAGCTCCACCAGATCAGCTATCTCCGCGGCCGCGCGAACCGCGTCGAGATCGACGTCAATCTCGCCGAGCGCGATGTTCTCGGCTATCGAGGCGGCAAAGACGTAAGGCGCCTGCAGCACGAAACCCACCTGGCGCCTCAGCTCCCCGTACCGCAACGACGTCGACTCGGTCCGGTCGTAGAAGATCGAGCCCGAGCTTGGCTCGATCAACCCGGCCAGCAGGCGCAACAGCGTGGTCTTGCCCGACCCCGACCGGCCGACCACGGCGACCGTCGTGCCGGGCGAGACGTCCAGGTCGACATCTGCCAGGATCGGCTCGTCGACGCCGGGAGGGCTGTAGGACACATGGCGCAGCTGCACACGTCCTTCGAGCGTCGGAACGGGCTCGAGCCATGAGGTGTCAGAGCCCTGCTCTGGCTCCTGGTCCAATACGTCGGCGATGCGGTTCAAGAGCACGGCCGAGACCTGCACGTCGTCCCAGGCGTCGAGCAGCAGGACGAGTGGTCCGGTGATCATGAGAACGAGGACGGTGAACGCGACGTATCCCCCCACGCTCATGGCACCGGCGTGCGCGAGCAGGGCGCCGAGGAAGACGAAGAGCCCATATGTGAGAAGGGAGATGAGCTGGACGATCGAGCCGTACCCGGCGACTACTCGGTATGAAGCCGCGGTACGTCCCATCAAGTCGCCAAAGGCACGGTGCAGTCGCCGGCGCAGGCCGGCCTCGGTGCCGGTGGACTTCACCGTCTCGATCCCCTTCAACAGGTCGATCTGATCAGCGGAGTACCGGCCAAAGCTCTCCTCGATGCTGGCATAAAGAGGGCGCAAGCGGCGCGTCGAATACCTCATCGCCATCAAGTAGACCGGGATCACGGCGAGGAATACGAGGGTCAGGACCCACGACAGGGCGAACAGGATGCCTGTCCCCACAAGCACTTGGGCCGCCGCCGACAGGCTCTGGATACCCTGCTGCACCACGACACGGCGAACTTCTCGCACTCCCATTAGGCGTCGCTCGATGTCGCCTACCCGGCGGCTCACAAAATATGACATGGGCAGGCCGAGCAGGCGCTCGGTCATGAAGTCGAGCGTGTCGCTGTCAAACCTGACAGTTGCGCCGACGAGCACAAGACGCTGGAAGAGGGATGCAGCCGCCCCGGCAACTATGAGCCCGAGGATTCCGAGGCCGAGCAGGTCGATGGCCGAAACAGAGCTTCGCGTCACGACGTCGTTCACGACTGCCTGCACGACGAGAGGCAGCGCCACCTCGCCCGCGGCGCCACCAAGGGCAAGCACGAGCGCGACCGACAGCGCCCTCCGGTGCGAGAGCAGGAAAGGACGCAGCCAGCCCAAGTTGGGGGCGCTCTTCGGGAGATCGACCACGGCTCCGGTCGGGGTGACTTGCGCGCAGTAGCCATCCCAGTGACTGGCGAGCTCGTCTCGCTTGACGCGCAGGACACCGACGGCCGGGTCCGCGATCTCCGCGCTGTTGGCGTCGAGACGAACCAGCACGACCCAGTGTCTCTTGTCCCAGTGGATGATCGCCGGGAGCCTGAGCCCCCCGAGCCGGTCCCGCGACGCCTTGAGCGCGGCGACGTCCAGGCCGATCCGCGCACCCGCGGTCGCGAGTCCCCGGAGCGTCGTGCCCGACACGTTCGTCCCGGCCACGTCGCGTAGCCATGAGGTCGAGACGTCGATCCCGTGCCACTTCCCGATCATCGAGAGGCAGGCGACGCCGCAGTCCATCTCGTCGAGCTGGTGCACGAAGACGAACCGCTGCCGGCGCCAAGACCTTCGGCGCGGTGGCACTGCGACAGACCTAGCGGTCGGCTCTCCCGCCACCGTCTCCTCGGCCGGTCCCGCATCGACGCGACCCGGCAGGATCTCCTCGCGAAAGTCCAGCGGCACCCGAGCTTGGCTGCGAAAGTCCCGACCAAGTCCCATCTCCGCAATTCGGTCGCCGAAGCCAGGAAAGCTGCGCGCGAGCTCTTCGTAACCCGCCTTGTCGAGCGTGAGCAGCCTGGCGTCACTAAGGGCGCGGACGGTCGCCACCCGAGCCTCCCCAGTCACGAGCGAACGCTCGCCGAATATGTCGCCCGTCCGAAGAAACCCGACCACGCGTCGCTCAGATCCATCCTGCCGGCTCGCCTCGAGGCGGCCGTCCTCGACGAAGTACATCCACCCACCTGGCGCACCCTCAGCTACGACGATCTCCCCCTTTGCTACCGCTACCGGCTCGAGCAGCCGAAACATCGCCGTCGCCGCCTGGAGCGACATCTCCTCGAAAGCGGCATGAGTGCGAAGAAAGCGGTGGAGGCTCTGTACCCGTGCCTGGTCGCCGAACGCACTCCTGACCTCAGGGTGCAGCTCCAAGAGAGAGTCGAAGACGAGTCGGTCGAGCCAAAGGGTGCGAGCCGGCTGGGACGCGCGCACTGTCGCGCTCCTGGTCGAGCCGTCGAGGAGCGATGTCTCGCCGAACCACTCCCCTGGACCGAGGCGCGCAAGGGTGACCTCCTCGCCCTCGTGGTCCACGAGGACCCGGACGGTGCCCTGTACGACCAGGTACATGCCGTCGGGCTGGTCTCCGGCCGAGAACACCGTTTCGCCGAACTCGAAGGAGCGTGACTGAAAGAGCCTGACGACGAGTGCCTCCAGGGCTGGGGGCAGACTGGCGAGAAACGGCAGCGATCTCACCAGCTCCAGCTCATGCTCCCCGCCAGCCGCGCC
Source organism: uncultured Acidimicrobiaceae bacterium (assembly GCA_964485645.1). Classification (GTDB taxonomy): domain Bacteria; phylum Actinomycetota; class Acidimicrobiia; order Acidimicrobiales; family Bog-793; genus JAKACA01. The sequence goes on along the minus strand of CAZAMA010000119.1, from coordinate 781 downwards.
CAGAGCCCCTGTGTCCTCTCCCAGCTCTGCGCTCAAAGTGGGCCCACCCGGCTAACCCGTCCCGCAAGAACCCGGTCGAGCACCTCACCCAGGAGCTCGGACCTGGCCTGAGCCCGGCTTTCCGGGTCGTCCGGCGAGGGAGGCCGGCGCGACTCGAGCCACAGCACGTGGACGCCTTCGGCGCTCTCGATCGGGCCAAGTGCCTCGCCTGCGATCGCACCGCCCAAAAGTGCCGCCAGCGCCGGAGCGAGCTGATCCCGCCGAAGGTCCACGTGCAGCAGCTCACCACCTGCTCGCGTTGCTATCTCGCTTGGATCCACTCCCTCGTCTCGCGAGCACATGACCGCCTCGTTCGCCGCGGATCGGCTCGCCAGGCAGAGATCGTCAAATCTCACCCGCATCCAGTCGATGGCGTGCTCGGCGACTCGCGCCGTGACGGCGGCCTCCGAGCCGAAACGCTGCTCGATGTCCTCGAGAGCCCGCTGGCGCACGTGCAAGAGCTGCAGCTGCGACACGCACCACTGCGGTTCGAGCTCACCGACAACACGCGCCCGCTCGACTATCTCCTTGGCCCTGGCCAGCTCGTCCGGGCTGTGGCCGTGACTGCTCATCTCGGGCCGCTCCGCTCCGGTGACAGCGACAGCTGCCAGGTACCGCTCGAGCACGTCAGCAGCTTTGCCCCACCAGCCGTTGCAAGCGAGATCGACTCTCACGGCCTCGGCCAGCCTGTCCGGCGAGATGGCCTGCTCCGGGATGTCTACGGGCAGCCTTGCTGCGAGGA
>CAZAMA010000118.1:0-9114 GCA_964485645.1 uncultured Acidimicrobiaceae bacterium | reverse complement strand
TGGCCCGAGGGGGCCTGGGGGCAGGCGCGCCCTCTGAGCGGCCACAAAAAGGCAGGGCCAAAGCGCGGCGGCACGCTCAACGTCGGGCTCACCGGCGGGGGCAGCTCCGACACCCTCAACCCGCTCAACCCGCTGCTCAACATCGATTTTGCCCGGGTGAACCAGCTGTTCGAGCCACTCGTCGCCTTCACCCCGGAGGCCGGCTACCAGCTATGGCTCGCGGAGGAAGTCACCCCGAACCGTGATGCAACTTCATGGACCATCCGCGTCCGCGACGGGATCACGTTCCACAACGGGAAGACCCTCTCGGCCGACGACGTCATATACACGTTCCAGCAGATACGGAACCCGAAGAACGTATACGGCGGCGCCAGCCAGATAATACCGCTCGACGTGGCCGGCATCAGGCGGCTCGACAGCCGGACGGTCTCCATACCATGCTCGACACCGTTCTCGACCTTCGATCAGGTCCTTCCCTGCTACTACTTTCCGATCGTCCCGGTCGGCTTCGACGAGAGGAGCCCAGTCGGAACAGGTCCGTTCGTCTACAAGTCGTTCACGCCTGGGGTCTCGAGCGAGTTCGTCCGCAACGACAACTACTGGATCACCGGGACCCCCTATCTCGATCGAGTGGTGATCGCGGATTACAGCGACGAGGTGAGTCAGCTCGACTCACTGCAAAGCGGCGCTGCAGATGCTATCGGCCTCCTCTCTGCGGTCTCGGTCGCGACTGCGCGCGCGAGTGGACAGGTGGTGATATCGAAAGGAGGTGGTTGGACACCATTTACGATGCGCGTAGACCAGCCGCCCTTCAACGACGTCCGGGTACGGCAGGCCATGCGATACGCGATAGACCGCGAGCAGATGCTCGAGCTGGTCTTCGAGGGCTATGGAACAGTCGGCAACGACCTGTTCGCGATCTGGGATCCCTCCTACGACCACAAGCTGCCCCAGCGCAGCTACGATCCGGAGCGGGCGAAGTCTCTCCTCAAGTCAGCCGGCCGGTCAGATCTGTCGACGGTGCTCGTCACCTCCAGCATCGCCCAGGGCACGGTCAACGCCGCCGAAGTGTTGGGCCAGCAGGTGAAGCGGTCCGGGATCTCTGTGACACTGCAGCGGGTGACGCCGACGACCTTCTACGGTCCGAACTACTTGAAGTGGACCTTTGCCCAGGATTACTGGTATTACAACCCCTATGTGCCGCAGGTGGGCTCGGCCACGGTGCCGGCGGCTCCGACGAACGAGACCCATTTCGCCGACCCGCGATACAACTCCCTCTATAGCGAGGCGCTGGCTACCGTCGACCTGGCAAAGAGAACCGAGATCATCCACGAGATGCAAACTATCGAGTACGACTCCGGTGGTTACATCATCCCTTACTTCCCGCCCGTGATAGATGCTTATGCAAAGAACGTGCATGGCGCACAAAGCTCGAAGGTCGGCGTGCCCATGAACAATTACGACCTCAAACAGCTGTGGTTCAGCTGAGGACGCATGACGACCACCCATTTCCCGCACCTCTTCGCGCCGCTCGAGGCCGGCCGACTCAACCTGAAGAACCGGATCGTGTCGTCGGGGCACGACACCGTGATGGTCAACGGCGGGAGGGTGACCGAGCAGCTGGTCGCCTATCACGAGGCGCGAGCAGCCGGCGGAGTGGGTCTCATCGTGATGCAGGCAGCCGGGGTGCACGACACCGCCAGGTACACATCGCATGTCCTAATGGCCGCCGACGACTCCTGCATCCCCGGCTACCGAAAGGTAGTCGAGGCTGTCCGCCCACACGGGGCGAAGCTCTTCGGCCAGCTCTTCCATCCAGGCAGGGAGGTGATGGAGTCACAGGACGGATCGGCTCCAGTTGCCCTCGCACCTTCGGCTGTGCCCAACGAGCGGTTTCACGTCATGCCGCGAGCGCTGACACCCGGCCTGATCTCCGAGATCATCGAAGGCTACGGAGCTGCCGCGAGACGGCTGGAGGAGGCCGGCCTGGACGGAGCCGAGATAGTCGCGAGCCATGGCTACCTCCCTTCGCAGTTCTTGAACCCGAAGCTGAACACTCGCACCGACCGCTACGGCGGATCCTTCGACGCCCGGATGCGGTTCCTGCGCGAGATCATCTCGGTCGTGCGCGCCGAGACCGGGGACGGCTTCGTCGTCGGGGTGCGAATCTCGGCCGACGAGCTGGAGGAGGACGGCCTCTCGACATCCGATTCCCTGGCAGCATGTGCCGCCCTCGACCGCGATGGCGCGATCGACTACCTGAGCGTGACTCTCGGCACCTCTGCTTCTCTCGCGGGCTCGGATCACATCGTGCCGCCGATGACGGAGCCCGTCGGCTACTCGCTCCCGAAGATCTCGCGCGTGAAGCAGGAAGTCGGCCTCCCAGTGTTCGCCGCGGGGCGGATCAACCAACCCCAAGACGGCGAGCGTGTGCTTGCCGAGGGTCACGCGGACGCGGTGATCATGAACCGCGCCCTCATCTGCGACCCGACTATGCCCGCGCTCGCAGCCGCGGGCCGCACTGCGGAGATCCGCGCCTGCATCGCTTGTAACCAGGCCTGTATCGGCCACTTCCACGCCGGTTACCCGATCTCTTGCATCCAGCACCCCGAGACCGGTCGCGAGCTCGTCTACGGCCGGCGTGCGACGACGAGCTGTCCGCGCAGAGTGCTGATTGTCGGTGGGGGTCCGGCAGGGCTCAAGGCGGCGGCCGTCGCCGGAGAGGCTGGACACGACGTGACCCTGTTCGAGGCAGCCGCGCGGGTGGGGGGCCAGATCCTGTTGGCACAGCGGCTCCCGGGCCGAGAGGAGTTCGGCGGCGCTGTCACGAACCTGCTCGGCGAGGCCGAGCGCGCTGGGGCACGTATCGTGACCCGAGCTCGTGTCGACGCGGCGTTCGTGCGCAAGCAGGACGCGGATGTCGTGATCGTCGCAACCGGTGCCTCGCCGCGCCGGCCGACCGTCGAGGTGATGGGCGATCCCGCGGTGGTCGATGCCTGGCAGGTAATTGACGGCGCCGAGCTCCCGAGAGGACGCGTCGTAGTCGCCGACTGGAAGGCAGATTGGGTCGGAGCAGGAGTCGCCCTGTTGCTCGCCGCCCGGGGGCACAAGGTCGTGCTGTGCGTGAACGGCTATGGGGCTGTCGAGAGTCTCCAGCAGTACGTCCGAGACGCACACCTGGCAGCCCTGGCGCGGGCGAATGTCGTCGTGATACCGCTCGTCCGGCTCTTCGGCGTCGACGAAACTGCGGTGTACCTCCAACATGTCCTCACCAAGGAGCCGGTGATAGTGGAGGAGACGGCCGGGCTCGTCCTTGCCCAGGGTCATGTGTCCGACGACGCGCTGCTGAGCGAGCTCCTAGGTGACGGGCTGCACCCGGTCGGGATCGGCGACTGCTTGGCTCCGCGAACCGTAGAGGAGGCGGTCCTCGAGGGTTTGGTTGCAGCCCGCGAGCTGTGAGATCGTGAGGCGACAGAAGTGATCACCGTGGTTGCTGAGAAAGGTGGGACATGATCGGGGCAGAGTGGGATGTTGTCGACCTCTCGGAAGAGCAGCGAGACATCCAGCAGCTGTGCCGGGATTTCGCTAAGAACGAGATCAGGCCGATTGCCGCCGAGGTCGACGAGGCCGACGGCGAGATGCCCTGGGAGCTGTGGTGGAAGGCAGGCAAGCTCGGGCTCAGCTCCTTCATGCTGCCCGAGGAGTACGGCGGCGGAGGTCTTACCGACACCGTGACCCAGTGCATCGTCCAAGAGGAGCTGTGCCATGGCTGCGCCGGCCTCGGCAATCTCATCACCTCGGGCGGGTTCTACGCGGCGCCTATCCTGGAAGTGGGCACCGGGCAGCAGCGGTCAGAATGGCTCACGCCGATCGGAGGCGAGAGGCCCGTGCTCACGACGCTTGCCTTGACCGAGCCAGGCGCGGGGTCCGACGCTGCCGCGATCGTCACGCGAGCTGTGCGTTCGGGCGACACCTACCGCCTTTCCGGGCAGAAGACGTGGGCGTCCAACGCCGGTCTCGCCGAGCTGTATGTCGTCTACGCGACCGTCGACCCCGGCGCTGGCGCGCGTGGAGTTACGGCATTCCTGGTGCGAAAGGACGACCCCGGAGTGCGGTTCGGCCAGCTGATGCGCAGGATGGGGCAACGGGCCATCCAGAGCCGCGAGATATTCCTCGACAACGTGGAGCTGCCAAAGGAGCGACTCTTGGGCGAGGAGGGCAAGGCGTTCGCATCGCTCATGAGGACCTTTGACCACTCGCGCATCGTTCTTGCCGCCGCGGCCACCGGGATCGCCCGCGCGGCTCTCGAGTACGCACTGCAATACGCAAGAGAGCGTTCCAGCTTCGGCAAGGCGATCGTGCAGCACCAGGCGGTCGGGTTTCGCCTGGCGGACATGGCGACGCGGATCGACGCCGCCCGACTTCTCACCTGGCGCGCCGCCAAGCTGTACGACGCTGGAGTGCCTGTGGCCAAGGAGGCGGCCATGGCCAAGCTCTCAGCCTCCGAGACAGCGATGTGGTGTACGTGGGCAGCGGTTCAGACACTCGGTGGCTGGGGGTACTCACGGGAGTTTCCGGTGGAGAAGTGGATGCGGGACGCGAAGCTCGAGGAGATCGAGGAGGGGACATCGGATATCCAGCGACTCGTGATCTCCCGCCGGCTCGCACGGGGCTGAGAACGACGGCGACCGCACCGCCGGCCGCTCCCTAGGACCGAGGGGCGGGGAACACCACGGTCTTGGGCTCGGTGAAGGTGTCCATCACGCTGCGCCCTCCCACTCGGCCGCGCCCGCTAACCGAGCCCGACCGGCCGCCGAAGGGCAGGTGAGACTCCCAGAGGTTCGTGGACGCGTTGATGTTCACCCAGCCTGCGCGAACGGCCTCGGCGAAGGCAAGGCCACGCTCGAGGTCCGCGGTGAACACGGCTGCGGTGAGGCCGAACGGCGTCGAGTTGGTCAGCGCGATCGCCTCTTCCATCGATGCAACCTCGAGCACAGGCACGACTGGACCGAAAGTCTCCTCCCGGGCGATCGCCATCTCGCGAGTCACGCCGTCGATCACGGTCGCCTCGGCGTAGAGCGTCGTCGGCCGGCCACTCTCGCGGGATCCGCCGATACAAAGCTTTGCCCCCCGTGACACGGCATCTCCGACGTGTTGGTCGAACTTTGCCGCGGTGGCTTCGTTGTTGAGCGGGCCCATGGTCGTTACCGGGTCGAAGGGATCGCCGAGCCTGACCCGCGCGGCGGTCGCTTCGACGACTCGCTCTACGAACTCGGCTCGGACAGCCGAGTGGACGAGAAACCTCTCGCCCGCGGTGCAGCTCTGCCCCGCGCAGAGGTAGGCGGCTTCGAGCGCGGCCTCGGTCGCAAGGTCGAGGTCGGCGTCGTCCATCACGACCATCGGCCCGTTGCCCCCGAGCTCGAGGATCTGTGTCTTGCCCGATGCCCGAGACGCGACAAGGGACCCTGTCGCGACTGACCCTACGAAACCCACTCCGGCCACGAGGGGGTGTGAGACCACGGCGTCGCCCACGACGGCTCCGGGGCCCGAGACGAAGTTGAGGATCCCCGCAGGTGCCCCGGACGCCGCGAGAGACTCGGCGAGCACCTCGACAAGGAGAGCGGAACACGCCGTCGTCGTCGGGGCCGGCACCCAGATCACGGTGTTGCCTGCCGCCAGGGCGGGCGCCAGGACCTCGGCACCCATCGTGTAGGGCCAGTTCCAGGGCGATACGACGGCGATCACGCCGAGCGGCACGCGCATGGTGAGCACGCGCCGCGCGGATGAGACGGAGGACGGGATGGCACCTTGCGACCTCTTCGCGTCCTCGGCGGCCATGGTGAAGTAGACGGCAAGCTCATCCACCTCGTCGTAGGCCTCGGCCAAGAGGGGCTTTCCCTGATCCTCGGTGAGTGCGCGGGCCAGATCCTCTCGCCGCGAGAGGATCGCCGCGGCGAGAGCTGAGCAGGTGTCGGCTCTCTCGAATGCCGAAGCCGACGCCCATGCCGGCCATGCCGACATCGCAGCCTCCACCGCGAGGCCCGCCTGGGCCGCATCGGCGACCGAGACCGTGGCAAAGATCTCGCCCGTCGACGGGCTCACCGCCGAAAGCTCAGGCGCGGCGCCCTCGACCCACTTGCCGGCGATGTAGAGGCCGTACGAGCGCTCAGGCATCGGGGCCATCTCCCGGGTGCGGAGCGGGCCCGCCCGACGACGCGGCACTGTGGCGGTAGAACTCGACCGGCTCGGGTGCAAGCGGCGTGTTGCCGAGGATGAGATCAGCCGACTTCTCCGCGATCATCATCACCGGGGCATAGATGTTGCCGTTCGTGACGTATCTCATGACAGATGCATCGACCACGCGCAGCCCCTCGAGCCCGTGCACCCTCATCGAGGAGGGGTCGACGACCGAGAGGTCGTCTACGCCCAGCCGGCAGGTGCACGAGGGGTGCAAGGCTGTCTCGCCGTCCCGGGCGACCCACTCGAGGACCTCGGCGTCGCTCGACACGCTCGAGCCAGGAGAGAGCTCGCCGGCATTGAAGTCGTCCATCGCCGGCTGGTTCAAGATGTTTCTCGCGACGGCGATGGCCTCCACCCACTCTCTTCGGTCCTGCTCGGTCGACACATAGTTGAATCGCAAGGCCGGGTGCACCGCGGGATCGCGCGACACGATCTTCACCGTGCCGCGCGAGTCGGAGTACATCGGACCGATATGGACCTGGTACCCGTGCCCGCTCGAAGGAGCCGAGCCGTCGTAGCGGATGGCGATCGGGAGGAAGTGGAACATGAGGTTCGGGTAGGCGACGTCCTCGTTGCTCCGAACGAAGCCCCCGGCTTCGAAGTGGTTCGTCGCGCCCGGTCCCCGGCGGAGCAGCCACCATTCCAGACCGATGAACGGCCTTTTCCACATCTTGAGCGCAGGAGCCATCGACACCGGCTGCTTGCACCCGTATTGGATGTACACCTCGAGGTGGTCCTGCAGGTTCTCACCGACTCCGGGGAGGTCCGCGACGACGTCGATCCCGAGCTTCTCGAGATCCGCGGCCGGCCCGACACCTGAGAGCTGGAGCAGCTGGGGGGAGTTGAAGGCTCCCCCGCAGACGATGATCTCTGCCCCCCGCGCCTGCTGCAAAGGGCCGTGTCCCTTGCGGTACTCGATCCCGACGGCCCGCTTGCCATCGAAGATGACTCGAGTGGCGAGTGTCCGGCACTCGACCTCGAGGTTCGAGCGCCTCAGGACCGGGTGGAGATAGGCTCTCGCGGCCGAGAGACGGCGCCCTCGACTTATGTTGCGGTCGAAAGGAGCGAAACCCTCCTGGCGGTAGCCGTTCACGTCAGAGGTGAGGGGATAGCCCGCCTCCTGAACGGCTTCGAAGAACGCCGCGAAGAGAGGGTTCGTCGCTGGACCACGCTCCAGCACCAAGGGGCCGCCCCCGCCGCGGAACTCGTCCGTGCCGGCGAGGCACGTCTCCATGCGCTTGAAGTAGGGAAGGCAGTGGGCGTAGTCCCAGTCCTTCATGCCAGGGTCGGCAGCCCATCTCTCGTAGTCGAGCGGGTTCCCGCGCTGGAAGATCATCCCGTTGATGCTGCTGGAGCCTCCAAGGACCTTGCCGCGGGCATGGTAGATACGCCGGCCGTTCATGTGCGGCTCGGGTTCGGACTCGTACTTCCAGTCGTAGAAACGGCTCCCGATAGGGAAGGTCAACGCCGCAGGCATGTGGATGAAGACGTCAAAGGGGTAGTCCGGGCGTCCGGCTTCGAGCACGAGCACACGGTTGGAGCCACTCGCGCTCAGCCGGTTCGCGAGCGCGCTGCCGGCAGATCCGCCGCCGACGATGATGAAGTCGTAATAACCGCTTGCCATTACCGTCTCCCTGCTCCCTGCTCCCTGCTCCCTGCCCGTCGATGTCACCCCGAGCGGCCCGAGTCGCGCAGCCGGATGGTAGCGCCTTGGGCTGCATGAGGCGCTGCGACGATCTGACCTCAGGGCTGGGAGACGCTAGACCTATCGTCGAACATCCTGCCATAGCCCCCAAAGGAGATCTTGAGATGCCGCTTCCGGCGAGTCGAGCGATCGGTGCACTGGTGTGAGCACGCCGGGCCGAGCGCTCCGGAGCGAACCCTTAGCGGAGCTCACGCTGGCGGACTATCTCGAGTTACTCTCCTCCCGCAGCTCGGTACCCGCGAGCGGATCCGCCGCCGGTGTCAGCGCAGCCCTGGCCGCGGCTCTGTGCGGTATGGCTGCGCGCTTCTCGAACCGTTCTCTCGACTCCGCCGGTGAGATCGCCGCGACGGCTGACCGTCTCCGCCTTCGCGCTCTGCAGCTGGCCGAGGCGGACTCTGTCGCCTACACGGCTCTCCTCGAGGCGCGGCGCCTGCCCAAGGACACGGTGCCCGACGAGCGCGAGGAGGCCGTGGCCGCGGCGGCTGCCCGAGTGGTCGCCATTCCGCTCGAGATAGCCGAGATAGGAGCCGAGATCGGACTGTTGGCCAGCAAGGTTGCCTCCGACGGCAACCCGAACCTGCTCGGGGACGCTCTCGGCGCGATGCTGCTTGCAGAGGCGGCGGCGGCGGTAGCTTCGACGATTGCGGAGATCAACCTTGCGGAGCGGCGCCAGGCGGTGGTTCCGCCGTGTAGCTCGACCAGCCCACGGTAGCGTCGAAGTGGTGAGCTCAACCCAAGTAGTCCCGGCAAATGTCGGCGAGGTAACCGCGGCCCTTGCTGCGCACGAGTACCTTGCCGACGAGGGACTCTCGACGGCGATCTTCCTCGCCCTGGTGCTCCGTCGTCCGCTGCTGTTGGAAGGTGAAGCGGGCGTCGGCAAGACCGAGGTTGCCAAGGTCCTGGCTCGCTGGAGCGGAGGTGAGCTCCTGCGGCTCCAGTGCTACGAGGGCATCGACCTGTCCCAGGCTGCCTACGAGTGGGACTACGCTCGCCAGCTCCTGCATCTGCGAGCTGTCGAAGCCTCGGGTGAGTCGGCGCGCTTGGCAGAGGACGAGCTCTACGGCGAGCGGTTCCTTGTGCGCCGACCCCTGCTCCGGGCGCTCGAGCCAACGATCGGGCCGGTGCCCGTGCTGCTGGTGGACGAGATCGACCGGGCCGACGACGAGTTC
>CAZAMA010000117.1:0-9117 GCA_964485645.1 uncultured Acidimicrobiaceae bacterium | reverse complement strand
CGCCGCGCCGCGCCGCCTGACCCGCTGTGGGCCGTTGCCACCTGACCGGCAGAGTCAGCCGGGCTAGCTTTGTCGCTGTGACCGACGGGAGGGAGCTTTACGGATCGCGGCCGAGCATCTCGCGCTCCAGAGTGCTAGCTGCGCGGCGCAAGGGGCGGCAGCGGCTCGCACTGCTCGTATCGGCACCCGTCGTCGCGGTCGTAGCTGCGTTCAACCTGTCCGGTGCAAAGGGACCTGCCCGAGTAGCTGCGTCGCCGGCGCGTGCGCATCAGCGGCAAGCGCCCGCTCCTCGGCCGTTACTCCATTCGAGCCTCGCCCCCTCGGTCGTGATCCCGGGCAGAGCGGTAGCTCTCCCCCTTCCTCGGACAGGAGAGGGAGCCGTAGGCGTCGGCGGTCTCGGCGTGGTCGCATCGACCAAGAACGAGCGTTCAATTCCCGTCGCCAGCGTGACCAAGCTGATGACTGCCTATATCGTTCTCAAGGACCATCCCCTCCACGGGCGCAGCGGTGGGCCGATATTCACCATGACGGCCGCTGACCACCAGGCCTGGATCCGTGCCTCGAAAGCCGACGAGTCGAACATAGAGGTCAGAGCCGGTGAGCGTTTGGACGAACGCCAGCTGCTCCAGGCACTGATGATTCCATCGGCCGACAACATCGCCAACTATCTGGCAGTGTGGGATGCCGGGAGCATGCGGGCCTTCGTCGCGAAGATGAACGCGGCGGCCGCCGCACTGCGTCTACGCGGGACGCACTTTGCCGATCCGAGCGGCCTCAGCCCCGGGTCACGGGGAACCGCTGTAGACATAGTGCGCCTTGCCGCGGTCGCCCTTCAGAACCGAGAGCTCAGGCAGATCGTCGACGAGCAGTTCATCAGGCTCCCTGTCATGGGCAAGATCTGGAACAACTACGATCCTGCCGTCGGAGTCGACGGGATTATCGGGGGAAAGTCGGGATATACCCCCGCCGCCCAGACGAACCTCGTGACGGCGGCCTGGCGCACGGTCCGTGGGCACCGCGTCCTCGTCGTCTGCGACGTGCTCGATCAGCCGGACAGCCTCGTCGGCGATGCCGGGCAGGACGAGGCGCTACTCAACGCCGTGACCCCCGAGCTCGCTGTCTCGAGGGTAATGCCAGCCAAAGCAGCCATCGGTGAAGCCATGGCGACGTGGAACCAAGCCCGCTCCACCGTCAGAACCGCGAAAGCGGTCGTGGCGGTTGGCTGGCCCGGTCTCCGCCTGAGGACCCGGCTCGTCCCGCTCGGCCGGTTGCCGCGGCTGGCGCGCGGCTGGCCCGTCGGCAGCATCGTCGGGACTCTCGAGGTCGAGTACCCCTCCGCTGCATTGCTGAAGGAGCCGGCAATCCTGCAGTCGAGCCTTGGCAAACCGCCACCCGGCTGGGTACCCTCCGCGAGCCCCGGATGAACCCGGATCACCAACTCACCAGGGTGATCAGGTGAAAGCGCGCGCCCCGGCGTCTACGTCGAACCTTGGTCCCGGTTACGACGTCCTTGGCTTGGCGCTGCGTCTGTACGTGGAGGTTGAGGTAGTTCCGGCGCCGCGTCTGCGTATCGAGTCGGAGGGCGAAGGATCGGATCTCCCGGCTGACGCTTCACATCTCGCCGCCGCTGTGGTGAGGTCGGTTCTCGGTCATGACCGAGTGACAATCGCGGTGCACTCTTCGATCCCGGTGAGCCGGGGACTGGGCTCTTCGGCGGCGGTCGCAGTGGCAGCTGCTGCCGCGGCGGGCGCTGGTGACCCCTTGCGCGCTGGAGCGATCGTCGATGGCCATGCCGAGAACGCCGCCGCCTCCGTGCTGGGCGGGCTGGTGGCTGCCGCGATGATCGACGGAGTGCCAGTGGCGCGGCGCCTTCCGCTCGATTCCCACCTGGGGTATGTGGTTGTCGTCCCGGACCGCCACCTGCCGACGAAGCTGGCCCGCTCGGTCCTGCCCGAAACCGTGTCCATCGACGACGCCGTGTACAACCTAGGACGGATGGGGCTGCTCATCGCCGGACTGGCGGACAGCTCACTGCTGCTGCCGGAGGCGGGCGATGACCGCATCCACCAGGGGGCGCGCTCGGCGTTGTTTCCTGAGGCGCCGGACCTGCTCGAACTTCTCAGGCAGGCCGGTGCCACCGTCGCGTGCTGGTCGGGCGCTGGCCCGGCGGTGCTTGCCATCTGCGCTGACAACAGCGCGACTTCCGGTGTCCAGGCAGCTGCCGAGAGGGCATTAGCCAAGCTGGACCTACCGGGTCATGCGACAGTGATCGAGCCTGACCTCGAGGGTTTGATAGTCACAGGGTGACCAGCCAGAGAGCTCGGCCGTCCGGTCAGGACTCGCTCGGCCGTCCGGTCAGGACTCGCTCGGCCGTCCGGTCAGGGCTCGCTCGGCCGTCCGGTCAGGGCTCGCTCGGCCGTCCGGTCAGGTTGTGACTGTCACCAGCGTTCCGTAGTGGATCCAGTCGTGGTAGGCGACATCCGCGCTCGGGACTGGGATCTCGACACATCCATTGCTCTGCGGGAAGCCGTAGGACGCCCGCGGGTATCCATGTATGGCGTCGCTCCCGTCGAAGTAGTTGATCCAGCTTACGGGCACGTCGTAGGAGGTGCCGTTGGGGTTGGTTCCAGCCATGTCCTGGAAAGCGCGGCGAAGGTACACAAAGTAGGTCCCGTCCGGTGTTCGCGCTCCGGCAACTCCGGTATTCGCAAGAGTGGTGAAGACGTCACTCCCGTTGTGCCAAATCGTCAGGGCCTCCGGTGTGCCCTTCGACACGATGGCATAGGAATATCCCTCGGGGTTGTCGCTACTTGACTGCTCTGCGCTAAGGAGGGCGGGCCAGACGACGGCCCTCACGCTCGTATAGGCCACCATCTGGTGTGTTCGCTCGAAGGCGACCATCGCACCGATGGTCATGCGGTCGAACTGTCCCGGCCGGAACTGGGCCTTCAAGAGGGCGGGAGTGTTCGCGTAGGACCACGAGAAGGTACCCGCGGGCGGCTGGTAGAGCTGAGCGAGCGGCGTGATGGCATCTGTCGACGAAGAGGCGGGCGTCCAGTGCATCGGAAGGTATCCGAGCTGCGCGAGCAACTGCTGCATCCGCAGCGCCGAGCCGTTTTCGACGACCCAGGAGCGCGACACGCTCGAGCGAAGCGTTGCGCCGTCCTTTGCGATCGTGCCGTTGTGGCCTCCGGGTACGGTGAGCTCGACCGCGGTAAGTGGCATGTAGGGCGCTGCCGGGGAGAAACTGAGCGTGCGAGGGCCGACCTCGGACCACAACCCGGGAGTTGACGGCACGAGCGTAGGCATGACCGGATGGGCCGGGAGCGAAGAGGAGAAGTGCACGACGACGGTGGCGTTCGGGCTCACATGGGTCGGCGCGGAAGGCGAGATGCTGAGCACCCGGAAACCGCTGTCCGAGCCCTCCTTCTTCGCCGATGCTAGATCAGTGCGGCCCGCCAACGTCGATGCCGTCGAGGGATGGAGCGCGTACCAGCCGGCGATCACTCCCGCGACTAGGATCAGCACCGCCGAGATCTCGATCACGCTTATGAGCCTTCGCGCGCGACGGCGACTCAGACTGCGAGGTGCCGAATAGACATCACGTGGCATGGTCAGCAACCTATTACGATCGCGTAGCCAAGTCCGGTCAGCCAACACGCCAGCTGACGGAGAACCGGCCTTTTCACGCCAGTTCTCGCACGTCGCGGACCGAGACGACGACATCGTGGCACTCGGGACAACATCGATCAGTGGCGTGAGCGGATTCGAGCCGTTCAAGCTCGTCATCCCCGACACGGTCGAGGTGGTCGCCCTGCCATCGCGGCGACGAGGCGAGGGAGACCACGGGGTTCAACCCTGAGTTACCCAGAGCCCCATTGGTATCGCGGATGGACCGCTGGCGCCAGGGGTGCTCCCCGAGGCTGCCCGTGCAGGGGCGCTCCCCGAGGCAGCCCGTGCAGGGGTGCTCCCCGAGGCAGCCCGTTCAGGGGTGCTCCCCGAGGCAGCCCGTTCAGGGGTGCTCCCCGAGGCCCGCTTCGAGCTCGTCCAGCCCTTGCAGCAGGGTGTTCCAAGACAGGGTCGCGCACTTGATGCGGACCGGAAACTTCACTACGCCCTGCAGAGCGGCGAGCTCGCCCAGGTCCTGTTGCGACAGGGACTCGGCCGCGCTGGCGCGCGGAGCAGCGTCGCCAGCCTCGTCGCGCCCGCCCTCGCCCTCGCCCCCGTCGCCGTCGCCACCCGCTCCGGTGGGTCGACCGATCGAGTGCTCGTGGACCGTCATCATCTCCTTGAAGGAGCCGATGAGCTCGCGCGCCTTTGCCGTCGGCTTGCCTTTCACAGCCGCCGACATCATCGAAGCCGAGGACTGGCTGATCGAGCACCCTTGTCCACTGATCCGTAGATCCTTCAACGTGTCGCCCTCGACGTCCATGTAGAGCACGACCTCGTCACCGCAAAGAGGGTTGAAACCCTCCACTCGGTGCGCAGGTGGCACCGCCAGCTCCCCACGGTTGCGTGGAGAGCGGTAGTGGTCGAGGATGATCTCGCGGTAGAGGTCTTCCAGGCCGGTCATCGTCAGCCGAACATCTCCTTCGCCTTTGCGAGGGCGGCGCTCAGGGCGAGCACGTCCTCCTCGTCGTTGTACAGGTATAGCGACGCCCGCGCGGTCGCCGGCACCTCCAGGCGGCGCATGAGGGGCTTCGCGCAGTGGTGCCCGGCACGGACGCAGACCCCTTCGGCATCTAGCACCTGGGCGAGGTCGTGCGGGTGGATGTCGCCAAAGCCGATCGAGATGGCGCCGCCCCGAAGCGCCGGATCCGGCTCGGGGCCGAAGAAGTGCACGCTGTCCCCGTGATCGGCCCGCAGCGTCTCGAAGGTGAAGCTCGTGAGGGCGGCCTCATGCGAAGCGATCTGGTCCATCCCGACGGCCTCGAGGTAGGAGACGGCGGCGCCGAGGCCGATCGCCTCGGCTATCGGGGGTGTGCCGGCCTCGAACTTCCAAGGCAGGTCGTTGGCGGTGAAGCAGTCAAGCCGGACATCACGGATCATCTCACCGCCACCGAGAAACGGCGGCATCTCCGCTAACAGCTCCTCGCGGCCCCATAGGACTCCGATCCCAGTCGGACCGAGCATCTTGTGGCCGGTGAAGGCGAGGAAGTCCACCCCCATGGCCACGACGTCGACGCGGCGATGGGGAACCAGCTGGGATCCGTCACAGACGACGACGGCGCCGTTCGCGTGAGCAGCCTCCACGAGCGGGGCGAGGTCGACGAGGGTGCCGAGGACGTTGGACATCGCGGTGACCGCGACAATTCCGGCACCGTCTGTCATGCGGTCGAGGTCCGTGAGGTCGAGCTGGAAGTCCTCCGTGATCGGGAGGTAGCGCAGCTCGACGCCTTTTTCCTCCGCGAGCATCAGCCATGGGACAAGGTTCGCGTGGTGCTCCATCTCGGTGAGCACGACGGCCTTGCCCGCCTGCAGCCGCCGGCGACCGTAAGAGCTGGCGACGAGGTTGAGCGCCTCGGTGGCGTTCTTCGTGAAGATGATCTCCCGGGTCGGCTCCGGCGCCCCGATGAAGAGCCCGACATCGCGGCGAGCCTCCTCGTACTGGCGCGTCGCCTCCTCGGCGATGGCATAGACGCCACGGTGGACGTTTGCGTGAGTGGTCGAGTAGTACCGGTCCATCGCGTCGAGGACCTGCCTTGGGTGTTGCGAGGACGCGGCGGAGTCGAGGTAGGCGAGGCGGTGGCCCCCCCTCTCCTGGGCGAGGATCGGAAAGTCCTTCCGCAGGACGGCAGCGTCGATGGAGCGGGGGAGCGCGGTCGAGATCATGGACGCCACCTCTCGTAACCCTCTGCGTCGAGCCGCGCGGCCAGCTCGGGGCCGCCCGAGTCGACGATGCGGCCTTCGACGAACACATGAACCTTGTCCGGCGTGAGCTCGTCGAGGATCCGCCGGTAGTGGGTGACGAGGATCACGCCGAGGCCCGGCTGGAGACGCCGCACCTCGGTCACGCCCTTGGCGACGACTCGCAGCGCGTCGACATCGAGGCCGGAGTCGGTCTCGTCGAGCACCGCCACGAGTGGCTCGAGCATCGCCATCTGGAGGATCTCGTTTCGCTTCTTCTCGCCGCCGGAGAAGCCCTCGTTCAAGTAGCGAGAAGCAAAGCTCGGATCCATCTCGAGTCGCTTCATCCACTCGGTCAGGGCGACCCTCACCTCGAGGACCGAGAGGTCGGTCCCTTTGCGAGCCGAGACGGCCTGACGCATGAACTGGCTGACCGACACGCCGGGGATCTCCTCGGGGTACTGAAAGCCCATGAACACGCCCGCTTTGGCCCGCACGTCCACGGGCCAAAGGGTGACGTCCTCGCCCTGGAAGAGGATGCGCCCCTTCGTGACCTCGTAGCCCGGATGGCCGGCGATCGTGTTGGCGAGAGTGGACTTGCCCGAGCCGTTGGGCCCCATGATGGCGTGCAGCTCGCCCGGGCCGACATGGAGGTTCACCCCGCGCAGGATCTCGGTGCCCTCCACCGAGACATGTAGATCCTCGATCTCGAGCAGAGCTGTGGTGGCGGTCGCGGTCACCCCGTCATCCTACTGTCCCTCTCCGATTTGCACTACGCCGATAGGAGAAACCCGCCTCGTCGTACCGCCGGACCCCTCCGCCCGCTCCCGCCGGCCGCCAAAGGCGACCTCTAGCTGCTGTAGCCCGCGACGTTGGCAGCTGTGGAGGAGAGCTGGGAGACGACGACGCCGACGGAGACGGGCCGGCGCCGTATCCACACCGTGCTGCCGTTGCCGAGCTGTCCGTACTTGTTGGCACCCCAGGACCAGAGCGCTCCCGCGGCGGTGATCCCGTAGCTCGTGTAGCCGCCGCTGATCACTTGGGAGAAGCTCACGCCGGCCGGGAGGCCCACCCGGACCGGAACCGACGAGCTACGGGAGCCGCCGTTTCCGAGTTGGCCCCACCGCCCGTTGCCCCACGCCCAGAGGGAGCCGTCGCTCAGCAGGGCAAGGGTCTGGCCATTGTTCCAGAGGCTGCCGCCCTGTGAAACCTGGGTGACAGCGGCAGGGAGCGGGACGCGGACCGGCACGGAGCTGTCTCTCCTCGTCCCGTTGCCGAGCTGCCCGCTGTGGTTGAAACCCCAGTCGTAGTAAGAGCCGCTGTTCATGAGCGCGCCCGAGCCCCGCCATGACGACTGGAGGGACTTGACCCCGCCGGCGGGCAAGCCGACGACAGCAGTCGGCGTCGCGTGATCACGCGCGGTCCCGTCACCGAGCTCACCGTCCTTGCCCTGACCACAGGCATAGACGGTGCCCTGCGAGTAGAACAGCGAGTGGAGTCCCGCTCCCGTCGCGAGCGTCACATTGCTGAGCGGCAGTCGCGTGGGGCGCACCAGCGGCTGCGTGCCGGGCAGGCAGAGCTCGTGGCCGATGTCGACCCCCCAGCCCCAGACACCTCCCGTAGAGTCCACTGCCAGAGCTCCGTCGTAGGGCATCGGGTTGGCGAGGAAGGCGATCTTCACGCCGGCGGGGAAGTCGACCTGCACGGCGCTGGCAGCGTAATCGACACTCGTGCCGTTGCCGAGCTCGCCGTTGTGGCCCGCGCCCCATGCCCATACGGTGCCGGAGGAGGTCAACGCGTAGCTGTCGGAGTTCGAGGTCGCGACCTGGACCACTGTCCCGGAGATGCCGGCGACGCGAGTCGGCCGACGGTGGTCGAGCTGGACTAGTGCCCCGTGACTCTCGAAGACTCCGAAGTTGTAGACCGCCGTGGTCGAACCGGTCCGGCTGAGCACGGAGGCGCCCGCGGGCCCCGCGGTCATGCCAAGGGTGGCGGCGAGGGTGCCGATGACGGCAACGGCTTTTTTCAGGTGAGTCATGTTCTTCAATCCCTCTTAGGTCACCCGCGTCGACGGGGGATGGTTGGCTCGACATGAAGTGCCGGAAAGCACGAGTACTGGCAACCGGCACCGTCGAGAACCGGCAGAGTACAGGCTCGGCCGCCGTCTGCCACGTCACCCTCCACGGCCTCACCTCGGCTCCGCTCCGCCAGAGCCGCGCCGCCAGAGCCGCTCCGCCAGCGCCGCTCCGCTGGGCCCGCTCCGTCAGGGCCGGGCTGCCTACCAGCCGCGGGCGACCCATTCGTCGAGGTGAGGACGCTCCGTCCCGATGGTGGTGTCGCTGCCGTGGCCAGGCATGACGATCGTCTCCGGCGAGAACGGGGCGAACAGCCGGGTCTCTATCGACTCGATGACGGTCGGAAAGCTGCCGCCCTCAAAGGTGGTGTTGCCCGGTCCCCCGGGGAAGAGAGTGTCGCCAGACAGCAGCACGGGTGCTCCCTCGATCGAAAAGCACATCGAACCTGGGGTGTGCCCGGGTGTGGCGATCGTGCGCAGCCGCACCTTCCCGATCTCGATGACCGAGTCATCTTCGAGCACGGTGTCATAGGAAGGGAGCATGGCGGCGTCGGCCGCGGTGACGCCGACGTCATAGCCGGCGTCGCGCAGCTGGGGAACGGCCTGGATATGGTCCCAGTGGCCGTGGGTCTCGAGCACCCGCCGAACCCCGAGCGTCCGGCAGAGCTCGAGCAGCTGCTCGTGCGCGTTGGCGGCATCTACGAGCACGGCCTCTCCGGTCTCTCGGCAGCGCACGATGTAGACGTTGTTGTCCATCGGACCGACGACGACTTTCACGATCTCGACCCCGCTGTCGCTGTAGTGCACCGTTCTCCTCCTCGCGTTCCGACGTCCGATCCATTGTCACCGCTAAGACTAAGGTTCGTCTGCAAGGTGGCCTGACGCGGGAGGCAGCTGTGAGCTTCGGTTTCACTGAGGAGCAGGACGAGCTGCGGCGGGCCGTCCGCCGCTTTCTCGACGACAAGTCGCCGAGCTCCGAGGTGCGCCGACTCATGGACACGGCCGAGGGTTACGACCCGGCCGTCTGGTCGCAGATGGCCAACCAGCTGGGCCTGCAGGCGCTCACCATCCCTGCAAAGTACGGCGGGGCGGGTTTCGGGTATGTGGAGGCCGTAGTCGTGCTCGAGGAGATGGGTCGTTCGCTCCTGTGCGCGCCCTTCTTCTCGAGCGTGGCCCTTGCGGCCAATGCCCTGCTC
>CAZAMA010000116.1:0-9335 GCA_964485645.1 uncultured Acidimicrobiaceae bacterium | reverse complement strand
AGGCCATGGGATGGACGCTCGCGAGAGAGCAGGGACGGGAGCATCTCCCGTGCCATGGCCCGGTGCGCGTTCGCTGGCCCGGTGCGCGTTCGCGAGCCCGCCGCGCCGTCGCGACCTGCGGCGTCTCGAACGCCTCGAATGACGACTACGACCAGCTGCTGCGAGCTGCCGACACCGCCATGTACGCGGCCAAACATCGGAAAAGAGCCGCCAGGCAGTCCTCGCTCACGGGGCGCGACCAAAGGCCGTCATCAGCTTCCAGCTCCTGAGAGATCTCCGCCAGGGCCCCGTCGCAGCCGATCTCTCCATGTAGTGCCGACCGATCGTCGATCTCGCCACAGTCGGGGTCGTCGGCTTCGAGGCTCCTCTGCACTGGCAAGGCCCGGAAGGTATGTAGGTGCCTCCAGAAGTGTTCATCCCCCTTGCTGAGCAGCCGGGTGTCTCGTCTTGCAGCTCCCCTCCTGCGCATTCGAGGAGGCTCGTAGGGCAGCGACCCGGTGGCAGGCCGGTTCCGGCGCGATCCGCGCAACAGTTGTCTCGGTCAATCTCGCGGCCCGCCGGCTCCGGTACCCGCTACGGCACGCTGCCCTACCTCAAAAGGTCACCGCGCTCCTCAGCCGGGGGAGGCTGAGCCTGGGAGAAGAGCGCCCCACCACCGCTGTCGAGCGTTGATCGATTGTCGAGCAGCGGCTGTCAGCGGGCGCCCTATCTCCCAGAACCGATGAGACCTCCGAAGGCCTATGACGAGACGAAGTACCACCGCGACGGACGCGGATTGCCAAAGGCACTCTGAGGGCTCCAGCCTTTGAGAGTGTTCTTGACCACCGACACGCGGTTGTCCCCGGTCGGGAACCAAAGCGCCGCGACCTGGCGTGACAAGAAGTTCTCGACTGCATAGACGTACTTGAGCCCGGAATTGACGTGAGCTGCATCGATAAGACGCTGTGCGGTCGAGGAATAGTACCCACCACCCCAGTAGTTGCCCAGCCCGAATTGCTGACCCTCAGTGGGAAGTATCGGATTGTCGCCGTAGTCCCACAACCAGTTCGCGTAGATGGCGATTCCCCAGTTGCATGGTCCGGGGGGGCAGATGCCAGCTATCGAGTACATAGTCGTCTCGGTCTGGGGATCGAGCGCGATGTCGATGCCTCCTGCCCTCGCCGCAGTCTGAAACGCCTCCACCTGCGCCGCTAGCGAGGGGAAGCCGCTCTGGTACATCATCAGCAGCTCGAGCTTGCGTCCCCGGGCTATACCGGCCCCACACTCGTTCTTTGCAGAGCCTGCTCGTCGGCAGACCATGTATCCATTGGAGCCCAGGCTCCAGCCATGACTGGTTAGCAAGGACTTGGCATTGCCGGGCGAGTACGGATACGGGTCGATCTTCTCCTGCGGACTGACATAAGGCGAGCCGGGGATGTTCGGCACTGGCCCATAGGCGATCTGCCCGAAGCCGTTCATCGCAGTCTTGAGATAGAGCGAAGCATCGATCAAATGCTGGAGCGCCTGACGAATATAGAGCTGGCGAACGAGAGGGCCGTATGTCGAGCTTGTGTAGCCGAGCTCAGCCCATTGCACATAGTCCGGAGCCCAGGGAGCCACGGTGTACCCGTTGGCTTTCAGATAGCCGATCATGCCATGGTCGCTGAAGGGGATATATCCGTAGGTGACCGAGCCTGATCTGAGGGCATCTACTTCGGCGGTATCGCTTGAGAATGTCTCGATGACGACATGGGCCAGGTGCGGCTTCTCCGGGCCGCTGTAGTGCCCATTCCTGCTGAGCACGGTCCGCGAGGTTGTCGGGTCATACGATGTGAGCGTCCATGGGCCGTCGACTACCTTCCACAGCGGATTTGTCGCGTAAGTTGATAGATCCTCTGCTTGGTGGTACAGGAAACTGAAGACCTTCTTGGCACCACTCACCGAAAGGTCGTAGTTCCCGATCGCACCGCCGGCACTGACGCGGTCCCACGCGTGTTGCGGCAGCGGAACGATGTTCACGAGCTGGTTGTTCGTGTACCACTGCTGGCTGTAGGAGTGGTTCAGATGCATCACGAACTCCGTCGGACTGACGTAGTTGATGCTAGTGACGTTGGTCGGGAACTCGCCCGGGAGGTAGACCGCAATCTGGGACTTGTTCGCGCTGAAGAGGTTGATACCGAACTGCACGTCCCGAGTCGTCAGGGCCTTACCGTTTGACCACATGAAGTGCTTCAGCCGAATCGTGACTGTTCTGTTGTGATTCGAGTAGATCGGCGGATATGCCAGGCTCAGCTTATAGTTGATGACCGGCTTGTTGCCCTGCCCCGGGAAATAGAGAGGGCGCCACATGTCGTACTCGACATCTTGGTCCCATGGCTCGTAGTTTGCCTGATTTGGATACGGCAAGATCCAGCTGAAGACATCTCCTACTGATAAGGCATATGTAGCCGTACCGCCGGAGCTTGGGCTTCCCGCACGGCTCGTTCTGGTACTTGCTGAGCTA
Organism: uncultured Acidimicrobiaceae bacterium; assembly: GCA_964485645.1. Taxonomy (GTDB): domain Bacteria; phylum Actinomycetota; class Acidimicrobiia; order Acidimicrobiales; family Bog-793; genus JAKACA01. Next base: position 6,853 of record CAZAMA010000116.1, on the reverse strand, counting down.
CCTGAACTGAGTGCTGCAATGGAAAGAGCGGCTGCGACGAAAACCACTCCCGCTCGATAGATATGGCGTCCTCCAGCAATGGCTAGTGCTCTTCGACCTGGTTGGTCAGATGTACCAGTATGGTCGGACAATGTATTGGCCCCCTTTGTGTAGTAGCGTGTAACGCGTCCGTAGGTATGGTTCTCTTGCTATATCTTCGTCACTCGGGCTTGTCCTGCGGCTAGCTTCGCAATGCTTTCGCGAAGGTCTGCAGGTTACCGAGGAACTGTTCGACGTCATCCTCAGTGTGCTGTACTGACAGCGTCCACTGCTCCGCTTTGCCCCATGGTGGCAGGAATACTCCTCCGTTGTGCTGGAACAACCAGTGAGCGTGGCTGTAGCGATTGTCCACCGTCAAAAAGTCCCGGTAGTTCTGGATTCGCCTCGTCGAGAAGATGATCGCGCCTTTGGCTCCGATCCCCATCACATAAGCTGGCAGACCCCACTCGCTTACGATCCGTTCGCTGCCGGCCACGATGGCGTTCCGCAGTCTGCCTATCCTCTCATAGCCCCTGTCATCGAGGACTTCGGTGAGCACCGCGCGAGCCGCGGCCATTGTGAGCGGGTTGCCATTGAAGGTGCCAACCTGCTCGTAGCCGCCGCTCGTGATGAAGCTCATCACCTCCTCGGTTCCCCCGAGAGCGCCACAGGGCGTACCGCCACCGAGTGACTTGGCGAGGCACACGATGTCAGGGGTTACGCCATAGAGCTGTGTGATACCTCCCGGTGAGGTCGTGAGGCCGGTCTTTACCTCGTCGAAAGCTACGAACGCGCCGTGACTATGCGCGATCTCCATCACGCCCTCGAGGTATCCCGGCGCGGGGGGGACGATGCCGATGTTCATCATCACGGGCTCGATGAGCATGCCGGCGATCTCTCCCGGATAGGACGCGAAGACCTCCTCGAGGGCTGGCAAGTCGTTGAACGGCACCACGCGTGTCAGCTCTACGAGTGCCTGGGGGATCCCCGCGGAGGCGGCAACGCTGTTCGGTCGCGCATAGGGTCCGATCTCCGGCGGCTCTTGGTACACAGATACTTGAACCGAGTCGTGGTGGCCGTGGTAAGAGCCCTCCACCTTGACTATCCGGTCTCGGCCCGTGATGGCACGCATGAGATGAACCGCGTCCATCGTCGTCTCGGTTCCGGAGTTCCCAAAGCGCCAGAACGGAAGCGCGAACCGGCGCGCGAGCTCCTCTGCGACCACTATCGCGTCTTCTGTCGGCTGCGCGAAGTGCGTGCCGAGGGCGACTCGCTTCGTCACCGCGGCCACCACGCTCGGATGGGCGTGGCCGGCCGCCATCGCGCCGTAACCACCGTGAAGGTCGACGTACTCGTTCCCGTCGACGTCATAGACCTTCGAGCCCTTACCGTGACTTATCCAGATTGCCTGTGGGCGGTGGATCTGCCAGCTCGAGGTGGCACCTCCCGCTAGGGTGCGCTCCGCGCGTGCGGCAAGACTTGCCGAATTCGGCTGCCGTGCGACGAAGAGCTCCTCCTGCTCCGCTATCAACTGATCGAGTCTCTCCGACTCACGGGGCGGCGTTGCCTGGCTCGGCGTCATCGTATCGTCTACCTCTGATCTCGCGTTTCGACCATCATAATGCTAGTTGTTGGACTGCTCAATCAAATATTAGCCACGTTCCCGTTGCGATGGCATCTCGCCAGGGTGGAGTCCTCCTAATGAGTCCTAATGGGTAGGTGCCGGTCGCGTCGGACGATCCCGCTTTGCACCTCGGCGCCCCGAACTGCTGGAGCGGCCCTTGCTCGCAGCTTGGTGACTCGCCAGATGGAGACCAAGGTCGCAATCGAGCTCGCGCGATCCAACGCGGACGCACAACTCGAATGCGCGTGTCGAGGAGAAACCCGGATCACCTAGGAGTACCTGCAGGGCAAGGCCGTCGACAAGGCCCGCGAGAAGGCGGGACACCTCTTCCGGCTCGCCCGCGCGAAAGTCGCCTGTATGGCGTCCCTCGGAGACGATCGAGCAGATCGTGCCGAGCCACCTGCGATCGAGGTCCTCCCGCTGCGTTGCCAGCTCAGCATCTCGAAGCGCCCGTGCCCACGACTCAACCCAGAGAATCCAGTCGTCCCAGAGGTCCGAGCCGCGGTCCGATCCCACCAGACATGCCAGCTCGAGCAGTCGGAGAAGCTTGCCCGGTGGCGTGTCGAGCTGCGCGAGCTCCTGGGTGACTCGCTGGTAGAAGCGCTCCTCCGCGAACAACAACGTCTCTGCAAGAAGCTTGCTCTTCGTCCCGAAATAGTAGAAGACGAGTGCCGGGCTCATCCCCGCCTCGGTGGCCACGAGAGCCATGCTCGTGTCGGCCAGTCCGGTCGTGCTGATGACTCTTACCGCGGTCCCAAGGATTTGTGCTCTGCGCAGCTCTGTCAGTCGCGGACGACCCATCGCATCTCATTCCTCGTTCGACCAAGCTCGCGTAACTGACGAGACTTCCGGCGAAGATCTCGGCGATCCCAACGCGGCCCCGATGGACGGCAAAGTTAAGATAACTTGACGCGCTAGTCAAGAAGCATCCCAGACGACCCATGGGGCCGCGGTGAGCTGGGCGAGGGCGCGACCGATATGCGCCCGGAAATGGGCCGCGCAGGGTGGAACAGGTTGTGGAAGTCGATGAAGGCGAAGTTCTCGGTCCGTGGGCGCGCTCCGTCGTCGCAGCCTTCGGGGTTCGCGCAGGCTGGCAACGCCCTACAGGCTGAGCCAGAGGTGGGCGATCTCGGGACCGAAGCAGACGGCGACCATCGTCCCGAGCGCGAGATAGGGCCCGAACGCGATGGCAGTCTTGCGGTTCGCCTTGCCCGACGCGAGCAAGACGAGCGCCGGCACGAGGGCAAGCACGAACGCGGCGAACATCCCGACTGCGACGCTGGCCAGCCCGAGCCACCCGAGCGCGCCCCCGCACAGCCCGGCGAGGCGGACATCGCCGAAACCCATCGCCTTTGGGACCACGAACCAGATGACCAGGAACGCCCCGAAGCAAGCCGCCGCGCCGATCACACCAAGGAGCAGGAAGTGGAAGCGGTGCGAGGGCCACGACGCCAGCACCACCGCCACCGTGAAGATCGCGGCCGTGATGTAGAGCACCGGCCGCGGCAGCTTCTTGTGCTCGAAGTCGATCGCGGAGAGGGCCACGAGTCCAGCCGCGAGGAGCGAGTAAGCTGGTACTGCCCAAAAGGTCGGCAAGCGCCAGGCCACAGCGACGAAGAGCAGCGCCGTTGTGATCTCGATGTACAGGTCCCGGGGCGGGATGTGCACACCGCAGGCGTGGCACCGGCCGCGGAGCAGGAGGTAGGAGACGACGGGAACGTTGTCGATCGTGCGGAGCGGTGTTTCGCACGACGTGCAGTGCGAGGAAGGACGGACGATCGACTCCTTGCGAGGGACTCGGTCGGCGACCACGCCGGCAAAAGATCCGATGGGAAGGCCGAAGACCCCGGCCACTACGGCCGCGACTGCATGCGGGTCGGCGACGTTCAACGGAGCCCGGACGCGGATCTATGCGATGCGACTCGGTGTCCCCGAGAGCGCTCGACGCTCTGTGTCTCGCGTCCGCATGTGTGGTCAATGTTGCTCAAGTTAGGATCTTGTAACTGTTGTGGTAGACGATGCCCATGTTTAGCGTACAATGTGTGGCGGCTTGAACGCTGTGAGCGCGCGACCACCAACGCGGTGGCTCGACGAGCTGCCGACATCGAGGGGAGGACGGGTGGACAGCCAAATGTACGAAACGGCAGATAGAGGTTGCGCCTCCCGGCCCTCGACGACTCCGGGACCGCACAGATGAGCACGACAGAGCAGGCGCGAGGTGGCCGCGTAGCCCCTTCCAAGCTCGAGGTCGACGAAGCGCGCGCCCTTGCTCGCGAGGTGGGCCTCGAGTACGTCGACCTCGACCGCTACCCGCTCAACGCTGCCGCGGCGTCGCTGCTGCCAGAGCAGGTGGCGCGCAGGCACCACGCTCTCGCCGTTGGTTGGAAGTACGGCACCCCCGTGGTCGCGGTCGCCGCTCCGGACAACGTGCTCGGGATGGACGACGTGAAGACAGTCGTCGGGCGTGACGTGCATGCGGTCGTCGCTTGCACCTCCCAGATCGACGCGTACATCGAGCGCATGTACACCCAGGGCGGGGTGGCAGGGCGCGAGACACCGGCACATCGGGACAAAGCGCCCGCCGCAACCAAAGCAGAAGTCGCCGCGCAAGCCGCAGAAGCTGCTGAGGCTGCGCAGGTTGCAGAGGCCGCAAGCGCCGCAGAGGCTGCAGAAGCTGCTGGGGCCGTAAGCGCCGCGGAGGTTGCGCAGGTTGCGGAGGCCGCAGAGGCCGCGGGGGCCGACGCCGAGGCTCCCGAGGCTCCCGAGGTGTTCGATGGAGCCCAGGGGCTCGACAGCGAGGTCGCAGAAGACTTGCCCATAGAAGATCTGCTCGCAAGAGAAGTTGCGGCCGCCGACGCGGCGGCTCCGTCCGACACCGGGGCCCCTTCCGGCGCGACGCAGTCGGCGACGGAGACGGAGTCGGAGCCGGCCGCAGATCTGGACCTGACCGGCCCCACGCCAGCTGCGCCGCCTCCGCCGAGAACGGCCGCGCCTTTGCCCCCGGTGGAGGCTGGCCACCCAGCCCAGCGCAACCGCCACAGAGGACACCCACGCGGAGCCGATCCTGCCGAGGCAGACCCGGAGGCTTCCTCCGAGGGCTCCGGAGCGCGCGGGCAAGCCGGCGGCACCGGCCCCGCCGCAATGAGCCGCGACGCGGGCGAGCCCGACCGGGCGCTGGCAAAGGTGCTCGTCGACTCGGGCCAGGTGACACGCGAGGAGATGCAGGCGGCTCTGCGCGAGGCATCCGCGACCGGCCGCAAGCTCGGGGAGATCCTCTCCGAGCTCGGACTTGTCACCGAGGAAGACCTCATCCGGGCCATGGCCGAGGAGGCCGGGCTCGAGTTCATCGACCTGAACGACTTCTCGATCGACCTGAAGGCGATCCAGCTTCTCCCTGAAACGATGGCCAAGCGGCATCAGATCCTCGCGGTCGGCTACCGCAACGGCTCGCCGGTCATCGCCATGGCGAACCCGTCCAACGTCTTTGCCATGGACGACCTCCGCACCGTGCTCGGGCGCGACATCGTCACGGTCGTCTCGAGCCCGCGCCAGATCACCGACTACATCTCGCGGATGTACCGCCACGACAAGGAAGCGAGCGACGCCGCGACGCGGGCGGCCGCGAGCCAGACCAAGCTCGACACGGCGACAGAGCGGGCCGAGCTCACCGACCTTCATGCCGTCACCGACGACGCGCCCATCGTCAAGTACGTGAACCTCATCTTGCGCCAGGCGCTGCAGGAGAGGGCGTCGGACGTCCATGTCGAGCCCTCGGCCGACGACCTGCGCATCCGCTTTCGCATCGACGGTGTGCTGCACGACGTCACGAGGTCGCCGAAAGCGATCCAGGGTGGCGTCACCACGCGCCTCAAGGTCATGGCCGACCTCGACATCGCCGAGCACCGCATCCCACAGGACGGCCGCATCTCACTCAACGCCGGCACGCGCGAGGTCGACTTGAGGGTTGCGACCCTGCCGACCGTGCACGGCGAGAAGGTCGTCATGAGGATCCTCGACAAGTCGAACGCGATGTTGGACCTGGGGGATCTGGGTTTCCTGCCGGAGGTGCAGAAGCGGTACAAGGAGTCGTACCGCAAGCCCTACGGCACGATCCTTGTCACCGGGCCGACAGGATCGGGCAAGTCGACGACTCTGTACGCGACTTTGAACGATCTCAACTCGGCCGAGCGCAACCTCATCACCGTCGAGGACCCGGTCGAGTACCAGCTGCCCGGGGTCAACCAGGTGCAGGTGAACAACAAGGCCGGACTGACCTTTGCCGGTGCGTTGCGCTCGATCCTGCGAAGCGACCCCGACATCATCTTGGTCGGCGAGATCCGCGACCGCGAGACCGCCGTCATCGCGATCGAGGCCGCCCTCACCGGCCACCTCGTGCTCTCCAGCCTCCACACGAACGACTCGGCGGGAACCCCGATGCGCCTCGTGGAGATGGGCGTCGAGCCTTTCCTCGTCGCCTCCTCCCTCGACTGCGTCGTGGCTCAGCGCCTTGCTCGACAGCTCTGCGAGAACTGCAACGAGCCCTTCGAGCCGAGCGCCGCGGACCTGAAGCTCTTCGGCTGGGACGACGCCGACACACCCCCCCAGGGACTGGCGCGCTTTCGCAGGTCGGTCGGCTGCCAGGCGTGCAGCAACACCGGCTACCGGGGCCGCATCGCGCTCCACGAGCTGTTGCTCATGACAGAGGAGATCGAGCGCGCCATCACCCATGGCTCCTCGGCTGACGACATCCACCGGATCGCGGTGGACCAGGGGATGATCGCGCTGCGCCATGACGGGCTCCGCAAGGCCGCTCTCGGGCTCACGAGCCTCGAGGAAGTGATGAGGGTGGTGGCATGAGCGCCTTCTCGCAGCGCTCGGCTTCGAAGTGGTCGGAGCGTCTCGTCGCGGCGCTCACCGACAAGGGCACCATCACCGCCGACGACGGGCGGAGAGCTCTGGCCGAGGCGGCGGAGCGGCGGTGCCCCGTGGCAGTCGTCCTCGCGCGCCTCGAGATGGCCGATGCGCGCACCGTGCTCGACGAGCTGGCGGCCATATCGGGCCTGCCGAAAGTCGACATCTTCGACACCCGCCCGGTGGCCGAGGCGTTCCGCCTCGTGCCCGAGGTTCTCGCCCGGGAGATCGGTGCCATCGGATATCGCATGGAGTCAGAGCGCGTCGTGCTCGCGTGCGCGGAGCCGCTCGCCGACGACG
>CAZAMA010000115.1:0-9442 GCA_964485645.1 uncultured Acidimicrobiaceae bacterium | reverse complement strand
GAACCGCGTGCTCGTGGCACAGTGAGCGACCCTTCAAGGTCAAGCCCCGGCGCCAAACTGATGCACGGCCTCGAGGCCAAGAAGAAGACGGCGTCGCGGGACTGCCCACACCCATTTTCACGCCCTCGGGACGTCCCCGCCAGGGGGCATGGGAACTGATGCGAGGTTGTCTCGGGCACCCGGCCTGCTCTGCGAGGTCGAGGTGGTGGCGAGCTCGCCCTGACGACAGCACCGAGCCTGTTCCGACGGCGAGCGGGGGACCGCGCGAGCTCGGGCTCTCCAGCTGTCGTTCGGCACGCATGGCTGCTGACCGAACGGCGCGATCCATCTCGCCGCGGCATTGCGGGTGGGCAGTGACGCCATTGGCACCTACGACGCAGATCTCGACGCAAGGACGCGCGAGGCTGGGCTGCTGGTCCTTTGTCGAGGTCGGCGCCGTATCGGGCCAGCTGGCGGCGCTGATACAGCGATCCGCGATCATCTATGCCCAAGGCAGGATCCGATCTCGATGGGTCGTGCGAAGGGGGTTTGAGAGCTGATTCGAGGTCAAGACGGCTGTGACTGTGCTCGGCTCTCGCTCATTGCGCGACGACCGTTGCGAGGTGCCCCGGGATCCGACAATCCGCAGGCTTGCTGGATCGCGGTGATGCGGGGGCCGTTATTCACCAGGTGGGGAGTTTTTCGAGGGGAGGCTATTGACTGACGCGAGCAAGATCGACGGCTAAACACAGTTGCGCGCGGGTTTGAGGCTACGACGAAGGGTGAACCAAATGAGGCTGACGGCGGAGAAGTTGTTGGCGGCGTGCGCGGATACCGGTGACGACGCCGGCATCGGCGTGAGAAGCGTTCTCGTGCCGATCGGCGGCGAGGGAGCACCTGTCAGGCCAGCGATCTACGCAGGTCGGAAGTATCAACTCGAAAGGCGCTGGTGGAGTGAAGGCGACTCTGCCGAGCCGACCGACGTTGTGATGATCGACAACGTCCCGAGCCAGGCCAACCGACTCGAAGCCGCACTGGAGGATCTGCGCGAGCGGCTCCGGCTTCCTGAACTCGTGCTCGATCTCACTGAGGTTGGGTCGTTGCCAGCAGACGTGCCGACACAGCTCTCGAGCTTTCGGTTTCCTCATCGCCAGGCCGACGCGTACCTGCGTGATGCCGTCTTGGACGACAAGCCGTTCCTGCAAACGCCGGCCGGCATGCAGCTACTCGCAGCCACAGCTGAACATGCCGAGGGGCTCCTCGGGTGGTTCCCGCAAGCTCTGTTGTTCGGGTTCTGGCAGTCCCATCTCGGCAAGAAGCGCACGCATGCAAAGCTCGCTCGGTCCATGGTCTCCGAAGTCGTCGGCTACGCGCCCGCGAGCGTCGACACGCGCCAGCTCGGGCTGAAGGGTGACCCGCTCAATCTGAGCGTCGATGAGCAGGTTCAATATGACGACGAGGACCTGCTCGCCGGGTGGGAGTTGCTCGAGGGCTCGAAGAAGGCGGGTGGAGGCAAGAAGAAAGAGAGCCTTGCCGAGCTCGGGCACGGTCAAGTCCCGGTATCGGAGAGCGATGCGGCGCTTGCTGGCGTGTCGTTCCGCGCCATCGAGCAGCACATGACGATCTCGATGGCAGGGTTGCGACGCGTGCGAGCCGGTAGCGGAGAACAAAGTGCTGCCGCTCGGGCCTTGCTCGTCAGCCTCGGTCTCGTCGCGTACGTCGCCGCCTTCGGACGACCGTTCAGCCTCCGCTCGGGCTGTGACTTGCGGATCGTATCCCAACGATGGATCTGGCACGCTCGTGAGGACGACGCGGAGATCGACGTGCCACGTCTCGACGACGCGGTGACCTTGTTCGGAGACTGCGTCGAGCGCGCCGAGGCGACGGGTCTGCCCGTCGGCCAGTCGTGGCCGAATGAGCCGATCACGCTGCGGCCCAACCCAGGGCTGACGGCGGCTATCCGGTCGACCTACCCGCTTGCCGACTGATGCTCGCGATCGAGGTCGATCTCCTTGCCGGCACGATCCGAGCAGGATCGCCGGACGATACGGCCCTGACTGGCTCCGGCGACGAAGGGGAGTGGCCCCCGAGCCCGGCACGACTCTTCTCGGCTCTCGTCGCGGCTGGCGGATCACGCGAGCGATGCGTCGTGGGCGATGCGAGCGAGCTCGTCGCTCTCGAGACAGCCCCACCCCCGCGTATCATCGCTGACGGGCGCTCCCGCGTCCTTGGCTCTCCACAGATCGAGCGCTACGTCGTGGTCAACGAGCGTTCGACTGGATTGGTCCAGGGCTATCCGGCCCGCACGGCGACACTCACACGGCCCGCCACCCGCCTCTCTCCGATCACGCCGTCGATGATCTACATCTGGGACGAGCTCGACCTGAGCTCGTCCCAGCTCGCTGCCCTGCGTAGCCGGGCAGCGCGAGTCGGCTACCTCGGGTGCGCGGACTCACCGGTGCGTGTCCGGGTGTGCGAGTCACCGCCGGAGTCGGAGCCGGCGGACGAGTGGCGACCGTCGGAGAGCGGATCGACGTTCATCCCGGTGCCCTTTGCCGGTCTTCTCGACGTGCTCGACGACGCGTTCGACCGTTTCTCCGCCGGCGAGCCGGTCCGCCGCTCCTGGCTCCCGGTCGCTCGTGCCCGCTACGAGGAGCCGGGCAGGGCCGTCGAAGAGTCCCAGACGCCGCCGATCACGATCTGGCTCGGCTTCGGCGAGCCCGTGCCTGGGCGCCACGCGCTTCGCGTCACTCAGACGCTGAAAGCCGCCCTTCTCGACCTCTACGACCGGCACGTCGCGGCCGGGTCGGGCGCGCCATCGGTGCTCCACGGCCACGGCTTCCGGGAGGACTTCGGATACGACCACGCGTGCTTCGTTGTCCTCGCGGACTGTGGACATCGTCACGCTGGTGGGCGGCTCTACGGTGCGGCGGTCATCCTCCCGTCGGACACTCCCGCCAGCATCGTCGAGGGCGTGCGCAGTGCGCTGTTCCACCTCCGCACCCTCGTACTCCCCGGAGGGCGGGTCGTCACAGTGTGGCCCTATGGCGGCGAGACGCGCCCGTGGGCCGCGAACCCTGTGCGATGGACGAAGGCCTCACGGCGCTGGGTCTCGGTCACCCCCGTTGTCCACGAACGACGACATCGCCATGGCCCGGATCTTGCCGAGATCACTCGCTGGTGTGTCCACGCAGGGTGTCCTGCGCCGGTCAGCTTCAGATTGAGCCCGGTTCCCCTGTCCGAAGGAGCGCTTGCGCTTCGCCCGGACGAGGTCTTTCACTCGAGCTCTTCGCGTCGACCGTACTCACACCTCGAGGTCGTCTTCGCCCAGCCGGTTGCCGGGCCGGTCGTGCTCGGCCGCATGCGCCATCTTGGGATCGGACTCATGGCGCCGGTCGGACACGAGGTCGAGCGATGAGCGCCATGCCGGAGTTCTCCTTCTTCTACCGCGCCGTCAACGCAGGGCGTGACCCGCTGCCGTGGCAGGCTCGGCTCGCGGCTCATGTGTGTGCGACGGGGATGTGGCCAAGCGAGATCGCCGTCCAGACAGGCCTCGGCAAGACGTCGTGTCTCGACATCGCCGTCTACGCTCTCGCCGACTCAGCACGCCAGGGGGCCCAGGTATCGGCGATGCCGAGACGGATCTGGTATGTCGTCGATCGGCGCCTGCTCGTCGATGTCGCGACGACCCATGCCCGCAGGCTTTCCCACCTCCTCGCACACCCCGACGAGGCGAGCGACGTAACGAGCATTGCGGCGATCCGGGCAGTGGCCGATGCACTGTCGTCTCTCGCTGCACTCAGGAGTGCTGACGGGCCACTTCACGTGAGCCAGCTGCGGGGCGGCGCCGAGCTCGGATCGCGTGCCCCTGATCCCTCCCAACCGGCACTCATCCTCTCGACGGTTGCTATGTACGCAAGCCGGCTTCTGTTCCGAGGCTTCGGCTCGAGCAACTCGATGCGTCCGATCGACGCTGCTCACGCAGGGGTCGACGCCCTTGTGCTCCTCGACGAAGCGCACCTTGCGCGTCCGCTCGTGACCCTGCTCAAACGCAGCGCCGAGTGCGATCTCGGCAGCCCGGAGACGACTGTGCCAGCGACGAGGGCTCGTCCGGTGCTCGTCGCGCTCACCGCGACCGGAGAGCGAAAGCCGGACCGTTTCGAGCTTGACGAGGCGGATCTCGCCCACCCGCTCGTCCGGCGCCGACTCGGGGCGGTGAAGCCGACCAGGCTCGTCGAGGTCGACCGCAAGCAGCTGAGCGAGGCTCTGTGCGACGCGGCACTGGATCTCGTCACGGCACGCGGGGCAGCGACCTGCGTCGTGTTCTGCAACACCGCGGGTCGGGCGCGCGAGGTCGAGCACCTTCTCGCGACGAAGGTGACCAAGCAGCGCTCGTCGCTCGAGGTCTTGCTCCTGACCGGTCGAATCCGCGAGCGGGAGGCGCATCTCGTGCGGGCGCGGCTGCTCGACGAGAACGACGGCGTTCCCGCAGGGCGTAACACCGAGCAGGTGCGCGAGCGGCCGCTCGTCGTCGTCGCAACCCAGACGCTCGAGGTCGGCGCAGACCTCGACTTCGACGCTCTCGTGAGCGAGTCTGCGAGCGTGCGAGCCCTCACCCAGCGCTTCGGACGCCTCGATCGTCTCGGCGATCGACCACACAGCGCTGCGGTGATCTGCCATCTGCGCGACGGCGACGACCCTGTCTACGGCGACGAGCCCACAGCAGTCTGGTCGCGGCTTGTCGAGCGGGGCGAGACCGAGCTCGGTTTAGGGCCGGCAGTGATCGCGGACGTTCTCGGAGAGCCGGCCGACTTCCCACCACGGGCCGCGGAGCTGCTCGGTGAGCACCTGTTCGAGTATGCAAAGACGACATCTCCAGAGCCAGGAGAGCCGCCGATCGAGCTGTTCTACTCTGGTCTCGAGGAGCCGACAGCGACCCTCTCGTTGTGCTGGCGCGCGCATCTTCCCGAAGACGGCACTCGGCTCGTGCCTTCGGTTCGTGACATCGAATCCGTCGAGATTCCGATACGAGAGGCGCGAGACGCTCTCGTGCGGCGGGGCCTCGATCCGGTCCGGCGTCTCGACCGGGACGCTGCATCACTCGAGACGGTGGCTGTCGCAGCGCTCGCGCCGGGCGACGTCATCGTCTTGCCGGCGACGACGGGTCTCTACGACGACAAAGGTTGGAGCCCGGACGCGAGCGACACCGTCCTCGATGTCGGGCTTCTCGGGGCCGGAATCCTCCCGCTCGCCGTCGAGGCGATCCGAGCGCTGCTTGCCCGCAGCACCGATCCAAGCGACGTACGAGCTCTCCTCGCGGAGCTGGACGATTTCGCAGATGAACCTGACCTCGAGGCCGAGACTGACGTCATAGAACGGCTGCTTAACGTCCTGCGAGGACTCGCGGCTCACGAGGCGATGGTGCCAGGCGAGTGGGCGTCCTTCCTCGATCACCTCGAGCCGCGCCCTGTCCGTGCCAACGATGATGTTGCGTACCTGCTCGCTCGACGCGAGACAAGAGTGCGATCTGGCCCGCAGGTGAGGGCGGACGCCTTCGAGGAGCTGAGCTTCGAGGCGACATCGGTCGCTCTCCAGGAGCACCTCGGCAGCGTCGGGGAGACGGCTGCGCGCATCGCGACCCGGCTCGGGCTGGACGAGGCGCTCGTCGCGGCGGTGCGCCTCGCTGGATGTGCGCACGACCTCGGTAAGGCAGACCCGCGCTTCCAGCGCTGGCTCGATCCCGACGGCGAGGCGACAGAGCTCGTCGCAAAGTCGAGCGCGCGCCGAGAGCGCATCGAAGCCGGGCGGCTCGCGTCGAGCTGGCCACGAGGTGGCCGTCACGAGGCGATCAGCGCCCGGCTCATCATGGCACTGCTCGACAAGGCGCGAGACGAGGCCGTCGACGCCGATCTCGTCGTGCATCTTGTGCTCAGCCATCATGGCCACGGTCGACCACTTCTCTGGCCGGTCGTCGACGACGCTCCCGTCCAGGTCCGCGCGGAGATGAACGGGAACTCGGTCTCGGCATCGGGGGACCTCGCGCTCGTCGACTGGGACCAGCCCCGGCGGTTCCACAGCCTCTGTCGGCGATATGGACTGTGGGGCCTCTGCCTGCTCGAGGCGGTTCTTCGCCAAGCCGATCATGCTGTCTCCTCTGTCGTCGAGGTGGCGTGATGGCGACCACGCACCGCGCACCCGGGCTGACGGGCGACTGGCTCAACGGCTGGCTCGCTACTCTCGGCGTCAGCGTGCTCTTGCCTTCGGCACGTGTGGCCTTCGAGGGAGACGGGACACCCGTCGCCTGCATCGAGATCGAGGATGGCCGTGACCTCGCCGAGGCCCTCACAGAGGCGCTCCCGGCGACAGAGGATCTCGATGAGCTTGCGATCGCGCGATCCAGGTTGTCACGAAAGGTCCGCGTCGATTCGTACCGGGAGGCTGCCTCGACGGCACGAGCAACGCGTGACTGGAGCCTTTCGTCGTCGCTGACCGATCTCGGTGAGCGGGACGTCGACAAGGAGTTGCCCCACAGCCCGTTCGATCCGTCTGCACCGCATGGCGAGACACTGTGGACACGACTTGTTCGCTGCCGGGAAGCTCTCGGGGTGGCCGACGAGCTGCGTTGCACCATTGCCGCAAGCCTTGCAGGTCGAGGGGCGCGAATCGACGCGAACGGTCTTGGCTTCGACTATCGCCGCCTGCCTGCTGCGGCTCTCGGAGCTGGGCAGAACAGGGTCGATCCTGTCATCGAGTGCCTTGCGTTCTATGGCCTTGCGCTGTTCCCTGTCCGCGGTGACGGTACGCGAGCAGTAGCGCGCGGCTGGCGATGGGACGCAGGCTCCCGACGGACCCGCTTTTGCTGGCCCGTGTGGCACGCGCCTCTCGACAGGTTCGCTGTCGACGCTCTCCTCGCCGCCGTCTACGCAAGCAGGCTCGACAGGAATGTGACGCAGCGGCTCGGTGTCGATGCCATCTTCGAGGCCGTCCCCTACCGACCCACGGGTTCAGCCGACGCGACGCGAGGCTTTGGATCCCGGCGCCTCTGGTGAGCATCGAGCCTGTTGTCGCGATCTCTGCTCTCGAGCACCACGTCTACTGCCCGCGCCAGTGCGCGCTCGTCCACGTCGACGGGATCTGGGTAGAGAGCGAGCACACTGCCCGGGGTGACCTTGGCCACCGTCGCGTCGACTCCGCCGAGCACAAGGTCGAGCGAGGCCGGCTCGTCCTGCGGTCGATCCCACTCTGGTCCGAACAGCTCGGGCTCACCGGGCGCGCCGATGCGATCGAGGTCAGTGACGACGGGACCCTCGCTCCCGTCGAGTACAAGATGGGCCGCCGTCACGGAGACGCCGCGCACGTCCAACTCTGCGCGCAGGCGCTCTGCATCGAAGAAATGACGGACCGGCGAGTTGAGCTCGGCGCGCTCTGGTTCGGCGCGCCACGCCGGCGCGTCGAGGTGGCACTCGACGAGGAGCTGCGCCTGCGGACCTACTCGGTGATCGCAGAGGTACGCAGCTGGTTGACGTCTCGCACCCTGCCGCCGGCGGCCGACGACGACGAGCGGTGCACGACCTGCCAGCTCGTCGAGGTCTGCCAGCCATCTCTCACCGCGCATCCCGCACGGGTCGCGCGCCACCTCGAGGAGGTGTTCTCGTGCGACTCCTGACCTCGCTGTATGTCAGCGACCATCGAGCACGCGTCGGACTTCAGCACGAGGCGCTCCTCGTCTACGGCGGCGACGGCACGCGCACCCGCGTGCCGCTCGAGGCCATCGAGGCGGTGGTGCTGCTCGGGCACGCCCAGGTGAGCAGTGACGTGCTCGCCGAATGCTCGCGGCGCCACATCCGGGTGAGCGCTCTCTCTCGGACTGGCAGGATCCGGTTCGTGCTCGGTGGTCCGACGAGTGGCAACGTGCACCTCCGCCTCGCCCAGTTTCGTGCCGCGGACGACGAGGATCACCGCCGCACGCTCGCCCAGACGATCGTCGCCGGCAAGCTCCAGAACTGCCGACGAATGCTCAAGCGCTGGTCCTTTGACGCCGGTGACCTCGAACGCTCGCATCTCGAGGACCTCGCGGCCCGCATCGCACAGCGCATCGGCAACGTCCCTGCGGCCGATGGTGACCGTCTGCGTGGGATCGAAGGCGAGGCGACACGGCTCTACTTCGCCGGGCTCGGCCATCACCTCGAGGCAGCTCGGGTGTCCACTCCGTTCCTCGCCCGGAACCGCCGACCCCCGCGGGACCCGGTGAACTCGCTTCTCAGCTTCACCTATGGCCTCGTCACCGCCGAGATCGTCGGTGCTCTCGAAAGCGTCGGGCTCGACCCGCAGATCGGGTACCTCCACAGCGTCCGACCGGGCCGCCCCGCGCTCGCGCTCGACCTGCTCGAAGAGCTCCGGCCCTCGTATGCGGACCGCTTCGTCGTCACCCTGCTCACGCGGAAGCGGCTATCGGCCGCAAGCTTCGTCTACGCCGCCGGCGGGGCCTGCTACCTGAGCGACGAGAGCCGCAAGCTCGTGCTCGACGCTTACGAGCAGTTCAAGAGTGCCGACGTCGAGCACGTCCTGCTCGGGCGCCAAGTGCCCCGCGCGATGCTGCCGCAGGTCCAGGCCGTCCTGCTCGCGCGCCACCTCCGGGGCGACCTGCCCGGCTACCCGCCATTCCTTCTCGCCAGCTGATGGATGTGCTCCTCACCTACGACATCGAGACGACGACCCGTGCGGGTGCGCGGCGATTGGCCCGTGTCGCGAAGGTCTGCGAAGGCTTCGGCGTTCGCGTCCAGCTTTCTGTCTTCGAGTGCCGGCTGAGCCCCGCTGCCCTTGTACGTCTCACGGGTCAACTGACAGAGATCATTGACAACGAAACCGACAGTGTTAACCTCTACCGGTTCGATGGTTCGCTCGTCGATGCCCGAACATCACTCGGTCGGCCGCCACATCGCGACCCAGGCCAGCACTGGCTACTGTAAACTTGGACCTGCGGTGATCCTTGGCAATCTGGATAAGCAGTTGGAGTGTCGGCCACTCAGCGTGACGATAGCATCGGCAGTTCGTTGGAGTTTAAACAATACCGCTACGGTGGGTGGTGAGTGGGGTTTTGCCGGGTCTTCGGTCCCGGCCTTCGTTGAGCGCTCGGGCCACACGTTGTTCTCAGGCTCCGGCGGTCGTTTTGCCGGGTCTTCGGTCCCGGCCTTCGTTGAGCGCCCGAGGTCGCCAAGCGCCGGGCCGGCTAGCTCGCCTGGTTTTGCCGGGTCTTCGGTCCCGGCCTTCGTTGAGCGGCCAGCGGCTGCCGCTGCGTGGCCTGCCGGGCAGCCGTTTTGCCGGGTCTTCGGTCCCGGCCTTCGTTGAGCGTCTCTCCCTAATCAGTTAGATAGTGAACGACAGTGTGTTTTGCCGGGTCTTCGGTCCCGGCCTTCGTTGAGCGGGGGAGGAACGACACCCCGTGAAAGGAGAGCAATGCGCC
>CAZAMA010000114.1:6804-9503 GCA_964485645.1 uncultured Acidimicrobiaceae bacterium | reverse complement strand
TCTTGCCAACGGAGCCGTGCTCGAACAGGGCGTTTCCCCCGCTGTTGACCCGATCGCCCGCTCCCTTGCTACTGATTCCTGCGGATCACCGGGAGGCCCTATAACTCGTCAACGAGCGTGTCAACAGGTACTTTCAGCGCGCTCGGAGGTACTCGAAACCCCAACCTTCTGATCCGTAGTCAGATGCTCTTTCCAATTGAGCTACGAGCGCCGGCCGGTCGTGAGCAGTGCACCCCAGTGCGGCTGCGCCCGCTCTCAAACGACAGAGTGATGGTAGCCGAGCCCAGCGGTCGCTTTGGTCGGTACGGCGCGATTAGCTCGCTCAGATGACTTGGGAGTCGCTACCATCTCGCAAATTGCTGGCGTCACCGGCGTGACCGAGGACGGGCCCCTGCCGCCAGCGCCACCCTCACCTTACGCGGGCTATGGCGTCGCCGCACGTCTTCCGCCCGGTGCCCATACCGTCGCGGCGTGGACGGCGACGAGTCCTTGGGGCGGCGGGGTTGTGACGATCACCGATCTGAGAGCCAGCAGGCGATTGCGGGCCCTCGACTCGACCGCGTTCCTTGGAGCCAGTGCAGTGCTTGGGTCGCTCTTCATGGCCTGGTACCAGCTCGCGCTGTCGTGGTTGGTGTTGAGCGGGATCGCTGGCATCGGGTGGCCCCACCGGAGCGTCGTTGTCTTGCTCTGCCTGGCGGAGGTGGCGCTCGTCATCGGCTCGATGGTGGCGTCGCCTCAGTCGCTCGCTTGTTCACGGGCCCACCGGCACTTGCGGCTTGACAATCAACGATGATTGTCGCGGCCAGCTACTGAGCGGAGAGGGGGGGATTTGAACCCCCGGACCCGGTTTCCCAAGTCAACTCATTAGCAGTGAGTCCGATTCGGCCGCTCTCGCACCTCTCCTTGCCCGCCACTCTAGTCGGTTCCGACGCCGCCTGGGAGTTCCGGGGTAGGAGCACGAAAAGCCCCTATATACAGGCCTTTGTGGCACGGTGGAACCGGCCTATGGCCGGTCGCTCAGGCCCGCTGGACAGTGCCCCAAAGGCCGCCTCACCGGACGGCTTGATTCACCCAGACCCATCCGATTCAACCCTTAATCAACCTCGAGTTGATACGACCGCCTCCGGTCGCAGCCTCCGGTGACTGGCTGGCCCAGCTGAGCGTCTCGCACGAGGAGGGCCTTCATGGCTCGCGATTATCCCGACCCGTGGCCACCGAAGACCTTCTCGGCGTGGATCGTCAAGGCATCGACGAGCAAGCGAGTGACCGACCGCTCCACCGGGGAGGTATGTCACCGGCGGGCCGATTGTTGGCACGTGAAGGGCAAAGTGGACGGGGTCCAGTGGCTCAAGCGGTTCCATAAGGCCGGCCCGGCTCAAGTGTGGAAGGAGCGGGCGGACCGCGAGGTCGCTCGGGGCCTGCCGTTCGATCTCGGCTCGAAGCAGTTCGTCGTGCCCGAGGTGCCCGTCGTGCCCGAGGTGCCCGTCGTGCCCGAGGTGCCCGTCGTGCCCGTCGTGCCCGAGGTGCCCGAGGTGCCGGGACTGCTGACGGTGTTCGACCTGACCGAGATGTACTTCCGTCAGCACTCCGAGTGGGAGCCCGCGACCAAGGTAGCCGCCGCTCGCTCTTTCAACCGCGCCAGGCGGTGGCTGCTCGTCGCTGGGGCCGCGCCAGACGGACTTGAAGCAGAGGCGGTGGCGGACTTCCTCAGGTCGGCCAGCTTCCTGCCCGACCACCTGGCGGGTCGCATAACCGACCGGCAGCGGGCCGGGCGGACATGGCTCGAGTCGCACTCGGCGCCGGCAGACATGTTGACGTCGACGCAGGTGGAAGGGTTCGTCGCCCGCTACGAGACGAGCGAGCGCGACGAGGGCACGCGGGTGTCGCCCGCAACGATGACGCGGTTTCTCCAGCCACTCAAGGGATGCTGGACGTGGGCCCTCAACCGGGACACGTGGCGATCGGACACAGCCCGTGAACGGCGGCCCGGACTCGCCGGAAGGTGAGGGGCAAGTCGGCGACGGTGAACGGCCGAGCCGGCTTGGCGGTCGATGCCGACATGGTGCTGAGCGTGCCCCAGTCCTTGGAGCTGGCCGAGGCGTGCGCGACCGAGGGCGCCTGGGGTCGCATTGTCGAATGTTGTGTGCTTGTCATGGCCCTATGTGGGCTGCACTGGGGTGAGGTGGCCGGCGTGCGTTGGGATGACATCGAGCTGCCCGTTGGCCACGAGGCAGGGTGGCTGGTCGTGAGGCGCACTTACCGCCCGACGTCGGAGCGCTGGCTTGACCCCTATGAGGACCCGGAGTGGGGGCCGCTCAAGGATCGAGACGTGACGGAGAGCCGCCGGGTGCCGGTGCCACCACCGCTGGTCGCCAAGCTCCGGCGTCACCGGGAGCTGTACGGGGAGGGCCTTGGCGGGCTGGTGTTCCATCGCAGCGGCAGGCCGTTCGACCACGACATGTTCGGCCGGAATCTATGGGCTCCCGCTCGGTCGAAGGTATTCCCCCGGAGGGAGGATCTGCCGCCCAACGATCCTCGTCAACCCAAACTGTCTCGACTCCGGCGCCACGACCTCCGCCACGCCGCTTGTTCGTGGTGGCTCCGGGAGGGCGTCGACGCCGTCGTCTGCCAGCGGTGGTCGGGTCACCGAACGCTCTCGGTCTTCCTCGACATCTATCAGGGCGTCGCCCCTGATCGCG
>CAZAMA010000114.1:0-6704 GCA_964485645.1 uncultured Acidimicrobiaceae bacterium | reverse complement strand
GGCGTCGAAGTGGAGACGCCGAGATCGCCGGGGGTCTCGATGCTGACACGAATCCTTGGTTCGCTGATCGTCGTCCCGGTTCGCTTGAGGGCACGTAACAGAACCAGCGCCGTGAGGTCCATGAAGCCGTACGCGGGCTTGTCGACGTACATGGCAGCGAACGAGTGTCGACGTCCAGTCGAAACTCGATGTCCGATCTATAATGAAGCTGAAATAACAGTGATTTGTATGATCTCCGCGATATATGTGTAGTCTGTTCTTATGCCGACCGCTGCTGAGATCACCTACGCCGATCACGTCGGCAGGTTCTACGCACGTCGTTACGCCTTCCCCCCGATGGTCGGTCGCTTGCTCGGCTACCTCGCAGTCTGCGATCCACCCGAGCAGAGCATCGGCGATCTCGCGGAAGCGCTCCTCGCGAGTCGGAGCTCGATCGCGGGCGCGGTGAAGGTGTTGGAGACGACGCGGACTATCCAGCGCTCGCGCGCTGCGGGTGAGCGAATGGACCGCGTCCGCATCGACCTGAGCTCACCTCAGGCCATGGGAATGGACATCACCGAATATGAGGAACTGCGCGACCTCGCGCTCGAAGGTCTCGAGCTCCTGCGGGATGCCTCGGTCGAGCGACGCGCGGTGCTCGTCCAGATGTCGGCGCTCGCGGACCTGATCTTCGAAGAGATGCGGACTATCCAGCAGCGCTGGAAGGAGCGTCGCATGGCACTTGTCGCGTCGGGAGATCTGCCCGAAGCGGCGACTCGAGGACAAGAACGATGAACGCGGCGACTCCAATCGCGGTTGCTGTGACCGGATTGTGCAAGACCTTCGCCGGCGTTGTGGTGTTGGACCAAGTCGACTTAAGGGTAGCTGCGGATACCGTCGTCACCCCGGCCGGTCCGACTGGCGCAGGAACGACGACGACCGCCCGAATTGGGCGTGTGATTCACGATCTCAGGGAGGTTCTATGACGCAGCTCCGGACCACGGCGACGACCGGTTCTTGGGACGGCCCGGCGATCGTGGTCGAGGACGTCTACAAGTCCTTCGGCGAGGTCCGCGCCCTGATCGGCATCGACTTCGTCGTTGAACGCGGGAAAGTTCTCGGCCTCCTCGGCCCAAACGGGGCCGGCAAGACTACGGCTGTAAAAATCCTGACGACGCTGCTCCACCCTGACCGGGGGCGTGCACTCGTCGAGGGTCGTGACGTCTCACGCTCGCCCGCGGCCGTCCGAGATGTCATCGGCCTCGCCGGTCAGGCAGCCGCGATCCAAGAGGAGCTGACCGGACGCGAGAACCTCGACATCATGGGTCGGCTCTATCATCTCGACCGGGCCACTCGACGAGCTCGCTCAAACGAGCTCCTCGAACGTTTTGACATCGCCGAGGCGGCCGACCGTCCGGCAAAGGGTTACTCCGGTGGCATGCAGCGGAGGCTCGATCTCGCTCTCAGCCTCGTTGCGCTCCCCCGCGTGCTTTTCCTCGACGAACCGACAACCGGGCTCGATCCTCGCAGCCGTCTCGAGATGTGGTCGGTTATCCGAGAACTGGTCTCCAGTGGTACGACGCTTTTGCTCACGACCCAGTACTTGGAGGAAGCCGACGAGCTGGCGGACAATATCGTCGTCGTCGACCACGGTAAGGTCATCGCCGCTGGAACGCCGCGCGAGCTAAAGAACCGGATCGGTGGCGACATTCTCGAGCTCACGGTTATCGATCGCGTCCGCCTCAATGAAGCAGCCACCGCTGTCCGCTCGTTGTCGGACACCGAACCGGTCCTCGACGAAGAAAGCGGTCGACTCAGCCTCGCGGTCGGATCGGATGGGTCCAAGGCAATCGTCGAAACGGTCCGCCGGCTCGACGCCATCAGCGTCCAAACCGAAGGGCTCGGCATCCGCAGGCCCTCGCTCGACGACGTGTTCCTATCCCTGACCGGCCACGGCACCACTGAAGCGCCAGGCGACCAGTCATCGGCGCGCCGCAAGCACGCGGGTTCCTGAAGGAGACGACATGACCACGGCGCCATCGCCCTACATCGCGGTCGACACGCCCGCGCCCCCACTCGCCCAACGTCTCCACCTCGGCTCTGCCGACGTCGTGACACTCACGCGGCGCGAGCTCATGGTGTGGCTTCGGAACCCTTCGTACATCTTCTTCACCGTCATCCAGCCGGTGATGTTCGTGCTGCTGTTCCGCTACGTGTTTGGCGGTGCGATCCCAGTCAAGGTTCCGGGTGGCTACGTGAACTTCCTCATGCCCGGGATCATCGCACAGTCCGCCGCGTTCGCCTCTTTTGCCACGGCGATTGGCCTTGCGCGCCAACTTCAACGGGGCGTAATCGATCGCTTTCGCGCGATGCCGATGGCGCGCTCGGCCGTGCTTGTCGGCCGACTGGTTGCCGACACGGTGCGACTAGCCGTTACGGTGATCGTGATCCTCGCTGTCGGTTACGCGGTGGGCTTCCGATTTCAAAATGGCGTCGGGCCCGCGATCTTGATGATGATCCTCGGGATCGCCTTCGGCGCAGTCATCTGCACGGTCAGCGCGTACGTCGGATTGGCCATCAAGGACGAAGAGTCGGTTGGTTCGTTTGGCTTGGTGTGGCTGTTCCCACTCACCTTCGTCAGCTCTGCCTTCGTTCCTATTACCTCGATGCCCGGCTGGCTTCAGGCGTTTGCGAAGAACCAGCCAGTGACGATAGTGATCAGCGAAATGCGCTCGATGGCCCTTGGTGGACCGCTTGCTTTACACGCGTGGCAAAGCGTGGCATGGCTGGTGGGAATTGCCGTCGTCTTCGTGTATCTCGCTGTAGGTGCGTACCGAAGGGCAAGTTGACGCTCGGTCCCAACTCCCCGGGTGCGCGTCGAGTTGTGTACCCCAGGGCTGGGTCGCTTTCGGCCAAGGATCCATCCATCGAGCACTGGGCATCCCCACCAAGTTTGCTGATCGGGAGGGGTGATGGCCGGACAAGAAACGAGTGCTGGTTCCTCCGGGGTCGAGGGCTGGGACGACACCGGAGCCGTTCGCGCTGAAGCGCCCGTGCCCGCTGGGGTTGCCCTTGTAGGCGACGCGGGCGAACATAGCTCTGGTGAGTTCCCAATCCATCGAGCGAGAGTCTACGAGGTGTCGATATGCCGAAGGCCTACTGGATCACCCAATACTCCGAAGTCCATGACCCCGACAAGTTGGCTGCATACGCAGTGCTCGCGGGTCCGGCAGTCGAAGCAGCCGGCGGCCGCTTCCTCGCGCGAGGTATTGCCGCCTACGCCTTTGAGAGCGGGAAGCTCGATCGGACTGTCCTGATCGAATTCATGAACGTCGAGG
This sequence comes from uncultured Acidimicrobiaceae bacterium, assembly GCA_964485645.1. Classification (GTDB taxonomy): domain Bacteria; phylum Actinomycetota; class Acidimicrobiia; order Acidimicrobiales; family Bog-793; genus JAKACA01. The sequence continues at coordinate 3,387 of CAZAMA010000114.1, read as the reverse complement.
CCGCGCACGCGGCTCATGAGAGCGCTGCCTACAAGGAAGCGCTCGCCGCGCTCGACGGTGGAGCGACGCGCGAGATCCGGATCGTGGAAGGCCTCGGATAGCCGAAGCGTCGGCTTGTCGGCTCCGTTGCTGTCGCGTGTGGCATTCCTTCTCATCAGGTCTGCCTCGGCTTGCGTCCGGTCCGTGAAATTCACTCGTGCGGTCCAACGCCAGGCGAACGCGAGCATCGCCCTCAGCGCCGAGAAGCTCGAGTTGTGCGTCGCTCCTCTCAAAGCGGAGAGGTAGTTGTTGCGGTACACCGTCGGCACGATGATCCTCACCTCGCCCGCGGTCGCCAGTTCGGCGTTCATCATGATCCTCGCAATCCTGCTGTTGGCGTCGCCGAACGGGTGTACCTCGGCGATCAGGAACATCAGGAACACGGCTCGGGCGAAGGGGCTCTTGAGGCGGCTGCCCGCGTCGAACCCCCTCTCATGGTTTCAACCCCAATGGGGCGGCAACTACCAGTCTGACAGAGAGGGTACGCGGCAGGCGGTTTCCCGGAGGTTTACGCTGCCGATCTTGCAGGCAGCACATCGCTGCGGGACGACCTGCGAGCCAACGTCGCCAAAGGGCTCGTCGTGTGGGCAGAGTGTGGGGGCCTCCGCTGGTTGGCCCGCTCCCTTGACGGCCACCGTCTGAGCGGGCTGGTCCCGACCGATGGCAAGATGACCGACCGTCTCACCCTCGGATACCGGACGGCTCAGCTCCTGGCGGACTGCCCGATAGGAGCGAAGGGAGATACCTTTCGGGGCCATGAGTTCCACTACTCCTCCGTGGCGCCAGCGGGTTCGGCTCTTCGGATGCAAGGGAGAGGAAGCGAGACGCTCGCGGGGTTTGCGACGCCTTGGCTGTTGGCTTGCTATCTACGTCTCCACCTGGGTGGCCACCCCGGCCCGGCGGAGAAGTTTGTCGCAGCTGCCTCGACCGGAAAGGGGAGTGGCGCACGCTCTCACCGTGGTCGCTGGCTATGAGCACTGGAACTCGCGTCCTTTCGCTGAGCCACGTCCCGCCGAAGATGGCACATCACCCCGGAAGTAGCTCGCGGGGCAGCCAGGGCATCTCGAGGCGCGAAAGAAGGAGCCCAGCGACCATCCTGGCGGCATCGAGCTCTCGACCCCAAGCCATGAGCTCGAGACCTGGACCTGGGAGGGCACAGACGACTCCCTGCGCGGCTGCGACCGAAGCTTGGTCGCCTAGTCCCGATGGATCCTCTCCAAGGGTGGGGTCGATGATGGTGATGCCAACGAAGGCGCGGGCACCGGCGACCACGGTGGGAGAGCGCCAAGTATGGGCTTCATGGCCGAGGTCGAGGCGGTTGACGAGTAACGACCGCCCCCCGACCACCACTCGCATCCGCGAGCTCCAGCTGCCCGGCTTGTCGTCGCCGACGCGGCCGAGCACCACCTCCTCGCGCCAGCACAAGCGCGCCGTGGGGGAGACCTCGAAACCCAGCCTTGCGACGTGACGCGAGCCGCCAGTCGCGATCCCCGGCTCGACGAGCCAGCACAGCGTCGCGCCGTCACCGACCCGAGCGCTCGTCGTGGAGAGCGAGGTGGCACCCTCATGGCCGCGGCGCGCGACCGAAGCGCCAGTCGGGCGGTCTCCCCGCTTTGCTGCAGCGTCTCGGGCCATCACTTCGAGGTCGGCCCCGACCAGTGGCGCAAGGTCGATCTTGTTCACGATAAGCAGGTCGGCGCGCGTGATGCCCGGTCCTCCTTTTCGCGGCACCTTGTCTCCGCCCGCGACATCGATGACGAAGACCTGGCGGTCGACGAGTCCCTGGCTGAAGGTGGCGGTGAGATTGTCGCCGCCGGACTCGACGAGGACGAGGTCGAGCGGAGCGAACTGTCGCTCGAGCTCCTCGACGGCATCGAGATTCGCGGCGATGTCGTCGCGGATCGCCGTGTGCGGGCAGCAACCCGTCTCGACGGCCACGATCCTCTCGACGTCGAGGACGCCCGCGTCGCGGAGGAAGTCGGCATCTTCTGTCGTGTAGATGTCGTTGGTCACGACCGCGAGCTGCAGCGTGCCACGAAGCTCCCGGCAGAGCTTTGCGACGAGCGCGGTCTTGCCCGAGCAGGCGTAGAGCGGCGCTGGCCGCGGAGGCAAGCGCCTGGTATCCGACCACAACGGCGGCATCGCAAGGGTCGAGCCCGATAGCGCCGCCCGCGAGACCGACGGCAATGCAAAGGTGCGGGGTCGGCCCGAGCTCGAAAAGCAGCGGCTTATTCGCGGTTGGCACCACGGCGAGCAGGGCACGCGCGTGCTGGGCACCTTGGAGCCGGGAGACGGTGCGAGCGACGGCTGAGATCATGCGGGCGTCGATCTCGTCTGCGAGGATGCGAAGACGTGCTCTGCGCTCGGAGCGACCGAGCGCCACGCACGCGCACGCACAGGCGGCCCCATGGGCCTCGAGCACGACAGTCGTCCTGATGCGCCCGACCAGCCAGGCCTCGAGAGAGGCGATGTCGTAGATGAGTCCCTCGTCCACCGCTTGCTCGGTACCGCTGGAGTGAGCGTGCGCGCCGGAGGGCAACCTCGTGTCGACGAGGAGCAGACTGAGAGCACGCAGCGGTACCACCGCGGTGGGTCCGGGATCCGCCATCTCAGAACAGGAAGTAGCGCTGTGCCATGGGCAGGACGGCGCAAGGCGCGGGTTCGACCGTCTCTCCGTCGATGCGCACCGCGAAGGAGTCCGCGTCGACCTCGATGCGCGGCAGGACGTCGTTGTTGGGAAGGTCGAGCTTTGTGCGACGCCGCACGTCGCCGACCGCGAGGAGGCGCCGCGAGAGAGCCAGCTTCTCTTCGAGGCCGTCTTCGAGTGCCAAGGGGGCGACGAAGGCGACACTCGTGGCGGCGGCTACCCGCGGGGTCGCACCGAACATCGGCCGCGCCATGACTGGCTCGGGCGTCGGGATCGACGCGCTCGCGTCTCCCAGCTGCGCCCAGGCTATTACGCCACCTTTCAGCACAAGGTGCGGGCGGACGCCGAAGAAAGCCGGCTTCCAGAGCACGAGGTCGGCGAGCTTGCCGGGCTCGACCGAGCCGATCTCGGCGTCCAGGCCGTGTGCGACCGCCGGGCAGATCGTGTACTTCGCGACGTACCGGCGCGCGCGCAGGTTGTCGGCGGGGCCGTCGCCGGGAAGATAGCCGCGCCGCTGTTTCATGGCATGGGCTGTCTGCCAGGTGCGCAGGATGACCTCGCTGATCCGGCCCATCGCCTGGGAGTCCGAGCCGATCATCGAGATGGCGCCGAGATCGTGCAGGATGTCCTCGGCCGCGATGGTCGTCGCCCGGATCCGGCTCTCGGCGCTCCGGCACCCCGCCTCTCGCCCGTGCGGCCGG
>CAZAMA010000113.1:0-9534 GCA_964485645.1 uncultured Acidimicrobiaceae bacterium | reverse complement strand
AAGGACCCTGCAGACGTCGCGAAGGACCCTGCAGACGTCGCGAAGGACCCTGCAGCCGGAGTCGAGAGCGCGGTGGAGGTCGCAGATGCGGTGACAGCACCCGCGGTCGACGCCGCCGAGACAGCACCCGCGGTCGACGCCGCCGAGACAGCACCCGCGGTCGACGCCGCCGAGACAGACACCTTGACGGAGGGTTGAAGGGCAATGGAATCGTTTTCGGCAAAAGAAGTGGCCGAGCTTCGCAAGCGCACCGGCGCTGGCATCCTCGACTGCAGAGAAGCGCTTGTCGAGTGTGGCGGGGATCTCGACAAGGCCGAGCAGTGGCTCCGGGAGAAGGGCAAGATAAGCGCCCGCAAGAGAGAGGACCGCTCCCGTGCCGAAGGAGCCGTAGCCGTGGTCGTCGACGGTCTCGTCGGTGCCATCGCGGCTCTCGAATGCGAGACGGACTTCGTCGCTAAGTCCGCGGAGTTCGTTCAGCTCGTCGACGAGCTTGCTGCTGAGCTGGCGGCCGGGGGACAGTCATCACTCGACTCTCAGAGCGAGCGGGTCGAGAAGCTGGCCGTGACCCTCAAGGAGAACATCGCGCTCGGGCCGACCAGGCGGTTCGAGGCACCGGAAGGTTCGGTGATGGGCAGCTATCTCCACATCCAGAACGGGCGCGGCGTGAACGCTGTGCTCGTAGAGCTCACCGGGGGGACCCAGGAGCTTGCGCACGACATAGCCGTTCATGTCGCCTTTACGCGCCCGGAGTACCTCCGTCGCGAGGAGGTTCCGGCCGAAGTCATTGCGGCCGAACGGCGGACCGTCGAGGCGATAGCGAGAAACGAAGGCAAGCCCGAGGGAGCCATCGCCAAGATCATCGAGGGTCGGCTGAGTGGGTGGTTCAAGGAGCGTTGCCTCCTCGAGCAGCCTTACGTGCGCGATGAGAAGCAGACGATCTCGGATCTGCTTTCCAGCCACGGCAATGTCGAGATTCGCCGGTTCGCGCAGGTCGTCGTCGGCAGCTGAGATGCCAGACGCTGGAAAGGCACACCCGAGCGGGGCGACAGCAGCCCCGCGGTGGCGTCGGGTGGTGCTCAAGCTCTCTGGCGAGGCACTTGCCAGCGCAGCTTCGGACGAGACCATCGACGCGGCGACGGTCGCCCGTCTGGCACGCGAGATAGCTGCCGCGCGCTCGGAATTCGAAGTCGAGATGGCAGTCGTCGTAGGCGGCGGCAACATCTGGCGCGGTACGACAGGTGCGGGTGAGGGCATGGACAGAGCTACGTCTGACACGATGGGGATGCTCGCGACCGTCGTGAATGCCCTCGCCTTGCAAGACGCCATCGAGCGTGAGGGCCAGCCGACCCGCGTGCTCTCAGCCGTGCACATGGCCGAGGTCTGCGAGCCCTACATTCGCCGGCGTGCCATCCGCCACTTGGAGAAGGGGCGGGTAGTGATCCTCGCAGCCGGGATGGGCAGCCCTTACTTCACGACCGATACCCCGGCGGCGCTGCGTGCCGCCGAGATCGAGGCCGACGCGATCATGAAGGGGACCCACTCCGGCGTCGACGGCGTGTACAGCGCGGATCCGCGAGTGCAGCCGGACGCCGTCCGCTACGACGAGATCGGCTTCATGGATGTCGTCTCCCAGGATCTGCGCGTGATGGATCTCACGGCAATCACATTCTGCCGCGACAACTCGATCCCGATCCTGGTGTTCGACATCATGGAGCCAGGTAATATCCGGGCCGCCCTTGCGGGCGAGCGCATAGGTACGCTGATCTCGTGACGACCGAATCTGACGGGTTGATCGGCGCGGCCCTCGACGAGTGCCGGGAGAAGATGCACAAGGCCGTAGACCACGCCAGGGCCGACTTCGCGACGGTGCGGACTGGTCGCGCGGCACCAGCGCTCATCGAGAAGCTGCGCGTCGACTACTACGGGGCAGAGACGCCGCTGCAGCAGCTGGCGGGTTTCCAGGTGCCCGAGCCGCGAGTCATGGTGGTCGCACCCTATGACAAGGGCGCGCTCAAGGCGATCGAAAAAGCCATCGCCGCCTCCGATCTGGGTATCAACCCGTCGAATGATGGCACGGTCATAAGGCTGGTCTTTCCAGAGCTGACGACCGAGAGGCGCAAGGAGCTCGTGAAGGTTGTCCGCCACCGGGCAGAGGAGGCTCGAGTCGCGGTCCGCAACGTGCGGCGTGCCATTCGCCATGATCTCGAGGCTCTGGAGAAGGCGGGGGACGTCTCTTCCGACGAGCTCGAGAGAGCGGAGAAGGAGCTCGAGAAGGTCACACATGAGATGATCGCTGAGATCGAGCGGCTGCTCGCATCCAAGGAGAAGGAGCTGCTCGAGCTCTGAGGGATGACCTTGGCTCGCGCGGTGAGGGAGTCCATATTTTGGAAGAGCGCGACGAACCGCCAGAGACCGACGTGATCGGGCCGGACCGGCCGGGGGACGATACGCGTGGCGGTGTCGTGGCGCGTCCCCCTTTGCACGCGAGGGCGCGTATCGAGGGAGTCGAGGCGGGGGTTGCAGCGGGACTCGTGCCGGCTGCCGAGAGCCAAGATGTCACCTGGACGGCGCCATCAGACGCCGTAGCCGAGGACCCGGCTGCACTCGAAGATGGCGACATCTGGATCGACTACGGCGACGACCCCTCGGTGAGCATCCCCCTCACAGCGCTTCCACGATTGCCGGCCTTGCCCGACTGGCGCGACCCGCCGACGCGCGAGGTTCCGCGGATTCTCCTCGAGCACCCTCTGGCGGAGCCGAGCCCTCAGCGCCCCGGCCCGGTTTGGCGCGAGGTCGAGGCGGACTGGGACGATGACGACAGCACGTTTGCCGAGATAGCCGAGGAGGGAATCTCGGTTGGCGACCACGGCCTCAGCATCGATGAGCCGGACCCATTCGGGTTCGAGTTCGAGACCCCGGTGCGCAGCTCGACGCCGCCGAAGACGGAGCCCGAGGCACGTGAGGGGTTTGACGGTCTCGAGGAGCCGGGAGCGCTGTCAGCGGTCGCTTCCCGTGGTGCCGGGTCGACGCCTCCAGCTTCGAGGACGGGCGCCCCCGAGTTGGCGCTCGGTCCCGGACCGGACCTCTCATGGCCGCTCGACGCCGCGACCGCAGGGCCGGCATTGCGCGCCAGCCGTGGTGTCCACCGCGCTCGGCTGGGCCTCGTCGCGAGACTGCGCGCGGCGGGCAGCAACGACGATCCCAACGTTCTGGCCCCGCGCGAGAAGAGCGCTCCGTCCGACGAGAAGGCCGCGGCTGCTCGCGCCAGTGCCGGATCTGGCCAAGAGACTTTGCCCCACGAGACCCACGACCATGAAGAGGAGCGGGCGGACGACAAGGTGCCGCTCGGACATGGGGCCAGGCCGGTACACGCGGCTGGGGGACGGCCATCGAAACGTAACCCGGTCATCGCCACCGTCACGGGCCTCGCTTTCGGCTTCGGGGTTCTCGGTATCTTTCTCGCCGGCCCGCCCGCGGTGCTCGCGCTCGTCACCGTCGTTCTCGTGGCCGCAGCGGCCGAGTGCTACCAGGCGTTGCGCCGCGCTCGCTACCGGCCTGCCGTGCTGGTCGGGCTGCTCGGCGTGGCGGCGGCGGCGACCACCTCCTACCTTGAGGGACCACAGGGCGTCGTGATCGTCGGCGCCGCTGTTGTGGTGGCCACGCTCTGCTGGTACCTGCTCGGCGTCACGCGCAGATCCCCCTCGGTCAACTTCGCGGTGACGGTGATGGCCTTTTTCTGGATAGGCTTCCTCGGAAGCTTCGCGACCCTGCTCATCGATCCGCGAAGGTTCCCTGACAGGCACGGCCTGGCTTATTTCCTCGGTGCGATCATCGCGACGGTCGCCTACGACGTAGGCGGTTACGCCTTCGGAAGCTGGATTGGCAAGCGACCGCTCGCCCCGTCGGTGAGCCCGAACAAGACCGTCGAGGGGCTGTTGGGAGGTTGCTTCGCCACCGTCGCGCTCTCCGTGGCGGTGGTAGCTCACATGCACCCCTGGACGGTCCCTCACGCGCTGGCGCTGGGCATAGTCGTCGCTATCCTCGCCCCCCTCGGTGACCTGGCGGAGTCCATGGTCAAGCGTGACCTCGGGGTGAAGGACATGGGGACGCTCTTACCGGCTCACGGGGGAATCTTGGATCGGATCGACGGCCTGCTCTTCGTGCTTCCCGCTACCTACTGCCTCGTGCTCCTGTTTCATGGCTGAGGGAGGCCGCATGGGCGACTTGCGCCGCATCGTCATAGCCGGCTCGACGGGGTCCATCGGGACCCAGGCCCTCGAGGTCGTCGCAACTGCGCCGGAGCAGTTCGAGGTTGTCGGACTCGGAAGCGGCTCCTCGGTCGAGAAGCTCGCGGAGCAGGCGCGGCAGTGGCGGCCGCGAGTCGTAGCAATCGCGGATGCCTCCCTGGCCGCCAAATTGGAGGCGAGCCTCCCGGCCGGCACAGAGGTCCGCGCCGGCCCGGGGGCGCTGGCGTCGATGGCGGAGGTGGCCGACGTCGTGTTGAACGGTGTGGTGGGCTTCGCGGGGTTGGACGTCACCGTGGCAGCGCTCATGGCAGGACGACGGCTCGCTCTCGCCAACAAGGAGTCCCTCGTCGCGGGTGCGCCAGTGGTGCAGGCCGCGCGGGCCACGCCTGGAGCCGAGCTGATACCGGTCGACTCCGAGCACTGCGCCATTCACCAGTGCCTTGGCAGGTCGGCCGCCGATTCGGCCCGGCTGGTCCTCACGGCAAGCGGGGGCCCGTTTCGCGGCCGGCGGCTCGAGCAGCTGAGGAAGGTGACTGTCGCCGAGGCGTTGGCTCACCCGACGTGGAAGATGGGGCCGAAGATAACCGTGGACTCCTCGACTCTCATGAACAAGGGTCTCGAGGTCATCGAAGCTCATGAGCTGTTCGGACACTCCTATGACAGGATCGGCGTCGTCGTCCACCCGCAGTCCATCGTGCACTCGATGGTCGAGTTCAGCGACGGAGCCACGCTCGCGCAACTCTCGAATCCCGACATGCGGCTACCGATCGGCTATGCCCTCGGCTATCCCGTGCGGCTGCAGTCCTCCTACGGCGCGCTCGAGTGGACTGGCGCCTTCAGCCTCGACTTCGAGCCACCCGACCTCGAGACGTTCCGATGTCTCGGGCTCGCCTACGCGGCCGGGCGCCTAGGTCACAGCGCTCCGGCATGCCTGAACGCCGCGAACGAGATTGCCGTCGGCGCCTTCCTGGAGGGACGGCTGTCCTGGGGTGGCATCGCCGAAGTCGTCGCCGACGTCCTTGAGCACCACGTGCCGACGAGACTGTCGAGCGTGCAGGACGTCCTGGCCGCCGACGCCGAGGCGCGCTCTTACGCTCGGCATGCAGTCGAGCGGCGCGAGAGGGCCGCTTGAGCACCGACGCGTCCCGCCGCGGTCCCAACCCGTCCGGGCCGGTCCCTGGCCTGTTGCGGGCCCTGTCGGGGCCGCTACTTGTGATTCTGGTGTTCGTGGCCGTAGCGATCGCGTTCCGGGCCGTCGGTGTTCTCGTGGTGGTTCTGGCGATCGCGGCCATGATCATGCTGCACGAGTTGGGCCACTTCGTCACGGCGAAGCTGAGCGGGATGAAGGTGACCGAGTACTTCTTCGGCTTCGGCCCGCGACTGTGGTCCGTGTCCCGCGGCGAGACCAGCTACGGCGTGAAGGCGATCCCCGCCGGCGGCTACGTGAAGATCGTCGGGATGACGATGCTCGAGGACGTACCGGCCGAGGACGAGTCTCGAAGCTACCGGCAGGCAAGCTTTCCGAGGCGGGTTCTCGTGGCAAGTGCCGGCTCGCTCGTCCACTTCCTGCTCGCGTTCGTGCTGCTCTGGTCGGTGTTCGCCTTCCTCGGCACTCAGGTGACGAGCGCTCCGACGGTGTCGGGCCTCTTCGATATCGGGAACCATGCCGCACCCGCGCAGCTTGCAGGGATGAGGCCCGGCGACGTGTTCGTCTCGGTGAACGGGCGCCCGACACCGACTTTTGCGTCGCTCAGCTCGGTCATCTCGAAAAACGTCGGAAGGTCCCTAAAGGTGGTGGTGCGTCGGCGCGGCCATCTGGTCCGCCTCGCCGTCACGCCCGCGCCGACGACGGTCACGTCCTGTGTGTCGGGCGTGGTCGAGCACCGCACCAAAGGTGAGATAGGCGTCGAGCTCTCGGTAACGCGCGAGGCGACCTACGGGCTCTTCGGCTCGCTGCCGCGTTCGGCGAGCGACTTCGGGTCTCTTTTCCACGCGACGTTCTCCGGACTCGGCAGCTTCTTCTCCTTGAGCGGCCTCCGGGCCTTCGGTCACCAGGTCGTCTCCGCCGGCAGCGCCAGCTCCAGTCCTGCCAAAGGGTGCGCCGGGGCTGGCGTGGGCGGCGGTGGCTCCGGCGCGGGCGGCGGTTCCTCGAGTGGCCAGATCGTGTCGATCCTCGGTGCCGTGCAGCTGGGATCCCAGCTCTACAGTCTCGGCCTGTCCTCGCTATTCATATTTCTCGCATTCATCAACCTCTTCGTCGGAGTCGTCAACCTCGTTCCGATGCTGCCGCTCGACGGCGGGCACGTCGCGATCGCCGTTTACGAGCGGATCCGTTCCCGTCGGGGTCGGCCTTATCACGCCGATGTCGCGAAGCTGATGCCGTTCGCTTACGTGTTCCTTGCGTTCGTGCTCGTCTTGGGGATCGGAGCTCTCTACTCGAACATCTTGCAACCAGTCCATCTCACCGGAGGCTGAGGCCGGAGGATCCTCCCGGGCCGTACCCCGGTTGGGCTTTGCCCGGAGGTAGTCTCGTTGTATGGCACGACCTGCGGTTGCGACGGCTGAACGGCGAAAGACGCGTCAGATCAAGCTCGGCAGCGTCGCTGTCGGCGGCGACGCTCCGATATCGGTCCAGTCGATGACGGTGACGAAGACGGCCGACGTCGACGGCACACTCGCCCAGGTGTACGCGCTGGCCGCTGCCGGAGCCGACATCGTGCGCTGCACCTGCAATGAGCAGGCGGCAGCCGAGGGCCTCGCGCGGATCGTGCCGAGGTCGCCCGTTCCGATAGTCGCCGACATCCACTTTCACCACGAGATGGCTCTGGCTGCCCTCGAAGCCGGGGTGCATGGGTTGCGGCTCAATCCCGGCAACCTCCGCAAGCCCGAGGAGATCAAGCAGATCGCCGCGGAGGCACGCGATCGCGGTGTGCCGATCCGCATCGGAGTCAACGCCGGGTCGTTGCACCCTGAGCTGTACAAGCGTTTCGGCGGGGCGACGCCTGAGGCGCTCGTCGAGTCTGCCCGCATGGAGCTGGCTTATTTCGAAGAGGTCGACTTTCACGACGTCAAGATCTCCGTCAAGGCCTCCAACGTCCCGCTCATGATCGAGGCCTACCGTCTCGCGTCGGAGACGTTCGACCACCCGCTCCACCTCGGTGTCACGGAGGCCGGACCACCGCCGGCCGGCTTGTTGAAGGCCACGGCGGGGATTGCGACGCTGCTGTCCGAAGGCATCGGTGACACGATCCGGTACTCGCTTACCGCTGATCCCGTCGAGGAGGCACGTGCCGGCCGCCAGCTGCTCGAGGCACTCGGACTACGTGAGCGCAAGGGTCTCGACCTCATAGCCTGTCCTTCGTGCGGTCGGGCCGAGATCGACGTCATCGGAGTCGCCAAAGCGGCGCAGGCAGCACTCGAGCACAGGCAGCTCCCGATCCAGGTGGCGGTGATGGGCTGTGTCGTTAACGGTCCCGGAGAGGCGCGAGAAGCCGATCTAGGTATCGCAGCCGGACGTAAACGGGGACACCTGTTCATAAAGGGTCAGATCGTCCGCGTCGTACCTGAGGACGAGATGGTGGAGGCTCTCGTGGAGGAAGCCGAGCGACTCGTCGCAGAGGGGATCGACGCCCGTCTGGCCGCGGCGGACTCCGGCGCAGCCGCCGAAGCCGAAGCTGATCGCCAGGCGCTCTTCGCGGAGCAGGGAGACGATGTGAACTCGAGCGAAGTGCGCGTCGACATCATCCGAAGGACCATCGGACACGAGCGCGACGCCGCGACGCCCGACGCGGACGGGAGCGCAGCCGCCGGGTCGAGCGAAGGCTGACGCAGTGGCCTGAGCGGTCGGGGTCCGGCGGAGGCTCTGCGGTCGCCGTGGCAGACTCGGCCCATGGTCCACGAAGGCGTGAGCCGGTCGACCCCGGCTGTGTCCGACGTCAGCCCCCTCCGCGACGGCGAGGTCGACACCTTCTTCGACATCGACGCTGCGGCGTTCGGCGCTCGCATGTCGAAGGGCTTCGAGGAGCTCGTCCGGGCGGGCATGTCCTTCGATCGGATCGCAGCCTCCAGAGAGGCCGGCGTCGCGGTGGGCACGGCCGCTTCGGAGAAGAGCGTGCTGACCGTGCCCGGCCTTGGCCGGGTTCCTGCCGCGATGATCGTGGCCGTTGCCGTCCTGCCCTCTCACCGGAGGCAGGGGCGGCTCAGGACGCTGATGGAGTACCAGCTCGCCGATTTGCGGGCGCGCGGTGAGGTCGCAGCCGCGCTGTATGCGAGTGAGGGCGGCATCTACGGGCGGTACGGCTACGGTCCGGCGACATTCGGTTCGACCTATACGATCGACAAGCGCGTCGCCCGGCTGGCACCGTCAATCGGAGAGGTGGCGCCCGGACGAGTACGATTGATCAAGCGCGCGGTGGCGGCCGAGGCGTTCCCGGCCGTCTACCGTGATTATGCTCCCACGCGTGCCGGCGAGCTTGATCGAGCCGAGGTCGACTTCACCACGGCGCTCGGGGAGCCAGGTGCCGAGGAGCTCAACCGGCGCTTCTACGCTCTCTACGAGCAGGAGGGCTCCATTGACGGCTACGTCGCCTACGAGATAGCTCCTACCGAGCCCACGCCATACAGCCCCCATCGCCTCGTCGTCCACGAGATATGCACTCTGAGCCCGGCCGCATACGCCGCGATCTGGGGTTTCATTCTCGGTATCGACCTCACCGTCGAGCTGGTCGCAAGCGGAAGACCCGTGGACGAGCCGATAAGGTGGAGCCTGCTCGAGCCCCGCCAGCTCCGTTGCACCTTCTCGGGCGACCGGACCTGGGTGCGACTGGTCGAAGTCGGGTCGTGCCTCAAAGCCCGCCGCTACGGCGCGACCGGCGACCTTGTGATCGACGTGCACGATCCGTTCTGCCGGTGGAACACCGGCCGCTACCGCCTGGTTGTCGAGGATGACTCCGGTGCGGCAGAGGTTTCGCGCACTGACGCCGATGCGGACGTCGAGCTCGACGTGTCATCGCTTGCGAGCATCTATCTGGGTGGCGTTCCCGCGCGGGATCTCGCCGAGGCAGGGCGCATCAGGCAGTTCGGGGCAGGATCTGTCCCGCTCCTGGGCCGGATGTTCGCGAACGATCGTGCGCCGTACTGCCTGACACCGTTTTGACCAGGCCCCCGCGCTCGACCCGGCGACGCGGGTGCACATCGCGCCGACAGCCGGAGTCGCGGCCGGGTCGAGAGCGGGAAGCCTCAGGCCACGCGTTCGAGCCGGATCACCTGAGCCAAAGCGGAGCGAAGC
>CAZAMA010000112.1:0-9572 GCA_964485645.1 uncultured Acidimicrobiaceae bacterium | reverse complement strand
ACTTCGGGTTATTCAGCTGACCGGACCAGTCCAGGTCAGGCCGCTCGCCATGGCCGGTCGGCTCGAGGACGGTCCAGGCTCGGCGGGTGCCCCCCGTCCGCCGGCGGCGTCGGAGGTGCTGGCTTGGGCCGCGGGTTGGCCACGAGTTGGCGGTAGCGGACCGGGTCGTGATCAACAGCGAGCTCGAGCACGCGATAGAAGGCGAGACCTCTGCTTCTCGACCGCCGCCGGTTAAAACGGAAGGAGAACTCGTCGAGATAGCTCTGGAGATGCGCGTCGTCGAAACGTCCCTGGTAGGTCCCGAGATACCAGCGCTTGGCCAGCGACGCCACGCGATGAACGCCGGGCAGCAGCGCGCCGACATCCTCACCGGCTTCCGAGGCGGCGCGTTGGCTGTGCGGCTCGTGGACGTAGCCGAGCGCGTCGATCCCCTTGCAGCCACTCGAGCCGTCGGTCACCACCGTCGCTCCTGGCTCGACGTTGGCGGTGACGAAGGGGTGGAGCGAGTCGGCCGATCCGTCGGCGAGGATGGCCATGCGGCAGCGGCCAAAGCCCTTTGGCTCTCTGCGCTCGACTGCGACGCCGACCAGGACCTTCTTTCCTTTCTGGCGACCGCCACGCAGTCCTGGCTCCTCGCCACCGAAGTACGTCTCGTCCACCTCGACCGTGAGCGGCGTGCGTCGGCGGTCGAAGAGCGTTCCAGCCGTGACCGACGTTCTCGCACCACAGACGGCGCACTTGTAGCGGCCATCGGCTACGGCCCATCCGCCGGCGTTTTCGCATCGAGGACAGACGAACCCCTCCGGCCACCTCAGCCAGTCGAGGTAGTCCAGACAGTCCTCGTCAGTCGCGAACCACGCCTGGAGCTCACCCACCGATCTTGGGTAGTGAAGCCCTGCGCGAAGAGTGGAGCCGGTCACCGGCCTCAGGCTAGTCCGGTCAGCTGAATAACCCGAAAGCGAGTAATTCGGCCGTCGCGTCTGAAGCCCCTTCTCGCGCGCCAATCTTCGCTGTTCGCATGCCTACCATCTGCGGAAGCCCGGTCAGTAACTGAGAGTGAGCAGAAGTTGACGCTGAGTGCTCGTGCACCGTAGTATGACCGATGTCGCGTCACACCCAATCTTCACTGTGACGCGGGGAGGCGACATTGGAACAATCCCGAGGTAGCGGTTGCGCCCGTCACAAGACAGCTAAAGCTAGACACGGGCTTTGCGCCGCCGCCATGGCTGTAGGTGCATTGGTTTTCTCGGCAGCTCCGGCATTCGGCGCAGGTAGCCCATACAGTGGTCCGCCGATCCTCCCGAGCGGTGGCGTCCCCGGCGGCTTTCGAGGCGTGATCACAGCGATCACCGTCTCAAAGACCGGACGGACGATCCACGGCACGGTGAACCACGCTTTTCTCCGTCTCATCATCCCCGCTGGCGCAGCTCCCTTTGGCGAGCAGGTCGTCGTCACGAAGGCGACGCTGTCCTCGATCACGATCCGGGAGTACAGGCACCTCCCGCAGAACGTGATGCGTGACCGGGCAATCTATGCCCTCGGAGTGTTATTCCAGAAGAACCGGCGTGCCATCGGGGACAACAAGTTCGCGACCATCGAGCTTTCTGGCAAGCAATTCAGCCGTTTCGACTACGTCGTCGTCTACTCCTCCTTCGCTCATGGCTTCGTCCCGGCACCGAAGGGGCACGCTCGCGTCGTCAACGATCACGTAGTGATCCGTTTTCGAGTTGGCACCGAGTTTGCCGTCCTCGCGAAGTAGCGTCCACGCGACATCGCGCGAATAGGTAGGACCGACCGTCAACGCCGTACGGAAGTACTCAGCGAGGCGAGTTCTTGGACCGGCGACGCTCTTTTTGTTTTTTGGTGTGGTCGCGTCTGCCTGCTCAACAACCACCGCCGCCAAGACGTCGGCAGACCATCGCCATCTGGCGGTGAAGGTGCTCCCCGCTCCGAAGGAGCTTCTCTCAGCTGGCAATCCCCAGCCCAACGGCTCGATCTGGGTCATCAGTGGCAGTGCGAACGTGAAGACCTTGACGGGCATCGACCTCAGCGACGACAAAGCGTTCGACTCCATCGGTGTGAGCGCGAGCGCATCGGCAGTCGCGCAGTCCCCAACCGGCATCCTTGCCCTCGGGCTCGCGACAGCCCACACCGGAGCGGTTGAGCTGCTCAACGCGACGACAGGTGCTGCCGAGGGATCGATCGCTGTCGGTGCTCCCGTGCGAGCGCTCGCCTTCGGGAGCAACGGCGTCACACTCTACGTCCTCAACGGCAACGCGGCCTCGACGAGCGTCACCGTAATCGACACGACATCGGACAAGATCGTCACGAGCCTCGGCGAACCGCTCGATGCGATCGGTCTCGTGCCTGATCCCTCGCAGTCTGCGCTCTGGACGGTTGATCGCTCGGGGGTCGTCGAACAGACCTCGCTTTCCTCGGGAAAGCCCATCGCCGCCTTCCCTATGGGCAACCCGGGGCTCGCGATCGCAGTGTCACCTGATGGTGGTTATCTCTATGTCTTGAAAGGCACGGCATCTGGCGCGAACATTGCCGTCGTCTCGACGGTGACCGAGTCGATCACGCGGCTGATCCCCGCAGCAGCTGGTTCCATCGCGCTCGCGGTTGCGCCGGACGGCCGCACGCTCTACGACATCGTTGGGACGCCGACGGTGGGCAACATTCAGCAGATCCCTCTCAGGTCGAACGGTGAGTAAGCAACCTGTCTTGCGCCGGGCGCGCGGCTGTGCCGCATGAGCGGATCGACGAGCCGATAATCAGCAATCGGGTTATTCATCTGACCAGACTAACCACACGATCTTGTGGCTCGCCGGTTCGACTGACCACCACATGTTGGGCGCGACAGACTGGGGGTCCGCTCAGGTGAACAACCCGAATCAGCACATGTCCGGCGAGAACGACGTCCTGACCATCAGCAGCATGACGATGGACGGCCCGGTCAGCGACAATAGGGACGCGGCTTTGCCCGCCCCGCGGTCGCGACGACAGGCTCGCGTTACGCAGACCACGATCCATGGGGCGCCGGTTGCATCTTGTCTGTCGTGGACCGCGGCAGGGGCCGTCCTCGTCAACTGGTCGATCCAGCTCCTCGGGTCGGTGACGACCTACTCGTGGGTCGCGTCCGTCGTCATCGTCGCTGGCATCTGGGGGCTCGTGGCAGCAACACTCTGTTGGCTGCCGATCGCGAGAAGCACCCGGCTTCACCGCTGGCGGGGCGCAGCCGCGTGGGCGACCCTCATCCTCGTCGTCGGCTGCTACGTCACATGGTCGTTCCTGCAGATCCACGCGTCCCCCGCGTACGGCACCGACGAGATCGCCTTCGACCAGTACGCTGCCGTGCTCGCCCGGCACGGGCTTGACCCCTATCTCCACTCGATGGCTCAGGCATTCACGCTTTACAGGGTGTCGCCAGATGGCTTTACCTACCACCTGAACGGCACACCGGTCACCTCGCTCTCCTACCCCGCTCTCGCGTTTCTTCCCTACGTCCCCTTCCTCCTTCTCGGCTGGTCGACCCAGCTCGCGGTCGTGCTGAACGCGGTCGCGTGGGGTGTCTCGATCGTGCTTCTGTTCGTGATCCTGCCACGTGAGGTCCGTGCGCTAGCGCTTGTCATCGGCAGCATCGCCGCCTACGGCTCCTACGCCATCGGCGGCGTCACCGACATGCTCTACATCCCGCTTCTCATCGGTGCTGCCTACGAGTGGAACGGATTCGTCCACCACTGCGGTTGGCGCCGCTACCGAGGGCCAGTCCTTCTTGGCCTCGCGATGTGTGTGAAGCAGACGCCGTGGCTTGTCGCCCCGTTCCTCCTCGCTGGCATCGTCCTCGAAGCCCGCGCTTCGTCGAGCTGGCGAGCGACGATTCGTTCCGCAAGCTGCTACGTCGCCGGCGCGGCGACTGGATTTCTCGTTCCGAACCTTGCCTACATCGCGATGAGTCCGACAGCGTGGCTTCATGGCGTCCTCACGCCCTTCTCAAGCAGTGTCGTTCCCGCCGGCCAGGGCCTTGTCGGCCTCAGCCTGTACCTCCGGCTCGGAGGAGGGTCGCTCGCCGCATACTCCCTTCTTGCAGGTGTCGTCTACATCGTGCTGCTCGCCTGCTACGTCCTCACCTATCCGCTGCTTCGCCCAGTGACCGTCGTGCTCGCGAGCCTTGTCCTATTCTTCGCGTCCCGGTCCTTCGGGAGCTACCTCGTGGCGCTCCTTCCCGTCATGGTCGTCGCAGCGCTGACGACCGAGCAGACAGTGCGCAGACAGCCCTCACCACAGACGATCCACTCCGATGATGGGCGGGCTCCACCGGTCGCTGCAACGGACCGGCAGACAGGCAGCCATGTGCGACGACGCGCACTTGTCGTAGTAGGCGTCGCGCTACCTTGCGCTGCGGTCGCCCTCGCTCTGACGTCCCGTCCCGCGCTCGATGTCGCGGTCACCGGGGTGCGCACGACCGGTCAGCTCGCCACAGTCGAGCAGCTCACGGTGCGCGCGACGAACGACTCCAGCGCTGCAGTCCATCCTCACTTCACCGTGGACGAGGGCGGTGCAGTGACGACGTTCTGGCAAGTCTCGGACGGACCTCATGTTCTCCGACCCGGGGAGCACGCGACGTACACTCTCCGCGCTCCGAACTACCCTGCCCAACCGTCGATTGGCGGTGGGTTCGCCGTCATGGCCTTTACGACACACCCTGCCTCAGTGAGCGTGAGCACACCGTATGTGCCCGACACCGAGCACCTCGCGCTCACACCCAGCGCTGTGAACGCTCCAGTGCCGCTCGGTACGACGGTAAAGGTGACTGCGCAGCTCCTTGACCAGATGAACCGTCCGATCCACGAGGCAGGCGTTCCCGTCTACCTGGGTCAGATCATCTACGACCAGCTCGGCCTCGTCTACAGCGAAGCTGTCGTCAATGGCGGTCTGCCAGGAGCGACCCCGGTTACCGCATATACGAACAGCTCGGGCGAAGCCACGTTCGACATCGTCGGCACCCAGGTCTCACAGGACCCTGTCTACTTCGAGGCGAACCTCGTAAGTGGCACGGAGTTCTACCCCTACGGATATTCGCAGATCCTCGCGATCAGATTCACGGCCGTCCGATGAGCAACTCGGAAATTACAAGTGTCGAACGTGCTGATAAGCACGCCCCGCTTGACGAGAGCGACTCGACGAGCGAGGCGCCTCACGAAGAGCTTGCCGACGTAAACTTTGCCCGTCCGCGCCGAAGGACCCCGCCTCCAGTTCCACACCGATTCAGTTGGTTAGGTTGGACAGGGGTTGGACTGATCGTCACCCAGGGCGTCGCGATGCTCATATGGAGCACACTGCTCTGGCGACGGTTCGCGCTCACCTGGGACTACAGCATCTACCACCAGGCCTGGTGGCTGATCGGACAGGGCCATCTCGACCCGTTCGACACCGTGCGGGGCATCTTCTTCTGGCAGAACGACTTCGAGCTCATGCTCTGGCCGCTCTCACTGCTCGGGCTTGTCTTACCCCACGGACCGGTCTTGCTGTACGTCCAGGACGTCGCCCTCGTCGCAGCCGAGCTTGTCGCGTGGCGATGGATCTGTGGAGCAGGGACCTCGCGACCGGGCTGGGGGGTTCGCCTCCTTCTCATTGCCGGGCTCGTCCTTCTCCTCGGTGACCCATGGTCTTGGTGGGCCATCTCATTCGACTTCCACATGGAAATCGTCGGCCTGCCATTCATCTTGCTCGCCGCCTACGAGCTCAGTCACCAGCATCGGCGACGCACCTGGCTGTGGGTCGGGCTCGCTCTCTTATGCGGTACCGTCGTCGCGACCTACGTCGTCGGGCTCGGGATCGGTGCCGTGCTCGCTGGCAGGCGTTGGCGACGCCAGGGCATCCTTCTTCTCGGCCTCGGTGTCGTCTGGGCATTGCTGACCATCCTCATCCACGCCGACCGAGGCATCGGTCTCGTCGCGGCATATGGCTACCTTGGCGCGAAGGGCCTAAGCCCTGATAGCAGCATATTCGCGCTCGCTGGGCGTATCCTCGAGCACCCGACGCGCGTCCTTGCAGCGCTCTGGGATCGTCGCGTGAACATCTGGGCGAATCTCGCTCCTGGAGGATTCGTGGGCATCATCTCGCCCTGGGTGCTCGGCCTTGCAATACCGGTTCTTTTCGCGAACGAGCTCGCCCACGGAGGAGGTTTCAGCGAGCCACTGTTCCAGAGTGCGCTGCTCTACGTCGTGCTCCCTGTCGGATCAGTGCTCGTGCTCGTGCGGTGCCATCAGCGATGGCCGCGCCTCGTGCTCAGCCTTGCGGCCCTCGCGATTGTCGATGTTGTCGCATGGGCCATCGTCTGGGGACCACAGCTCGTTCCGACCTGGCTTGAGGTCGTGCCGGCTGCATCTGCCGCAGCGCTCGCTCGAACCGACGCGATGATCCCGCCGACGGCAGAAGTCGTCGCATCACAAGGGTTCCTTGGGCGTTTCAGCGATCGGCCTTACGCCTACGATGTTCCAGCGCCACGTCAACGCATCCCGGTGCGTGCACGTCAGATCTGGTGGATCATCGGACCGGCGATCGGCGTCGAACCCGACCCAGTTGTGGACCAGGCTGCACTCGTCGTCACCCTTGCAGGGTCAATGCACGCGCAGCTTGAGCTACGCGACGGCGGGATCTGGGTCTTTCGGTGGATTCCTCCGCCTCGCACCCGCTACGTTACGCTGCCAGCACCTCCGCAAAAGCTTCCTGCATGGGCGTTCGTGGGCGCCTCCGGCGTGCCAGTGCTAGCTGGGCCGCCAAACACCTGGTATCTTGGCTCGAGCGCATCGCCCGGCTACGTTTTCGACACCGACTATTGGCGCGAGCCCCCTGGACGCTATGACGCGAGAGTGACGCTCGCTTCCAGTGTGCCGGTAAACGTCGAGGTCTGGAATGCCACCGGAAACGTCCTGCTCGCTCGCGAGAGCCTGCCACCATCTAACGGACCAAGGACAGTGCATGTTCTCTTCGATGCGCTTCGCTCCTATCCTCACCTGCAGTTCACGGGCTGGGGACCGCTACGTGCCGACTTCTCCAGCCCACCGACAGGAGATCGCCTGGAGGTGAGGGTCTGGTCCCCCGGTGGTGGCGTTGTCGATGTCCAAGGGGTCCAGCTGAACCGTGTCAAGTGACCCTGCGGTGCAGGCATCGACTCGTCGGTTCCGCACTCTCCTGCCTGCTGGCCGAGCGTGAACATTCCAGCGGACCTCACAACACGGGAGCCGGTTGACGATCTATACGAACATGCAGACAGCGCAAGTAACTCCTGCGCAGAGAGCCACTAATGGACCGTGCCGATAGGCAAGAGATGACCACGGACGCGACTCATGGCGCGGTATCAGCGGTGGTCCCATGCTTTAACGAGCGCTTGGTCCTCGATGAGCTGCACCGACACCTCGCGCCCGTTCTTGAGCAGGTCGCAGACACATCCTACGAGGTCATCCTCGTAAACGATGGATCGACTGATGAGACCTGGGAGCGCATCTACGAGCTCGCTTCTGAGGACTCGCACATCGTTGGTGTCGACCTTTCTAGAAACCATGGCCATCAGCTCGCGCTCACTGCCGGCTTGCGTTAGGCACGAGGGGATCGGGTTGTCATTCTCGACGCGGATGTACAAGACCCCCCGGAGCTCGTGCCCGCAATGCTCGCTCTCATGGGCAGCGAGCATGCTGATGTTGTCTACGGCAAGCGCATGCACAGGCCAGGGGAACGGCGCCTGAAGCTCATCTTTGCACACCTTTTTTACCTCACACTGAGCGGGTCGAGTTTCGCACTCTTGAGCCTCCATCGACCCTCTGACGCTCCTCGCCGGTAGCGGCGTCTGCATGCACAATCCACCACTTTCCAGCATCGCTGTGCTTGACTATCTGTTGGTAGGTCAACAACAGATAGGAGTGCAAGATGCCGATTGGAACGCACCCCGAGAAGGGCCTCGTGATGCTGAGGGGCTCGCTTTACACGCTTCGGCGTCGCTGCGGGAAGCCGAACTGTCGTTGCGCGAGCGGTGATGCCCACGAGAGCCCGGCGCTCGCGTACCCAAATGCCGGCCGGACGGGGACGCTCAGCCTCACCGGGGCCGACATCGAGGAGGTGAGCGCCGCTCTCGCCCGCTATGACATTGCCCGACGCGAGCTCGACGCACTCGCTGATGCAGGCATCGTTGCCTTGACCGCCCGCCTCGCTGCTCGCCGCCAGCGGCGAACGGCGTGAGCGCGACCGAAAAGGCCTGGAGGGCGGTGCTCGACACCGTGACCGGCGCGTTCACCGCGCCCTCCTTCGGGCTGTTCTGCGAGCTCATGTCCGCCTGGGCGCTCACGACCGCACGGCGTTCCATCGTCTCGATGGTCGACGTGATGGACCCGTCCACCCGAGGCGCGCACGATGCCTACCACCGCTTCGTCCGGGCCGGCTCCTGGTCGCTCACGGCTTGCTTCCTCGCCCTCGCGAAGCTCGTGATCGCGCTGGTGCCCGACCCCTCCTGCGTCACGCTTTACCTCGACGACACCTTGTTCCACCGCAACGGTCCGAAGGTCGAGGGAGCAGGGAGCTGGCGCGACGCGGTGAGATCGACGAGAAAGCGCGTCGTGTTCGCGCGCGGCCTCAACCTGGTGGTGCTCACCGTCGGGCTCCAGCCGAGATGGGGTGGCATGACGATTTCGATCCCGGTCAACCTCCGCCTGCACCGCAAGGGCGAGCCGACCATGCCGGCCCTCGCAGCCGAGATGATGGCCGAACTGGCCGGCTGGTTCCCCTCGACGCGCTTCGTGCTCTGTGCAGACGGCGCCTATGCCACCTTGGCCGGCAACCACCTCGAGCGCACCGCCGTGGTCTCGCGCATGCGCCGTGACGCTGCGCTGTACGAGGCGCCGCCGTCTCGGACCAACAGGCGTGGCAGGCCGAGGAAGAAGGGCGCCCGCCTCGGCACACCTGTGCAGCTCGCCAGGGCTGCGACAAGCTGGCAGGAGGTGGAGCTCGATTGGCGGGGCCACGAGGTGACCAAGCTGCTCTGGTCCAGGGACGTCTTGTGGTACCGGGTCTGCAGGGACGCGATGGTGCGCCTCGTCGTCGTGCGTGACCCCACCGGCCATGAGCCTGACGACTTCTTCTTCACCACCGACCTCCAGATGTCACCGGGCGAGGTCGCTGAGATCTATGCCGGTCGCTGGTCGATCGAGCTTTGCTACCGCGAGGTGAAGCAAGGTATCGGCGGCCAAGAGCCCCAGTCCTGGAAGCTAAAGGGTCCCGAGCGCGCAGCTGGGCTCGCCTTCTGGCTCTACGGCGCGGTGTGGATCTGGTATCTCAAGATCAGCGGGGAGCGCCCGTGCTTCGCCATCAAGGCATGGTACCCAACAAAGGCGACGCCGTCGTTCGCCGACGCTCTCGCCGAGCTTCGTCGCCACCTCTGGCGCGAGCGAATTACTGGTGACTCGGGCGTACTGGCTGTCAACGAGCAAACAGTCGATCTATTGGTCGAGGCTCTGGCTGTGGCTGCGTAGGGCAGTGATGCCAATCCCAATGCCCATTCGAGGAGTGCGAAAGTCGAC